>JBIOUO010000529.1:0-2648 GCA_044867195.1 Ilumatobacteraceae bacterium
ACGCCGACGCCGAGGCTGGTGCCGGCGGGCGACGAGGCGCCCGTCGTCTCCAGGATCTGATCGATGATGTCGGACTTCCTCGTCCGGGCGCTGGCTTTCACACCGAGCGCCTTGGCGATCGCCAGCAACTGGTCCTTGTCCTTGGATTCCAGGACGGACTGTTCGAGTGCCTCTGCGGCCACGAGTGCCCTCTTCCCTACGATGTGGGTGGGTGAGACGTCGCAAACGTGCGGTTGGTGTCGTCGTGTCCGGCACGAACTCGTGCTGACGCCCCACGGAACTTGATCGCACCCGTGCAGCACGTTCGGGGGAACGTGGAACGGGGTGCTTACCTGGCAACCCCAGGTGACCACCACGATACCGGCCGAACGGGTGTGTCGCAAACATTCAAGGCGCGGCCGTCAGCCGCCGTCGACCACGCCCCCGATCGCCTGATACCACAGGCGGGTGAGGTGCTCGACGACCAGGGCTTCGTCGAAGTCCTCGTCGAGCACGAACCAGACGTACGCGAACCGGTCGACCATCCCAGTGAGCGCGGCCGCCGCATAGCGCGGGTCCACGGTGGTCGGGACGATCTGGCGGCGCTGCAAGCTGGCGATGAAGGCCACGGCCCGTTCGGCGACGCCGCGGCGCATGTCACGGCGCAGGACGCGGAACGCCTCGTCGTGCGTGGCGACCTGTTCGAGCACGGCCATCAGGCGAGCGTGCTCGCGGTAGTAGACGATGAACGCGGCGATCGAGCGGCGGATCGTCTCGACCGGCGACAGCCGCTCGGGCGTTCGTTGCAGCTCGACGATCTGCGCCAGCAACTCCTCGGCCAGCGTCCGGAAGATGTCCTCCTTCGACTCGAAGTAGAGGTAGAACGTTCCGCGCGAGACGTTGGCCCGCTCGACGATCTGAGCGACGCTCGCGGCGTCGAAGCCGTAGTCCTCGAAGACGTCGCGGGCGACACGCAACAGCTTGTCTCTCGTCTCCCGTGTCCGATCGGTCAGGACGAGGTCCGTCGGCACGCAGTGCAGACTACGCCCCGACGTGTGCCGCTCCGTCTCTGACATCACCGTCAGCTGGGGCTAGCGTTTCCCCGTTCGTCAACCAGGAGGAGTTTCACGACCATGATGACCGGCGAGGAGTACTTGGCGTCGCTGTTCGACGGGCGGGCGACGTTCTTCGAGGGCAAGCGGGTCGATGACATCCCCGGCCACCCATTTCTCGGTCCCCCGGCCCAGCAGGTCGCTGCCGACTACGACTGGCTGAAGACCCAGGAGGTCGACGGGCACTCACCGATCAGCGGGGTGCCCCGGACGCCGGAGGAGCTGCGGGCCAAGGTCGACCTGGTCCACGCAGCCGGAATGATGGCCCACGTCACGTACACGTCGATCATGACGCTGGCCACCGTGCAGGGGAAGATCGCCGACATCGCGCCGCAGTACGTCGAGCGCATCGACGGCTACATCCGCGACGCCCAGCAGCGCGACATCCGTATCACGCAGTGCATCACCGACGCCAAGGGCGACCGCTCCCGCCCCCCGGCTCGCCAGGACGACCCAGACGCCTACGTCCATGTCGTCGACCGCAGTCCCGATGGCGTGGTCATCCGCGGCGCCAAGCTGCACATCACCGCCGCATCGCTCGGTCATGACCTGATGACGATCCCGACCAAAGCGATGAAGGCCGGTGAGGAGGACTACGCCGTCGCCGCGATGGTCCCGGTGAACGCGCCGGGCGTGAAGATCATCAACACCACCTACGCCCCGCGCCACGAGGACACGCGTGATTTCCCGGTGTCCGGCCGGCGCAGCACGCCCGAGGGGTTCGTCATCTTCGACGATGTGTTCGTGCCCAACGAGCGGGTGCTGCTCGACGGCGAGGTGTCGAGCGCCGCCCTGTTCGCCCACTCCCTCGGGCTGTGGGAGCGGCTCGGCGGGCTGACCGGGATGGCCGACGGGGCGGACGTGATGGTCGGCCTCGCCCAGCTGATCGCCGAGGCCAACGGACTCGCCGGGCAGGCGCACATCAAGGAGAAGATCTCCGAGATGATCATCCACGCCACGGTGGTGCGCGCCTGCTACGAGGCGGCGATCGCCCACTCCTCGACGGGGGTGTTCGGTGCCGCGTTCCCGAACGAGCTGTACACCAATGCCGGCAAGTACACCGGGGCGGCGAGCTACAGCTTGATGGTCCGCCACCTGCACGACATCGCCGGTGGCGCCGTGCTCACCGCGCCGTCGCTCTCCGACCTGGAGAACGCCGAGGTCGGCCACCTCGCCCGCAAGTACATGTCGACGATGAGCGGGGTCGACGGCGAGTACCGGACCCGGTTGTTCCACGCCATCCGCGACCTCACGGCCGACTCGTACGGCGGCTGGCTGGCGGTCACCAACATCCAGGCCGGCGGCGGCTTGTACGCCCAGCGGATCGTGACCCGCAAGCACTACGACCTCGACGGCGCCAAGCACAAGGCGCTCATCGCGGCCGGCCTAGCCGAAGGCCACGCCGGCTGCTGAACACTCGGGCTCGGCTCGCAGCCAGAACTGTGAGCCCTCGCGCCAGGTTTCCGCCGCCAGCGCTCACAGATCCGGCCGCACCCACCGTCCCAGCCAGAACTGTGAGCCGTCGCGGCAAGGTTCCGCCGCCAGCGCTCACAGATC
>JBIOUO010000530.1:0-9504 GCA_044867195.1 Ilumatobacteraceae bacterium
TGGATGGGCTGCATCGCGTACTGCACCCCGGTCGTGATGAAGAAGTCCGTGGCCGGCGGGTGGGCAGCCGACCATGTGCCGATGTCGGCGATCACCGTGAAGCTGCCGTCGTCGTTGAGCCGATAGATCCCGCCGGTGGCGTCGCCGAAGTGCGGCCCGCCGACGATGTCGCCGCCGACCATCGTCACCAGGACATACATCGTGTGGCCGATGAACGCGACGTCCATCGCCCCACCGATCGGCAGAACCCGCAGCGGCAGCCCGTCGGCGAACAGCGACACGTGACCCGTCTGCACGTCGATGCGCCACACCCCGCCGGCGTTGCCGTCGGTGACGTACAGCGCGCCGTCGGGACCGATGGTGCTGCCGGAGCCGAGACCGCTGCCGAACGTGGCCAGTGGCGTCACCACAGAGGAGGCCTTCGGCTTGGCATCGGCTGTCGGAGCGGAGGAAACCGCCAGCATGGCGGCAGCCGCGATGCCAGCGACCACCGCTCGCCTGAAACGGTGTCGGGCGCCCACGGTCGAGGATCGGACGAGCGTCGCGTTGTTCAGCATGGGTTCCTCCTGGATTCGTGCTGACCGGCCGGTCAGCGGTTGTGGGCGGTCAATCGCTCGTCGCGTCGATGTCGCCGAGCAGCTCGTCCTGGGCCGTGATGAACAGGTCCATCGTGTGCAGCGCTGCCGTGGCGACGATGGCGACGTGGCGCGGCTGGAGCGGAAGGTGGTCGAGGAGGTGCCACAGATCGTCGCCATGGTGGCGATCGCCGGCGCTGTGGTAGTGGAGGGTGCGGAACGCGGCTGGCGGGTAGCCGGCCTTGGCGACGAGCTCGTCGATCAGCTCGGCGCTGGGCGGGAAGCCTTCGAGCACCGCCACGTAGCCGAGCAAGGCGACGGGGTGGACGTGCAGCACCCAGTAGTAGATCGCCCCGACCATCGCGGCCACGGTCGGCGAGGGCGGGACGGCACCGATCTCCTCTGGGTCCCGCCCAAGGGCGGCGTAGTCGGCGAGCAGCCACTCGTCGTGGTGCCGCTCCTCCTCGGCGTGGGCGCTGAGGTAGGCGACCATCCCGGCGGAGACGGCGTCGCCGTCGGTGGCCAGCCGCCCGGCCGCGCCACCGGCGGTCTCGAGGAGCGGGACACTGG
This sequence comes from Ilumatobacteraceae bacterium, assembly GCA_044867195.1. Lineage (GTDB taxonomy): Bacteria > Actinomycetota > Acidimicrobiia > Acidimicrobiales > Ilumatobacteraceae > JALZMG01. The sequence continues at coordinate 1,146 of JBIOUO010000530.1, forward strand.
CGCGCACGATGCCGTGCTCCAGGCGGAGCAGCTCGGGGTAGACGGCACTCAATTCGGGGTGACTGCAGATCCGATCGGTGACGCTGTCGAGGGCGGGGAGCATGAGCCCGAGCCGGGACCGGATCGTGGCGCTGACCGATGAGGTACTCGTCGGCGGAGTTGCCATCGGCGGATCCAAGGCCCCACTGGTCCGTGGTCAGAAGATGCCAAGCGTGCCCCGGCCGCCGGCGACTCGGACAAGTCGAGGGGTCGAGTGGAGCCGCCGCAGGAAGCGGCGCAGGATGCGAGCCTCGCCGGCGGACAATCCGGCTGAGCTGCTGGTGGTGGTCATGGCTGGATCGTGCGCCCGGGCGCTGTAGCACCGCTGTCGTGGCGCTGGAATCGCGGCACCCCTGCCTGTTGACCCTGCGGTGTCAGGCGGTCAAGACTGGCGGTGACGATCGGCGTGGCAGTCCGCACTCGGTCGACACGAGGGGGCAGGTGGGCATCGGGTTCGGTGTGCTGGGGCCGCTGGAGGTCCGGCGCGATGGCGTGGCGGTCGACGGGTTGACGGCCAAGCAACGATCGCTGCTGGCCATCCTCCTCGTCCACGCCAACGAGGTCGTGTCGGTCGATCGACTGGTCGACGGGTTGTGGCCGGCGAACGTTCCCGCCACTGCGACCGGCGTGATCCAGACCTACGTCAGCCGCTTGCGCAAGGTCCTCGAGCCTTCGCCTGGGGAGGCGCCGCCCACCCGTCTGCTGACGGTGGAGCCGGGCTATCGGCTGGTCGTGGACGGCGACGAGCTCGACGCGACCCGCTTCGAGGATTTGTTGCGCGCCGGTCGCTCGGCTTTGCTCGACGGCGACACGACGGTCGCGGCCCGCCAGTTGCAGGCAGCGCTCGGGCTCTGGCGCGGGCCTGTGCTCGCCGGTGTCGACGATCAAGCCGAGCTGCGGGCCGAAGCGCGACGACTCGAGGAACTGCGCATGCTGGCGGTCGAGGCCAGGACCGACGCCGACATCGCGATGGGTCGGCATCGCGAGCTGGTCGCCGAGTTGGAGCGGCTCGTCACCGACCACCCCTTGCGAGAGCGGCTGTGGGCGCAACTGATGCTCTGCTTGTATCGCAGCGGGCGGCAGGCTGCCGCGCTGGCGGCGGGCCAGCAACTGAGACGCGCCCTTCGTGAGGAGCTCGGGCTCGACCCGACTCCGGAGATCTCGTGCCTGGAGCACGACATCCTGACCCACGCCGCCCACCTCACATGGACACCCGTCCTGGCACCCAAGACTCCGCCGCAGGTTCCACGACGGGAACCGCCATCGAAGTCGAACCTGCCGAGCTTCGACAGAGCCGACCTGTTCGTCGGGCGCGCCGCCGAGCTGGCCGCGCTCGAGACGTGGCGGGAAGCGCCCGCATCGCCCGAACGGCTGGCCGTGGTGTTGGGAGAGTCCGGCATCGGCAAGACGAGGCTGGCGATCACATTCGGTCAACGGGTCGAACGAGCTGGCGGCCTCGTGCTGTACGGCCGGGCGCTGGACGCGGGCGGCTCGCCCTACGAGCCAGTCCTGAGCGCACTGCGGCAGTTCGTGACGCGGGCGGACGATGTCACGATCGACGAGATGGGCGCGACCGCGGCGGCCGCGCTGACACGGCTGCTGCCCGAGCTCGGAGATCGCCGACCGGAGCTCGCCGCCCGTGCCGAGGCCTGGGGTGAGCTGGACCGCTCCTGGCTGCTGAGCACCGTCGCCGGATGCCTCGACCATCTCCCGACGGCCCCGACGCTGCTCATCCTCGACGACGCTCACTGGGCCGACCGCCCGGCGTTGCTGTTGCTGTCTCTCCTCCTCGCCCCCGACAGACCGGTGCGGGCGCTGGCGACCTGTCGGCACCCGGGTGGGCTCACCGGCTCCCAGTTCGGCGACCTCCTCGCCGAGCTACGCCGTGACAGCCGACCCGTGTGCAAGATCAGCCTGGGCGGTCTGACCGCCGACGAGATCGCCGCCCTGGTGGACGCCAGGGGTGGTGAGGCCTTGCTCCGGCGAGGACCGGCGTTCGCGGGCGCGATTCGGAATCGAACCAACGGCCATCCGCTGTTCGTGCGTGAATGCGTCCTCCATCTCCAGGCGGCCGGTGAAGGCGCGGCGGCCGCCAACGCGGAGCTCGGGATACCCGAGGGTGTCCGCGAAGTGGTCGGCCATCGCCTCGAGCACCTCTCCGCCGCGACACGAGACACGCTGCGATGCGCCGCCGTGCTCGGCATCGAGTTCGACCTCGACATCGTCGCCGCGATGGCCCACGCGCCTGCTCCCGACGTGCTGTCAGCTGTGGAGGAGGCGATCGAGGCGGGCCTCGTCTCGGAGGATCGCGCCCGCGTCGACCGATTCGCCTTCCACCACGCCATCGTCCAGGAGGTGATCCTCGACGAGCTCGCCGCCAGCCGGCGAGCGCGCCTGGAGTGGAGCGCCGGCGACGCGATCGAGGCGCGGCGATCGAGGGTGCACGACGCCCACGCCGGACAGATCGCCCACCATCTCATCAACGGCATCGCTGTCGGCGACGCCAGCCGTGCTGCGGCGTGGGCGCGTCGAGCCGGTGACCACGCCCTCCAGACCTGGGCCTATGAGGACGCCATCCGCCACTACGAATCCGCGCTCGTCGCCTTGGAGCTGGCCCACGCTCCGAACGTGCCCACCCGCATCGACGTCCTCATCTCGCTCGGTCGAGCCGCCGACCGTGCCGGCGACCGAGACCGATGCATCAGCGCCTGCAACCAGGCCGCGACGGCCGCCCGTGAGGCGCGCGATCCTCTGCGCCTCGCCCGTGCCGCCATCGATCTGCTCGGCACGCTCGGCCCGGGGCGCATCGACCACGCCGTCGACAGCCTGCTGACCGAAGCGGCCGCAGAGCTGCGGGCACGCGCGTCGACGACGGAGGACCTGGCGGCGCTGGCCGAGCTCCTGGCTCGACACAGCGGCTACCTGGTCAGCCACGACACGGGGAGCTCGTCTCGCTTGGCCGACGAGGCGCTCGCTGCCGCCCGCCGGGCCGCTGACGACCGAGCCCTCGCGCTGGCGCTCATCTATTCCACGCAGGGCTACGCGCTCGAGCGCCGAGTCCTCGCCGCAAGGCTGGCGGAGGCCCAGCGTCTCACCGCCCGTATCGGCGACGGCGAGCTCAAGCTGAACGTCCACTCCGCCGTCATGAGCGCTGCGCTGATGTGGGGCGACCGCGACGAGTACGACCGCCACCTCGCCGATTACGGCGAGATCGCTGGCATGATGCGCGCTCCCATCCCCCTTCTCCTCAGCGCCATCGACCACGCCGGTGCGGCCACCATCGACGGTCGCTACCAGCTCGCCGCGGATCAGGTCGTCAGCGCGGCGCAACAGGCCGCGAGACTTGGCGACCCGTCACTGATGGGCTTCATCCGCACGATCGAGCTCGTCGCCGACCGCGAGCTCGCCCGCCTCGCCCGCCACGAGGACTGGCTGGAGTCGCGTCGGCACACCGCCCCCTATCACGCCTGGATCTCCCACATCCTCTGCCAGGCCGATCGGTGCGACGAAGCACGACCGCACCTCGAAGCCGCCGTCGCCAGCCCCGCCCCCTTGCTCGTCGGATTCCAGCGACGCGCGAACCTCGCACTACTGGCCGAGGCAGCGTCTGCTGTGCACGACGTCAGCAGCGCCCAACTCCTGCTGCCGTGGGCACGAGCCGAGCTCCGCTATGGGGTGTGCGTGATCGCCGGGCCCAACGGTTACTTCGGCGCGCTCGACCGCTACCTGGGCCTGCTCGAGCTGACCGTCGGCGACCCCGCAGCGGCTGTCGAGCATCACGAGGCCGCGCTCCGGCTGCACGAACGGATGCGAGCGGTCGGGTGGGCGGCGCGGAGCCACTACGACCTGGCTTGCGCCCTGCACGCCCGCGGGCTCCGCGGTGACGACGAACTCGCCGCCGAACACCTCGACCACGCCGTGACCGTCGCCGAGCGGCTCGGCATGATCAAGCTGAACGACGAGATCGCAGCGGCAGTGCGCGATTGGTCTCCGTGAACGCGGCGCCTTCTGTGTCACCGCATCCGACGTCGACGACCGATGTGGTGACACAGAACGAAACTCGGCGAGGCGACAGGGGGTGGCCGCTACTCAGGCTGGACCACGGCTTGAGATGGCCATCTCGGCGCCGTCGCCATCATCCTCGACGTCGCTGCCGACCGGCTTCCATTGCGGGAGCACGACGCCGTGGTCCACCGTCTCGAACCACGCCTCCATGGCCTGGCCCTCGGCGAGGTCTGGCGTGCCCGGCAGGTAGCCGATCAGGCGCGCCGGCACGTCGTCGAGCTGGACCAGCACGACCGTGTACGGCGCGGGAAACGCGGGGTGGACCTGGTGCTCGACGACGGTCCACGAGTACACGTGGCCGCGGCCCGACACCGCCTGCCAGTGCCCTTCCCAGGAGCCGCACGTGTGGCAGTACGCACGCGGCATGTGCAGCACGGCGCCGCAGCCGTCGCAGACGCGGATGGCCAGCTCGCCTCGCCGGGCCGCCTCGAAGAAGCCAGCCGTGTCGCGGTCGTCGTCGACGGGAAGCACGCGGTGAACGGTCTCAGTCGTCATGTCAGCCTGCCGTCAGGATCAGGGCGCTGCCCGGAGGGAGCGGCGTGGACGTCACCAGGCACACCTCGGCGCCCGGCACCTGCGACGTGGACTCGCCGCGGATTTGGCGCACGCCTTCGAGGATGTGGTTCATCCCGTGGATGTAGCCCTCCGACAGGTGACCGCCGCCGGTGTTGATCGGGACGCGGCCTCCGAGGTCGATCTCGCCGCTCGACGCGAACGCGCCGCCCTCGCCCTTCTGGCAGAACCCCCAGTCCTCGAGCTGCATCAGCACGGTGATCGTGAAGCAGTCGTAGAGCTGGGCGACGTCGATGTCGTCGGGTCCGAGCCCGGCGCGGACGTAGAGCGTCTTGGCGACGTTCTTGGCGGGCAGCTCGGTGATGCACTCGCGCATCAGCACGGGGAATTGGATGCCGAGCCCGGGGTCGGGGATGCCGTTCTGCGCCACCGCCCGGATCAGGGCCGGCTTCTGGCGCAGGTCGCGGGCTCGCTCGGTGGTGGTGACCACGAGGGCGCACGCGCCGTCGGTCTCCAGGCAGAAGTCGAACAGCCGCAGCGGCCGGGAGATCATCCGCGCGGCCAGGTAGTCGTCCATCGTCAGCGGGCGGTCGTGCATCTGCGCCCGCGGGTTTGCGTTCGCTCGCGCCCGGCAGGTGACGGCGATCGCGCCGAGGTCTTTCTCGCTCGTGCCGAACTCGAGCATGTGGCGCTGGGCCATGATCCCGAATATCTGGCCCGGCGTGAGCATTCCGTACGGGGCGTAGAACTCGTCGTAGGTCCCGGCGCCCCCCACGCGCTCGGCGGTCGCGGTCGACAGGCCGTAGCGCCGGCCCGACCGCCCGTTCAGCTCGCGGAACACGAGCACCGCCGTCGCCTGGCCGCTGAGGATCGCGCCGATCGCCTGGCCGACCTGGGCGCACGGCGCGACACCGCCGGGACCAACCTCGCCCCAGTACGTCAGCTCTTCGATCCCGAGCGCGTCGGCCAGGTCGTTGTGGCGCACGGTGTCCATGTCGCAGCGGACGATGCCGTCGATGTCCTTGGCGGTCAGCCCGGCATCCTCGATGGCCGCCAACGCGGCCTGCGTCGCCAGCGTGAGATCGGTCCGCTCCGAGCTCCGCGAGAAGTCGGTCGCTCCAATACCCACGATCGCGCAGCGGTCGCGGTGGTGGAGTCTCTCGTCAGCCGTCATGTGCTACCTCCGTGGCATTCATAGCTTGTCGAACACGCCCGCTCCGCCGAGGGGATGGCGATGAACACGAACAAGAGCTTCGCTGCCGACGCCTGCCTATCTGCTGAGGCTCTAACTCGCTCGTCATCGGAACAGGCCGTTCCACTTCTCCTGGTAGGCCGCCACGGCGTCTGGCGTGAGCTTCGACAGGTCCTGCTCGCGGATCTTGGCATTGGTGATCAGCGTGCCCTCGACACCGGCGAGCACGGAGCCGGCATTCACCATCACCGCGGCCTGGCCCTTGGGCGTGACCATGTAGTTGCCGAACAGCTGCGCCGCGTTGGGAGCGGGCGCGCCGTCGAGGATCACGGCGAAGTAGCGGGCGCCCCACGCGCCCTGCGGTGAGAGGCCGAAGTCCACCGGTGCGCCCTGGTCGCGCAGCGGGATCAGGGTCGAGGGGGCGATGTAGGGCGACGCCGCCACCTCACCGGCGGCGAGGGCTTCGCCGATGGCCACCGCGCTGGGGTAGATCTGGGGATCCTGGGCCGCGAGGTCGGCCACGTACGGCTCGCCGAACGTCTCTTCCAGCCACAGGTAGAAGTCGACGATCGACGGCGACGAGGGCTCGGGCACGCCGATCCGCCCCTGCAGGTCGGGATCGAGGAGGTCGGGGTAGTCCGTGATGCCGGGCGGGTAGAGGTCGCTGTTCCAGCCGAACGTGAGCACGGCTGCGCCGACCTCGAAGTAGTTGCCGTCGTGGACGTACTGGGCGGCGTCATAGTCGCCCTGCCCGAGCAGCTCCGGCCCGTCGACGGGCACGAACCAGCCACCCTCCTCGGCCTGCGTGATGACCCAGCTCGGGCTGGCGGTGATCAAGATGCTGGCCTGGACCTGCCCGGTCTCGTGCTCGGTCTCGACCTTTGGGATCAGGTCACCGTCGATGCCGCGAACCACCTGGACGTCGACACCCGGATACTTGGCCATGAAGTCGGCGGCGATCCTCTGCAGCGGCTCGGGCGCCTGGCTGGAGTACACGACGAGCTTGGGTTCCGCCTTGGCGGCCGCGTGCAGCTCGTCGAGCGACATCCCGACCGCCGCCGCGCCACCCCCGCTGCCGCCCGTCGTCGCGCCCATCGCCTCGCTGGACGGTGTGCCGCTCACGGCCCCGCTGGTCGCCGGGCCGGCGGTCGCAGCGGTGGTCGTCGCGCCCGCGGTCGTGGCGATGGACCCGCCGGCCGCCGTGGCTGCACCGCCGCCATCGTCGTCGTCGTCCCCGCCACATGCGAGCAGACCGACTCCGACGGCGAAGACGAGCGCGATACCCCGGACACGACGGCGCAGGCTCACTCGCACTGTGCCTCCCCCCATCTTTCGCGAAATTTCTCATGATAATAATCGCCAGTCGTCTGATGTGTCAACGGACAGTGTCGGCCGGCTCGGTGCCTTGCCGTGTCGCCTCTCCGAACCTTCGTCAGTCCCAATCGACCAACAGGTCGCCGATCGACGCGAGAGCCGTCTCGAGCCGGAGCACTGCATCGCCGCCGTGACGTCGGGGTGACGACGCCGTCCGAGGCCGTGACTCGGTTAGTCCATTCGCTCAGAGCTCGCCAGTACCGCCAGCGATGCGGCGATGTCGGGCCGGAACGGTGGACCCCATGGGACGATCACGTCGTAGACCGGCACGGCGTTGACGACCTGGCTCAGCATCGTGAAGTCGCGGCTGAGCACGTCGGGCCGGCACCAACCATGGACGCGCGGGAAGGCGAGCAGCCAGAACACGGCCATGCTCGGCGCGAGGCGACGGACCTCGACCCCCAGTGCGGTCCGCGACGGCGTAGGAACGATGATCGCGGCAAGCGGCAGTGGCTCCAGGACCTCCGGAGATGGCGAGAAGGCCAGCCGCTCGTCCGCCGTCGTCCTGGCTGGGCGGTCGGCACGTTGCTCGGCGAGGACCGCCGCCGCCGCCCGCAGGCGGAGCTCGGACGCTCCCCCGACGCACGTGACCGGTGGGCCGTCGTGGACGGTCAGCACGTCGTCGGTGACGAGCTCGGCGCCATCGAGGCACAGCAGCGCCGCGAGCGTCGTCTTGCCCCGGCCGGACTGACCGACGAACGCCAGCGCCGCCCCGTCGATGGCGACAGCGCTGGCATGCAGCACCGTGTGGCCGCGCAACGTGAGCAGCAAGGCACTCACCGTTCCCGCCATCAGGATGGGGAGCAGCTCGAACCGTCCTGCCGGATCTCGGCGCACCTGCACGGCGGACAGATCCGCGGAGATCACGAACTCGCCGCAGTCCCGGAACCGCATCAGGTACTCCGAGCCCGTCGAGGTCGCGGTGTACCAGCGGTCCTCTCCCGATCCGTAGGCGGCGATGACGTCGCCCGGCGGCGGCTCGCTCGAGTCGTGGATGTCTGGCCCCCAGCGCACGTCGACGTCCGCCGCGTCGCCGCCGGCGCGCGGCAGGGACAGCTCGATCTCGGACCGCAGCCGGAGCGCGCACTGCACGTACACCGGCAGGTTCCGATCGCTCATTGGCGCACCCTGTCATCGTCCGACGCCACCCCATCGCGGGACCTGTCGAAGCACCAA
>JBIOUO010000531.1:0-8562 GCA_044867195.1 Ilumatobacteraceae bacterium
CCGGCTCGCGGATCTGGTAGGCGGCGAACTCGCTGGGCACCGGCGGGATCTCGCCGCGCAGCTTCGACGGCCACCCGGCGAAGTAGTCGATGCCGTTGACCGCGAACTCGACGATGAAGCCGGTGTACGAGCGCAGGAGGCCGGCGTCGAGCACGTCGATCTCGCCGAACACGTCGGCCCGCTCGGCGACGAGCGCGGCCATGCGGTGCATCCGGCGCTCCTTCTCGTGCGGTGCGAGGTCGCGCCAGCGCCCGTCGTCGAACGCGGTGCGGGCGGAGCGGGCTGCGGCCTCGACGTCAGCCTGGGTGCCGGCGGCGGCAGTGGCGATGGGCGACCCGGTCGCCGGGTCGACGATGTCCATCGTCCCGCCTTCCACCGACGGCACCAGGCGTCCGTCGATGACATGACCGAAGAGCTGTCGCCCGACTGCCTCGGCGGTGGCGCTGGTGATGGGCTGTTCGATGACGGACATGAGCGGCGTGACCCCCGGGAGCTGCGATGACCGCCGTCAGCCTAACTCTCATGATGAATTCCGTCAACTGAACGTCAGGCGGCGCGCTCGACCGCGACCAGCTCCTGGCCCAGCGCGATCGCCCAGCCGGCTTCGCCGAACGCCACTGGCCACGCCCATCCCGCCAGGCGGTCGACGTGGCGCACCCGGTGCGGCGTGCCGCGGTACTGGATGATGTCGCCGGGTCTGATCTCGTCGGCGGGGATCCTGGTCATCGCGCTCTCCTCCTCGGTGTCGATCATCGACCAACTCCGGCCGGGAGTCATGGAGATCGCCGCACCATCTCGTGGAGTGGCAGTGGAGAACGGCGACTTCGCCCGACTCGCAGCGCATTTGTCGCGTGTTCGTCATTGACCCATGTTTACGCAGTTGTTTACATGACGAGTCACGGGTCGAAGCGTCGGGCGGCGTCAGGACCCGGGCTGGCGGGCGGGGCGCCAGCGTTCCGCCCGGCGCGCAAGAGGGGCGGAACAATGGGCGGGATCAGGAGGGGCGACAGGCGGGCGATGCCCCCAGGACGCGGCGTCGAGCTGCCGCAGCGGGGCCGCACGTTCGTTCGCGAGCTGTGCGGCCCCGAGGGCGCGCCGACCGTCGTGCTGCTTCACGGGTGGACGGCCACGGCCGCTCTCAACTGGGGACCGAGCTTCGAGCCGCTCGCTCGGCGGTTCCGCGTCGTCGCCCTCGACCACCGCGGTCACGGGCGGGGGCTGCGGGCGCGGGCACCGTTCCGTCTCGAGGACTGCGCCGATGACGTCGCTGCGCTGCTCGGGGCGCTCGACGTCGAGCGGTGCATCGTCGTCGGCTACTCGATGGGTGGGACGATCGCCCAGCTGCTGTGGCGCCGACATCCTCGACTCGTCGACGGTCTCGTGCTGTGCGCCACCAGCGCCCGCTTCAACGGCACGCCGCGGGAGCGGCTGCTGTCGGGGATCGCCACCGGTGGCTGCCTCGTCGCCGGGGCGGTGCCGGTGCGACAGATCAGCCAGGCGGCGGTCCTGATGTGCCGCGGCTGGCGCGGCCTGCGGGGGACCGGATGGGAGTTCAACGAGGTCGCCCGCCACAACTGGACTCAGATCATCGAAGCTGGGCGCGAGATCTGCCGCTTCGACTCGCGCCCGTGGCTCGGCGAGATCGACGTGGCGAGCACCGTCATCGTGACCGGCGACGACGAGGTCGTCCCGCCTCGCCGCCAGTTGGACCTGGCCGCAGCCGTGCCAGGTGCCACCGTATGCAGGGTGGCCGGCGGGCACGCGGTGTGCACGAACGACCCGCGGCACTTCGTCACTGCCCTCGTCGCCGCCTGCCGCGAGGTCGCCGAGCGAGCGGTCGACGCCGGCGTGAACGTCGTCAGCGACGCCGCCTGAGCGCCGCCCGTCTTCGGCGGGCGGTCAGGTGTAGAGCCGGAACAGGACCTCGGCGACGCACGATGGCTTGGGCGCCCCGTCGACCTCGAACGAGAACTCCATCTTCATCTGGATCCCGCCCGCGATCTCGGTGAGGTCGACGAGCGTCGCACCCAGTCGCAGCTTCGAGCCGACCGGCACGGGTGCCGGGAAGCGGATCTTGTCGGCGCCGTAGTTGACGCCCATCGTGAAGCCGTCGACCCGGTAGATCTGCGGCGCGAGCATCGGGCCGAGGCTGAGCGTGAGATACCCATGGGCGATCGGCCCGCCGAACGGCCCGGCCGTGGCCCGCTCGACATCGACGTGGATCCACTGGTGGTCGCCGGTCGCGTCGGCGAACGCGTTGACCTGGTCCTGGGTGATCTCGACGTAGTCGCTGTAGCCGAGGTGCTGGCCGACGAGCGACTTCAGCTCGTCGACGCCGTTGATGATGCGGGGAGCCATGCCCGCCAGCTTGTCACTGCCCGACACCTGCTACGAATGCCGACCATGCCCGACCTGCTCAGCGCCTACGCCCAGGCCCAACCGGACAAGCTCGCCGTGGTCGACGATCGCCTCGGCGTCGACGTGCGCACGGTGACGTTCGCCGAGTTCGAGGCGGCGTGCAACCAGCTGGCCCACGTCCTGCGCGGCCACGGGCTCGGACCGGGCGTCAAGGTCGTGTGGTGCGGGCAGAACTCGCTGGGCATCGCCACGCTCGTCGTCGCCGCCGGCAAGATCGGGGCGACCGCCGTCCCGCTCAACTACCGGCTCTCGGACGACGAGGCCGCCTATGTCACCGATCACAGCGACGCCACCGTCGTCTACACCGATGCCGAGTTCGCCCCGCTGTTCGAGCGGGTGCGCGCCGCCATCCCCAAGGTCCGGGAGATCCTCGTGTTCGACGGACCGGCGCTGGCGGGGATGACAGCCGTCGACGCGGTGATCGCCGCCGCGCCCACCACCCCACCCGCGGAGCCCGAGAGCGTCGCCGAGACCGGTGCGACGATGATCTACACGTCCGGCACCACCGGCAAGCCGAAGGGCGCGTTGCGGCGCAACGCCGCCGATCCGGTACAGATGGGAGCGATGCTCGAGTTCATCGGCTACCGGCCCGACGACGTCTACATCACGACCGGCCCGCTCTATCACAGCGGGCCGGGTGGGTTCATGGGCATCGCCATGGCGCTCGGGCAGACCGTCGTGCTGCAGCGCAAGTTCGATCCCGAGGACTGGCTGCGGCTGCTGCAGACGTACCGGGCGACGTCGACGTTCTCGGCGCCGACGCCGATCCGGATGATCTGCAGCCTGCCCGCCGAGGTCAAGGACCGCTACGACCGCTCGTCGATGCGGATCATGATCGCCAACGCTGCCCCGTGGAGCCAGACCCTGAAGCGGCAGTACGTCGCCGACTTCCCGCCCGATTCGCTGTTCGAGGTGTACGGCTCGACGGAGCTCGGTGTGAACACGATCCTGCGCCCCGAGGACCAGCTGCGCAAGCCGGGCTCGTGCGGCAAGGAGGCGCCGCTGGTCGAGGTCCGGCTCTACGACGAGGACGGCAATGTGGTGACCCGCACCGGGCCGGAGGCAGTGGGCGAGCTGTACGTCCGCAGCCCGTCGGTGTTCGCCGACTACTACAAGCAGCACGACAGGTTCGTCGAGGAGAGCCGCGACGGCTTCCAGACCGTCGGTGACATCGCCTACCGCGACGATGAGGGCTTCCTGTTCATCTGCGACCGCAAGAAGGACATGATCATCTCCGGTGGGATGAACATCTACCCGGCCGAGATCGAAGCGGCGCTCGAAGCGCACCCGGACGTCTACGAGGTGGCCGTGTTCGGCATCCCCAGCGAGGAGTGGGGCGAACTGGTCCACGCCGTGATCGTCAAGCGCCCTGGCTCCGATCTCGACGAGGCGGCGGTGCAGGCCCACGCCCGCCAGCACCTGGCGAGCTACAAGGTGCCGCGGTCCATCTCCTGGCTCGACGAGCTGCCGAAGACCGGCTCCGGCAAGGTCCTCAAGCGCGAGCTGCGCGCCCCCTACTGGGCCGACCGCACCTCCAAGGTCTGAGCGGCATTGGAGTGTTTGCCCCGTTGGAGTGTTTGGCTGGGGGCCCTCCCCGGCCAAAGACTCCAATGCCGCAAACACTCCAATGGACAGGACGTGAAGGCGTGAGATCGGGGTTCGTGACGCTGGTCGGGCGGCCGAACGTCGGCAAGTCGTCGCTCGTCAACGCCATCTGCGGGGCCAAGGTGAGCATCGTCTCGGACAAGCCGCAGACGACCCGCCATCGCGTGCGCGGCATCCTCAACCGGCCCGACGCGCAGGTGGTGTTCGTCGACACGCCAGGCCTGCACAAGCCGGTCACGGCGCTCGGTCGGCGGGTCAACGCCACCGCCATCGACAGTGTCGCCGAGACCGAGGCCGGTGTCGACGTCGTGTGCCTCGTCCTCGACGCCACGGCGCCCTACGGCACCGGTGACCGCTGGGTCGCCAACCACCTCGACCGGCCACGCGCGGTGGTGGTCGTCAACAAGGTCGACCGGGCGAGCCGGGAGCAGGTGATGGCCCAGCTCGCCGCTGCCGCCGAACTCGGCGCCGAGGCCTACTTCCCGGTGTCGGCGCGCACTGGCGCCGGCCTCGACGCCTTCGTCGACCATCTCGTCGACCGGTTGCCCGAGGGGCCGGCCTTCTTTCCCGCCGATGCCGTGCGCGACGTGCCCGACGAGCAGTGGGTCGCCGAGCTGGTGCGCGAGCAGCTGCTCGCCGTCACGCGTGACGAGCTGCCGTACTCGATCGCGACCCGGGTCACCGAGTGGGAGGGCAACCGGATCACGGTCGAGATCATCGTCGAGCGGGACAGCCAGAAGGGGATGGTCATCGGCCGCGGGGGAAGCGTGCTCAAGCAGGTGGGCGAGCGCGCCCGCCGCCAGCTCCCGGAGGGCACGTATCTCGACCTGCGGGTGAAGGTCGACAAGGACTGGCAACGCCGCCCGGATCGAGTCGAGCGGTTGTACTGACCTGGCCGGGCGGCGTCGTCGTACATCTGGGTGGCCGTGGTCTCGTCGCGCCTCGCTGCCGGTCGTAACCGATCATTGGGCTATCCACTTAAGCGGACCTGTGCTGGGAACCGCCTGCCTGACCAGGCATTTCGCGACGAGCGCCGAGCGACCGACCTGGACAAGGCCGGTTAAGTGGATACCCCGTACCGATCAAACCGCTCGACATCTGCCGGACCTCCTCACCACCGCATGGGTGTCGTGAGAACCGGGAAAGGGAAACGCCCTTTGGGTGGCTCGCTCACCCCGTCGGTGGCGGGGCCGCGGCGGGCGCCGACTCTGCCAGAGGGGTCGTCGTCGTGCTCGTGGTGGTCGTCGGTTCGATGCCCGTCAGCAGGCTCTCGTAGTCCTTCAGCGCCACGTCCTCGCCGGGCTCGGTCTGCAGCCCGTCGGCCCGCTGGACCCGCATCGGCTCGCCGTCGAGCGTGAACTTGACCTGCCCGATACCCGGGCGCCGGACCAGCGTGAGCACGATCTGGGCGATCGCCAAACGCTGGTCGGCGGGGTCGATGCGCTGCAGCTGCTCGCTGGACAGGTCGACGGTCGCATAGCCGGCACTCGTGGGGACGACCGAGACCACCAGGTTCGGTGGCAGCAGCGAGCGCAAGCCGATGCCCACGTCGCCGGCCGGAGGACCGCTCAGCAGGGCGGCGATGACGCGCTGGGGCGACGCCGGGCGGGCGAGGTTGACGAACACGTTCTGCAGCTGGCTGCCGTCGAGGAAGTACAGCTCGACGGACTCGGCGGCGATCGACGTGGACGTCGCCCCGACCGTCGCCGGCGGCGACGGCGCCGACGTCGAAGGTGGCGTGGTCGTCGATGTGCTCGTGGCGTCGAGCCCGAACAGGTCGGCGCTGGGGATCTCCTGCAGATCGCTGTCGCCGCCCACGCTGCACGATGCGAGCGCGAGCAGACTCAGCGCGGCCGCCGGCGCCAGCACGTGCCGCCTCATCGCCCCACCGCCCGCGGCAGGCGGACGACGAACCGGGCGCCACCGCCGGGACGGTCCTCCACCCACGCATCGCCACCGTGGGCCGCGGCGTGCTCGGCGACGAGTGCCAGCCCGAGCCCGGTGCCGACGCGGTGACGGGCCGCGCTGCCGCGGGCGAAGCGCTCGAAGATCCGTGCCCGCTCGCCGCGGGCCACGCCCGGCCCCGCATCCTCGACGGCGACGAGCAGGAACGGGCCGTCCGTCGGCTCGATCGAGATCCGCAGCGGTCCTCCGCCGTGGTGGGCGGCGTTCTCCAGGAGGTTGGTGAGGATCCGCTCGAACCGGACGCGATCGACGTTCGCCTGCGGTGGCGCTCCGTTGCCCAGGGCGCTGGTGCTGACGTCGATCGGCAGGTCGGCGACGCCGTTGCGGGAGGCGATCCGGTGGCAGAGGTCGGCAATGTCGACGTCCTCGGTGTGCAGGTCGGTGGCGCCGGCGTCGATGCGCGACAGCTCGAGGAGGTCGATGACCATCGCATCAAACCGCCGGACCTGGCCGACCACGACGTCCAGCGCCTGCTGCGTGCGGTCCGGCAGCTCGCCGCGCCGGCCGTTGATGACCTCGGCCGCAGCGGCGAGGGCGGTGATCGGCGAGCGCAGCTCGTGGCTGACGTCGGAGGCGAAGCGGGCCTCGCGCTCGATGCGCGCCTGCACCGCGTCGGCCATGTCGTTGAACGAGTCGGCGAGCCGATCGAGGTCGGGGTCACCCTCGCGGGCGACTCGCGTGTCAAGGTCGCCGGCCGCGATCTCCCCGGCGGCGTCGGTGATCCGCCCCAGCGGCCGCAGCAGGCGCCCGCTCGTCCACCAGCCGACGCCGGTGGCGAGGAGCACGGTGATCACGGTGCCGCTGACCAGGGCGACGAGGATCGTGCGCAGCGTGCGCTCGGTCGGGCCGAGCTGGAACGCCTCGAAGTAGTCGGCGTCGACCTCGGCGATGTGCACGCCGATGCCGACGTAGTGCTCGCCGGCCAGCTCGAACCGCTGGACGGCCGACCTCCCGTCGTCGACGGCGCGCTGCAACTCGATCGGAAAGCTCTCGTACGAGAACCGGGTGTCGGTGCTGGTACTACGGCGGTCGCTGAGGATGATCGCGGCGAAGCCGCCGGACTCGGTGCGGATCGTCGGGAAGAAGGTCCCGATCTCGTCGGACCCGGAACGCAGGTTCTCGCGCACCCGCTGGGCGTTGCTGACTCCCTGCTGGCGGGCCAGATCGCCGCGCTGTTGGAGCAGCCAGGAGCGGGCGAAGGCGTACGTGACGACCGTGAGCGACACGGCCGCGATCAAGGCGATGAGCCCGAAGAGCAGGCTGACTTTGGTGCGCAGCCGCATCGGGCGTCCTCGCGACACATTGCCAGTGTGGCAGGGGATCACCGCTGCCGGTGAGGCACCAGGGGGAGGAAGGTACCCCACCGGGGCAGCGTGAACACCCGTCACTCTGGACGACGTCTGTGACGGCGGCACCACGGCTCTGCGCGATTTCTGTAACAGAACAGTACGGCCCACCTGAGGTGGGCGGCATGGTGGGCGAGCGCCGCTGGGCAGCGGCGGCGGCGTGCTCGGAGGTGAGGGGAGGTGAGGGGAGTACCTCGGCTGCCAGCGGAACCCGAGGTGGCACGGTGACTGCGGCGTCTTGACCAGCCAGAATGGCCGGCGCTGTGCACTCCCTGCTGTTCATCGAGGACGACGATCAGATCCGCCTGGCGCTGACGATGGCGCTCGAGGACGAGGGCTACCGGGTGCGCGAGGCCCCCGACGGGACGAGCGGTCTGGCGTCGTTCGCCGAGCGGGAGGCCGACCTGGTGCTGCTCGACCTGCGGCTGCCCGACATGTCCGGCTTCGACGTGTGCCGCGCGCTGCGGGCGTCGAGCATCGTCCCGATCATCATCATCACCGCCCAGACCGACACCTACGATCTGGTCGCCGGCCTGGAGGCAGGCGCCGACGACTACGTCACCAAGCCGGTGATCCCCAAGGAGCTGGCGGCGCGCATCCGGGCGTTGCTGCGCCGGGTCCAGCTGCAGGAGACGTCATCCACGCCGCGGGCGACTCGCCTCGGCGACGTCGAGCTGCGGCGGGAGCAGGGGATCGTGCTCAAGAGTGGCCGTGAGGTGAGCCTGACGAAGACGGAGTTCCGGTTGCTGTGCGAGTTCGCCGATCACGCCGGCGCCGTGCTGTCCCGGGATCAGCTCCTCGAGCGGGTGTGGGGCTACGAGTACCTCGGCGACTCCCGGCTCGTCGACGCCCACGTGCGGCGGCTACGGGTGAAGGTCGAGGATCAGCCCGACGACCCCCGCCTGATCGTGACCGTGCGCGGCCTCGGTTACCGCCTCGTGCCGTGAGGACAACCGAGCGCCCCCGACATCTGGGCGGGAATCGTCTCGGATTCCGAGACGGATCCCGCCCAGATCGCTGTCTGGAACGATTCCCGCCCAGATTGGGGGGCGATCACGGCGCGGGGCGGCTGCGCAGGTACTCGCCGAGGCCCTTGGCCTGGGGGTCGAACGCGGTCGAGCTGGCGACGCCCTCGCCGAGGTAGCCGACGAGCACGATGTTCAGCGCCCGCAGGTTGGGCAGCTGGTGGATCTGCACCTCGAGTCCGGCCGCCTCGGGCAGCAGCGTG
>JBIOUO010000532.1:0-5617 GCA_044867195.1 Ilumatobacteraceae bacterium
GCCACTTCAAGCGGCCCCTCGATGCGCCGGCTGTAGGCGGCGTGGTCGGCGGGCAGGTAGTCGGTGAGATCGGGCCAGCGTTGCAGCGCGAGCGGCCATTGCTCGGCCGGGAACCAGGCCAGCGCAAGTGGCATCGCCGGCGTCGGTGTCGGCTGATCGAGCCAGACGTCGTCGGGATCGCGGCGGCGCAGCTCGGCGTACAACGCGTCCGCCTCGTCACGCCGGCCAGCCGCCACGAGGATCTCGGCGATGTCGGCCTCCGCGTCCGGCGTCGAGCGATAGCCGGCCGCGATCGCCTCCCGCTTGGCGGCAATCGCCTCGTCGTGGCGCCCGGCGCGGCGCAGCACCTGGTGGATCTCCTCGAGAATCTCATAGTCGAGCAGCGACAGCTCGGGGCGCGGCAGCGCGAGAAGCGTCCGCCACACCGCCACCGCGTCATCCCACTCGCCGGCCCGTTCCGCGGCCTGGGCGCGCTCCACGAGGTCGACGAGCGAGACGCTGGAGTCGCTCGACGTCATCGCCGAGCTCGCACGCGTCGGTTCGTCGCGACGACGGCGAAGCGGCCGGCGTCGAACCCCGGCGGTGCCCAGCCGCTCCGCCACGTCGAGCCGACCGAACGCAGGATCTGCTGTACCGTGCCCCGTTGCTCGGCGATCATTCGGCTAGCGTCCTTGCCAGGGGCGCCCAGCTGCAAGTCGGCACGATCGAACATTTTGCCGATCGACAGGTATCCCCCGCCGCGATGCCCATGGCGATGCCTGAGCCGGGGGACGACGTAGGCTCGCCCACGATGGAGCGGCCACGCGCGTGACCGGCGACCGATGAGCGTGAGGATCACCTCGCTTCCACCCGACGCCAGCGGCGTGCTCCCGAGTCAGATGCTCGCGGATGCCATCGACCGCGAGATCATCGACGCGGGTGACCGCAAGATTCGGACCGAGGCCATCCAGCCGGCGAGTCTCGACCTGCACCTCGGCGATATTGCCTATCGCCTGCGTTGCAGCTTCCTTCCCGACCACCAGACCGTCGCCGAGAAGATGAAGCCGCTCATCATTGACGAGCTCGACCTGCGCAAGGAGGGCGCCGTCCTCGAGCCGAACCGGCCCTATCTGGTCCCGCTGCTCGAGCGGCTGCACCTGCCGGACAACATCAGGGCGAAGGCGAATCCCAGGAGCTCCACCGGACGACTCGATGTCTTCACCCGAGTCATCACAGACCGAAGCTATCGTTTCGACGAGATCCAACGGGGTTATGAAGGCCCAATGTACCTGGAGATCGTGCCGCTGTCTTTCGCAGTGCGTGTGCAGGAGGGTATCGCGCTCAATCAGTTGCGGCTGCTGGTGGGCGATCCACTCCTTTCCGATCGGGAGCTTCTTGCCTATCACGAGCGCACTCCGTTGCTCTTCGCCGACGGAAGACCACTCCCGCAGGATCGCATCGCCGCAGCCGATGGGCTGTTCCTGAGTCTGGACCTTCAAGGCAACCGCGACGGCCGTGTCGGCTATCGCGCCAAGCTCAACACGCCCCAGCTGACGATGGCGAGATCTCGTTCCCACGAGATCGCTGACTTCTGGGAGCCCGTCCTTCGCGAGGGGCGATCACGGATCGTCCTCGACCCAGGGCGCTTCTACTTGCTCCTCTCGGAAGAGAGTGTCCGCGTCCCCCCCGACCTCGCCTCGGAGATGACCGCGTTCGACCCGACGAGTGGCGAGCTCAGAACGCACTATGCAGGGTTCTTCGATCCCGGTTTCGGGTACTCGCCGTCGGGTGATCTGCAGGGAACGCGCGCCGCTCTTGAGGTGCGAGCGCACGATGTTCCGTTCATGATCGAACATGGGCAGCGTGTGTGCAAGCTCACATTCGAGCACATGCTTGCGCTGCCAGACAGGCTGTACGGCAGCGGGCTCCGGTCCCACTATCAGGGTCAGATCGAGACGTTGAGCAAGCACTTCATCGTGCCAGCCCCCGAAGTCGCCGGCTCATTCAGCGACGACCGTCGCCGAGATGACCGTCAGCTCGATCTCTTCGACACGTAGCGCCTGGGCGCGTCGCTGGCTGGCGCGGCTGAGCTGGCGCGCCATCTCGTGAGGCAGTGGCGCGGTGGGGGTGCGAGCGAGAAGGATCCTCTCATGACGACAGTACGCAGGGTGGTCACGGGACACGATGCCGACGGCAAGGCGATCGTCGCCAGTGACACCGAGGTTGACGGCGTCCGGCCGCGGCTGACGCCGGGCTCGGAGTTCCATGTCCTGTGGGGTGCGGACGAGCCGCCGAGCTTTCCCGGCAGCGGGGACATGCCGCCGCACCACACGTACTTCCCGCCGGTTGGCGGCTTCCGCTTCGGGTTGTTCACGGTTCCGCCGGGCGCCCGGACCGCGTCGGCCGCGCTGCCTGACGACCTCGAGGTGGCGTTGGCCGAGTTCGACGCCGCTCTGCCTGGCCTCGCCAGCTACATGGAGTTGGATGCGCCGGGCATGCACACCACTGCCACCATCGACTTCGAGGTCGTCATCGACGGCGAGGTCTGGCTCGAGCTCGACGACGGCGTCGAGGTGCGCCTGCGGCCGGGCGACACCGTGGTCCAGAACGGCACCCGCCACGCGTGGCGCAACCACGGCGACGTGCCGTGCCGCATCGCCGTGACGCTCATCGGCGCCGACCACGCGACGGTCACGCGCCCCGCCTGAGCGCGTCGCTACTTGGCCGTGCGGCGGTGCGCCGTCCAGCGAGCTGGGCCCGGTCAGTCCGGCGACTCTCCGCGCGTGCGCAGTTGGCGACGAAGCTCCTGCTCGTCGTTCCAGCGCTGCGTCTCGTCGCGCACGACGGCGGCGATACCCGCGACCGTGCCGTCCGCGTCCTTGAGCAGCGAGACCGTGAACGCGATGGAGTGGCGTTGCCCGTCGGCATGCAACGACGGCACGCGCAGGAGGTCGCTGCCGTACTTCGTCTCACCGGTCGACATGACCCGGCGGTATCCATCCCAGTGCCGGCTGCGCTGGCGTTCCGGGATGATGAGGTCGAGCGAGGCGCCGAGTGCTTCATCGGCGGACCAGCCGAAGACCCGTTCGGCGGCGGCGTTCCAGAAGCAGATCGTGCCGGTCGTGTCGGCGACCACCACCGCGTCGGCGAGAGCCGTGACGAGGGCGGCGAGAACACTGTCGTCCAGAGGCGGTGTGAGCGTCATGTCCTCGATTCCCTTGCGAGTGGCGGCGCTGGTCGCGCCGGGTGCCAGCCGATCACGTCGGGCACCAAGTCGGCGAACCGAACGAACCAAGACATGCCGGCCGCGGAAGGGTCGTCCGCCGGTATCTCGGGCGACGCTTCGTCGCCCCGGCTGGTCCGGTCATAGCGTGCAGGTGGTGAAGGCGGCTGCGTACACGACGACCGGTGGGCCAGAAGTGCTGGAGTACGTCGACGTGCCCGATCCAGTCGTTCGGCCGGGCGGTGTCGTCATCGACGTCGAGGCGGTGGGCATCCAGGGCGGCGACCTGCTGCACCGGGCCGGCGGGGCGATGGCGTCGAGCCCGCACGTGGTGGGCTATCAGGCTGCCGGTCGTGTGCGTGCGGTCGGAGCCGACGTGACGGCCTTCGACGTCGGGCAACCGGTGGTGGCGACGATGGGCTCGGGCAGCCACGCCGAGCTGGTCTCGGTCCCGGCCGGTTCGGTCTATGCGATCCCGGAGGGTCTGCCAGTCGACGAGGCTGCCGCGGTGCCGATCGAGTTCGCCACGGCCGATGACTGCTTGTTCGAGTTCGGCCACCTGCAGGCGGGCGAGGCTGTGCTCGTGCAGGCTGGCGCCAGCGGCGTCGGCATCGCCGCCGTGCAGCTGGCTGCCCGTGCGGGGGCGTCGCTCGTGCTGGCCACCGCATCGAGTGAGGAGCGGCTGGCACGGCTGCTCGACCTCGGCGTCGACCACGGGATCAACTACGTCGCCGAGGATGTCGCCGGTCGGGTACGCGAGCTGACCGACGGCCGTGGTGTCAACCTCGTCGTCGACCCGGTCGGGGGGCGCACGCTCGAGACGAGCATCGCCGCGCTCGCCTACCGCGGCCGGGTGAGTTGGGTCGGGCGGGCCGGACGCGAGCCATCGCCGCCCGAGGTGTGGCCACTGATGGAGAAGAACGCCTCGCTGACGGGCGTCTTCCTCGGCGCCGAGATGGGCCGCGACCCGAGCCGCGTCCGGGCGATGATCGAGCGGCTACTGCAACGCGTCGCCGACGGCGAGCTGCGCGTCGTCATCGACCGCGTGTTCCCGCTCGCCGACGCCGCGGCCGCGCATCGTTACATCGAGAGCCGGCAGGCGTTCGGTCGCGTGCTGCTGCGCCCCTGACCCGCTGGCGCCAGTCACCGCGGCGGGCACCGATCCCAGGGCTCTCTCTGGGTTCTGGGCGGGAATCGTCTCACTCAGCGATCTGGGCGGGAATCGTCTCGGAAAGCGGAACGATTCCCGCCCAGATCCACGTGGCGCAGCAACCCGCTGCGGCCGAGGAACTCGCCGTACCGGCTGGCTGCCGCTTGCAGCGCCACCAGGTCGCCGGCGAACAACCCTCGGTACGGTCGCAGCTCGAACACGACCTGGTCCGCGGTGACGGTTCGCTTCATGGCGGCGGCCAGCTGGGCGTCGACGAGCGCCATGCCGGCGACGGTCTCACGCGCTCGCGGCACGATGCCAGCGCCGTCGAGCACCCACCGGGACTCCTGGTACCCACGGTAGACCTCGTCCAGAATCTGCAACAGGTGGCCGGCGGGCGTGCCGGCTGCCGTGGGCGGATCGGCGGGGGCGTGCCAGTACGTGCGCCCGTCGTGGTCGAACGATTCGAGCTGGCTGGACACCTGCGCCAGCCCGGCGCGGACGTCGCCGAGCGGGAGCGTGGCCCAGTACGACAGGTCGCGCTCGGTCGCCGGGCCGTGCCCGGAGACGTAGCGCAGCGCAAGCTCGGCAAGCGCGTCGCCGACGTCCAGTCGCCGCGGGGAGGAGATCCGGTCGGTGAACCGGGCGTACGTGTGGGTGCCGTCGGCGGCAGGCCGGCCGCTGCACACGAGGGCCTGCAGCTCGAGGTCGGCGAGCAGGATCGTCAGCGCCTGGCGCGTGATCTCGCACCCGGTCGCGGCGACCGCGTTCGCCAGCGCCTCCCGCGTGAGGTGACGCGCGTCGAGCGCGTCGAGCACGGCGGCAGACGCACGATCGATCGCCGCGCTGTCCATCGCATGGGCGGCACGCAACTGCTGCTGGGTTGTCCGCCGGACCCGCGGCGCGGTGAGCTCGAGCAGCCACGCGACGTCGTCGGCTGCGACGTAGTGCCACGTTGGTCGCAGCATATGGGTACGCACGACCGTGCCGTCGTCGAGCGACCGACCGAGATCAGCGGGGTCCGGCCTCGTCGTCCGCGCGGCCACGGCCCACGCCGACTGGGCTGGGTTCTCCGCCTGCACCGCGAGCAGCCCGCCGACCACCTCGGCGGCTGTCGCCAGGTGCGGTTCGACCAGATGCTGGGTGCGCAGACGCCACCGTGCGACGTCGAGATCGCCAACCATGCGTTGTTCGTATCAGCGACGCGGGAGGTCCGCTCGCGGCACCGCCAGTTGAACCAGGATGGCCGCTCCGCCGGCGCTTGC
>JBIOUO010000533.1:0-6742 GCA_044867195.1 Ilumatobacteraceae bacterium
TCGGTCACACGCTTGCGCCGGGCGGGCGGGATTCGACGACGTGCACGTTCTTCGGTCGTGACGTCACGGTTGGCTCCCCGCTGGGCTGACGAGGGCGATCAGCCGAGCGAGCGAACGATGCAGCTCACTTGACGAGGGCGATCAGCCGAGCGAGCGAACGATGCAGCTCAGTTGACGAGGGCGATCAGCCGAGCCAGCTCGGCGGCCACCGCATCCGGGTGCGTGTTCGGCCCGAAGTGCCGGGCGCCCTCGATCTCGACCACGCGCCCGCCGGCGAGCACCTCTCCGAGGTGCGTCGTCGACGCGCTGTGGTGCTCGGCGCCCTCGGTGCCCCGCATCGCCACGGCCGGCACCGTGATCCGGCTCGGGTCCCACGGCGCACGGCGGCGGAGGTCGGCGAGCTCGCCGACCATCGCCGCCCCCTCGACTCGCCGGGCGGCCCGGGTACCCGGAGGCAGCCGTGACCAGCGCTCGTCGCCGATCAATCGCCGCATGAACGCCTCGGCTGCGTCGGCAGGGTGGTCCTCGCCGTCGAGCGCACGCGACGCGGCGGTCGTGCCCGGCCACCACGGCAGCCACGACAGCGGCGTCTCGTAGACGGCGACGGCGCGGACGAGGTCTGGCCGGCGATCGGCCACGCCGAGGGCGACGTTGCCGCCGTAGCTGTGCCCGAACAGCACGGCGGGCCGGCCGTCGAGCAGCCCGATCAGGTCGCCGGCCTGCTCCTCGATACCGAACGGCCCAGCGTGCGGCGTCGAGCGGCCGTAGCCGCGCCGGTCGTACCGGAGGACCCGGAACCGGTCGTCGAGCCGGCGTGACAGCTTGAGCAACCCGGCGGAGCGGTCCATCGTGCCGTGGATCAGCGCGACCAGCGGTGCGTCGCGAGGACCTGCCTCCTCCGACCAGATCGCCGCGCTCATTGGTGCGCCCTGTCGGCATGCGCCGACCTCACACCGTCGAACTTGTCGGCGCACCAATGAGCGAAAGACCGTGCCGAATGGTTCGCTCGCTCGGGGACTCGCTCGCTCACTCGACCTGGACCAGTCGCAGCACGTCGGTGGTGGCGACGCCGGACGGGCGGTCGGGCGCGCCGGCGAGGACCAGCACGATGTCGCCGTGATCGACGAAGTGATGGTTGATTGCGGTCTCCACGGCGAACCACACCATCTCGTCGGTCGACGTGTACTCCTCGACGTGCACGGACTCGACGCCCCACGACAGGGTGAGTGCGTTGACCGTGCGCGGGTCCGGCGACAGCCCGATCAACCGCGCCTCAGGGCGGAAGCGGGCGATCGCCCGGGCGGTGCGCCCAGAGCGCGTGCAGCACAGGATCGCCGTCGCCCCGCCATCCCGCGCCGCCTGCCACGCGGCGTGGGAGACGGCCGCCGTGATCCGGTCGTTGACGTCGGTCTCCCAGGCCCGCTGGGCGTGGCCGAGGCGGTCGGCCCATTGCTTGTAGCTGGCCTCGACCTCGGCTCGTGCGGCGATCCGGCTCATCGTCTCGACGACAAGCACCGGGTCGCGCCCGATCGCCGTCTCGGCGGACAGCATCACGGCGTCCGTCCCGTCGTACACGGCATTGGCGACGTCGCTGACCTCGGCTCGTGTCGGGGCCGGCGCGGAGATCATCGTCTCCAGCATCTGGGTGGCGGTGATCACCGGCCTGCCGACGCTCACGCAGTGCCGCACGATGTGCTTCTGGAGGTGCGGTACGTCCTCCAGCGGGCAGTCGATGCCCAGATCGCCGCGGGCGACCATCACTGCGTCGGCGACATCGGTGATCGCCGCCAGCTGGGAGAGCGCGGCGGCGGTCTCGATCTTGGCGACGATGGCCGCCCGGTGCCCGATGACGTCGCGCAGCTGCATCACGTCCTCCGGGCGGCGCACGAACGACAGGGCGACGAACTCGACGCCGGCGGCCGTCATCGCCTCCGCCAGCTCGAGGTCACGGTCGGTCGGGGCGAACATCTGCAGCCGTTCGCACGAGAGGTGGACGCCGGGCCGGCCCTGCGTGTGCCCCCCGCTCAAGACCTCGGCGAGCACCGAGACACCGTCGTTGCCGATCACGCGCATCGTGATCCCGCCGTCGCCGACCACGATCCGATCCTCCTGATCGACGTCGCCGAGCAACGTCGGGTAGTCGACGGAGATCAGCGTCGCCGTCGACGGCCCTTCGCCGGGAACGACCCGGACCGTGTGCCCCGAATCGAGGTCGACGCCACCTTCGGGGAAGCTGCCGGCGCGGATCTTCGGCCCCGGTAGATCGGCCAGCACGCCGACGGGCCGACCGACCGCGGCGGCGACCTCGCGCACCATCGCCAGGCGTTCGAGGTGGTCGCCGATCGGGCCGTGGCTGAGATTGATCCGGATCACGTCGGCACCGGCCCGCAGCAGCGCCTCCAGTTCGGCGGGCGCGGCACATGCCGGACCGATCGTGGCGACGATCTTCGTCCGCCGGGTCACGGACGTTGTCTAGCCGCGACGTGCGGTGCGCGCCGCCGCCTGCCGTGGGCCATCATGACCGGCGATGCCAGCAGCGCCAGGAGGCCCGACCGCTGGGAGGCCCGTCGATCCGACGGCCGACCTGCGCGCGTTCCTCGACGCCTCGCCGTCGCCATGGCACGCGGTCGCGTCGGCCCGCAGCCGGTTGACGGCCGGCGGGTTCGTCGACGTCGACGAGCGGGCGCGATGGGCCGGCGTGCCGGACACCGGTGTCGTGGTGCGCGGCGGGGCGCTGATCGCCTGGCGCCGGCCTGCCGGCGCGGGGCCGCTGCCCACCCGCATCGTCGGCGCCCACACCGACTCGCCGGGCCTGCGGATCAAGCCCCGGTCGAGCAGCGCTCGCGCCTGGTGGCGGATGCTGGAGGTCGAGATCTACGGCGGAGTGCTGCTCAACAGCTGGCTCGATCGCGACCTCGGGATCGCCGGCCGGGTCGTGCTCCCCGGCGGCTCGTCCCAACTCGTGCACGTCGCCGAGCCGATCGCCCGTGTCCCCCAGCTGGCCATCCACCTCGACCGCGACGTCAACGAGCGGGGCCTCGTGCTCGACCGGCAGGCGCACATGAGCCCGGTGTGGGCGACGGAGTTGGACGGGTCGTTCGACTGCTGGCTCGCCGCGCGGGCGGGCACCGACGTGCCCGCGGCCTGGGAGCTGTGCCTCTACGACGTCCAACCCGCCGCGGAACTCGGTGCCGACCGGTCGCTGCTCGCCAGCGGTCGCCTCGACAACCTCCTCTCGTGCTGGGCGGCGACCACGGCCCTGCTGGCCGCGACGCCGCGGGACCACACCGCGATGATCGCCCTGTTCGACCACGAGGAGGTCGGCTCGGCGTCGATCACGGGCGCGTCGGGACCGTTCCTCGAGACCGTGCTCGACCGGCTCAACGAGGCGGTCGGCGGCAGCCGCGACGACCTCCACCGCACCGCCGCGGCGTCGAGCTGCGTCTCCGCCGACAACGCCCATGCCATCCACCCGAACTACCCCGAGCGCCACGACCCGCACCACGCGCCGCTCGTCAACCACGGCCCGGCCGTCAAGCTCAACGCCAACCAGCGCTACGCCACGTCGGCCGATACGGCCACCGTCTTCCAGCAAGCCTGCGAGGCCGCTGGCGTGCCGCACCAGGTCTTCGTGTCGCGCAACAACGTCCCCTGCGGCTCGACGATCGGTCCTCTGACGGCGACCCGGCTCGGCATCGCCACGGTGGACGTCGGCGTCCCGCAGCTGTCGATGCACTCCGCACGCGAGCTGTGCGGAGCGGCCGATCCCGGCCACCTCGCCGCCGCCCTGACGGCGTACCTCGCCGGCTGACCGGTCGTTCGACGCGCCCAAGATGGGCAGCGCGGTGGGCACAGATGGGGTGTCGCTCCCGATGACGCGCGGGCCGGCTTCGTTCACCCTCGACGGTGCCAACACTGACACGAAGCAAGGAGCTGGACATGGCACTGTTCATGGACGTCCACGACATCGAAGGCGGGGTCTCCGCCGCCGACGTCGCCGCGGCACACATCAAGGACCTCGAGACGCAGGGACGCTACGGGGTCAACTACCTGCACTACTGGGTCAACGAGGAGGCAGGCAGGATCTTCTGCCTCGTCGATGCACCGTCGGCCGAGGAAGCCAGTGCGGTGCACCGCGACGCGCATGGCCTCGTCGCCGACGCGATCTACGAAGTCCAGCAGGGATGAGCCGGCGTCATGCGCTGGCGGCGACCGCACTCGCCGCCGCGCTCTTCGCCGCGTGCGCCGACGACGACGACGCGTCGTCGGCGACCACCGCCCCGATGACCATCCCGCCGACGACGATGCCGTCCGACGACCACGGGACCCACCAGATGGATCCGCAGGACCGCGCCGCGGCGATGCTCGCCGCCGCCGGGTTCCAGGACGTCGCCACCGCCGAGGCGGCCGGCTACGCCAGCTCGCTCGACGCGCTGGGGTGCTTCCAGGACCCCGAGCGAGGCGGGATGGGCGTCCACTACATCAACCAGGCGCTGATGGACGAACAGGTCGACATCACCAGACCGGAGGCGCTCGTCTACGAGCTCGACGCCGACGGCCAGATCACCGGCCTTGTGGCCCACGAGTACATCGTCCCGATCGACGCCTGGAACCAGCCCGACCCGCCGAGCCTGTTCGGCGTGGATTTCCACCAGCACCCGACGCTCCCGTTGTGGGTCCTCCACACATGGCTGTGGAAGGACAACCCGACCGGCGTGTTCGAGGACTGGAACCCGGCCGTGCGCCAATGCCCGGCCGGCGTGCCGATCTTCGGCACCGACCTCCCCGCGCCCGCCCCAGCCACCACCGCTGGATCGGGCGGACGCTGACTCATCCGAGCGTGTGGTGCGCGCCGGCCCCGCACCACACACTTGCATGCGAGCTGGAATCCCTCGTCGCCCCGGCAGCCGGGCGGCGAAGATGGGGGCGTGGGTGGCGACGGCGTCCTGCTCGAGCGACAGGAGGTGCTGACGCACCTCCGGCGGGAAGCAGCCGCGGCGGGTGCCGGCGACGGGCGTCTCGTGCTCCTCACCGGCGAGGCGGGCATCGGCAAGACGGCACTGATCGCCCGTCTCCTCGCCGAGCTCCCGACCGCGACCCGCCGGTGGACCGGCTCGTGTGAGCGGCTGTTCACGCCCCGCCCGCTGGGACCGCTCGCCGACATGGTCGCCGAGCTGCCCGACGACCTCGCCGGCGCGGTCCGTCGGGGAGCCGCCGTCCACGAGGTGCTTCCCGTGCTGCTCGCGGCCATGCAGCCGACGCCGACCGTGATGGCGATCGAGGACATCCATTGGGCTGACGAGGCGACGCTCGACCTCATCGCCCTGCTCGCGCGACGCGTGGTGCCGACGCGCGGGCTCGTCCTCGTCAGCTGCCGCGACGACGAGCTGACATTGGACCACCCGCTGCGCATCGTCCTCGGCCGCCTGGCAGCGGCGAACGTCGAGCGGATCCGGTTGGCGCCGCTCTCGCTCGAGGCCGTCCGCCAGCTCGCCACCGGCCGCACGGTCGACGCCGACGAGCTGTTCTGGACGACCGGCGGCAACCCGTTCTTCGTGACCGAGGTGCTCGCCGCCGGCGGCGCCCACCTCCCGACATCCGTGCGCGAGGCGGTGCTCGCGCGCGCCGCCGCGCTCGACCCGCCCGCCCGGTCGCTCCTCGAGTCGCTGTCCGTCATCACCGGGCCGGCACCACCCGAGCTGATCGGCGAGATCGGTGGCGCGCTCGTCGACCGGCTCGGCGCCTGCTTGGCGTCGGGGATGCTCGTCGAGACGGCTGCCGGCGTCGCCTTCCGCCACGACCTCGCGCGGCTCGCGATCGCCGAGGGTCTCGACCCGCTGCGGCGGATCGCCCTCAACCGCATCGCGCTGGGTGTGCTGCGCGCGACCGACGCCGACGCCGCTCGCCTCGCCCATCACGCCGACGAGGCTCGCGATGCCGACGCGCTGGAGGAGTTCGCCCCGCGTGCCGCCCGTGATGCCGTGGCCCGCGGCGCCCACCGGGAGGCGGTGGGCCAGTTCCGCCGCGCGCTGCGACCACAGCGGCGGATCGTCGGCGTGCGCCGAGCGGAGCTACTGGAGTCGGGCGCCCACGAGCTCTACCTCACCGACCGCTTCGACGATGCGATGGTCTGGCTCGACGATGCGATCGCCATCCGTCATGCGGTCGGTGACGTTCGTGGCGAGGCCGACGCGTGGCGGACGCTGTCGAGCATCCAACGTTGCGGTGGCCGCGGTGTGGATGCCGCCCATAGCGGAGCCCACGCGGTCGCTCTGCTGGAGGACCTGCCGCCAGCACGCCAGCTGGCCGCGGCCCACGCCAACCTCGCCATGCTCGCCCTCAACGCCAACGACATCGACTCCGGGACGGTCGCCGCCGCACGGGCGATCGCGCTTCTCGACGAGCGCGTCGACCGCGACCTGCTCGTGCACGTGCTGAACACGCGCGGCTTCCTGCGTGTCCTCGGCGGCGACGACGGTGGCCTCGAGGACCTCGAGCAGAGCCTGGCGATCTCGCTCGCCGATGGGTTGGACGAGCACGTCGGTCGCGCCTACATCCACCTTTTCGACATCGCCCAGCGGCACCGGCGATGGGACCTGATCGACAGTCGTGCAGAGGCCGCTGAGCGCTACTGCAACGAGCACGGCCTCGACCTGTGGGCCCGGTACGTGCGGGTCTATGTCGCCCGCACGGCGCTCGACCGCGGCCGCTGGAACGAGGCCCTGGCCGGCCTCCCGCCCGA
>JBIOUO010000534.1:0-2168 GCA_044867195.1 Ilumatobacteraceae bacterium
ATCCCGAGTGCGACCGGGCCGCCAGCGCCCACAGCGCGGCCGCGCCGACCGCGACGCGCAGCGCTCCGACGCCGGCGGGGGTGGCTTCGTCGGGACCCAGCGCCTGGGCCGTGCCGGTCGTGCCGAACAGGACGGCGGCGGCCAGGACGGCCAGGGGCGCCCGGGCGCCGGCCGCGCCGCGCCGACGCCCGGCCCCGGTCACGGCGCCGGCGGGGGATGCTCCTATGGATGTCAAGTCCGTGTTGGGGCGGTGGGGAGGTCGGTTCTGATCGCGTGGTAGACGTCGCGGGCGATTGCGCGCTTGATGATGCGCATCGCTTCCTTCTTGGTCTTGCCGCGGCTGCAGAT
Source organism: Ilumatobacteraceae bacterium (assembly GCA_044867195.1). Lineage (GTDB taxonomy): Bacteria > Actinomycetota > Acidimicrobiia > Acidimicrobiales > Ilumatobacteraceae > JALZMG01. The sequence continues at coordinate 349 of JBIOUO010000534.1, forward strand.
CTGGTCTCGGTAGGCCTGGGTGCGTTCGTCGTAACGAAGCCGGCACATGGCGATCCTGTAGAGCGCTGCGTTCGCGGCGCGATCGCCGCCGCGGTTGAGACGGTGCCGGTTGATCGTCTTGCCCGAACTGGCGGGGATCGGTGCGACGCCGCAGAGCATCGCGAAGGCAGCGGACGTGGCGATGCGGTCGGGGTTGTCACCGACGGTGGCCAGGAGTTGACCGGCGACGTCGGTTCCGACTCCGAACAGAGCGACCAGGGTGGGGGCCGTCTCGGTGGTCAGCTCGTTGAGGTCGTCGTCGATGTCGCGAAGTTCGTCGTCGAGGGTGGCGATGCGGGTGGCGAGCCGGGCCAGCGTGGCCTTGGTGGCTGCGTTCGGGTCGGCGAGCCGGCCAGGGCGCGGTGGCCGCTTGGCATGGGGTGAGGGCTCCGGGGCGGGTCCACGACCAGCTCGCAGCCCGCGGCAACGAGCCAGCAGGGCAGCGCCGTCGAGATGTCGTAGATGTGACCGCAGCGGTTCCGGTGCGGTCTTGATGACGGCCTTGAGCTGGGTCAACGCGATGGCGCGAGCCTTGATCGCACTGGTCCTGGCGACTCGCAGGACCCGAATCATCTCGACGTTGCCGTCGCGTGTCTTGGGGGTTCCGGTCGCCCGTCCTGACAGGGCAGCACGCGCCGCGGCGTAGGCGTCGATCGGGTCGGACTTGCCTTCGAACCGGCGGGACTTGCGGTCGGGCCGGTCGACCTCGACCACCTGCAGGCCCGATGCGCACAGGTGCGCACAGATCCCCGCGCCATACACGCCGGTGCCCTCGATCCCGACGATCTCGACCATCCCGAACGATCGGGCCCAGGCTTCGAGCTGGCGGTGCCCTGCGGGAGTGGTGTCGAAGCTGGCATGACCGAACTCCCGCCCGACCAGGTCGATCGCCGCTGCGACGTGGACGTCGGCGTGAGTGTCAATCCCGACCGCGATCGACACGGCCGGCGCGGGGTCTGAAATCATGGTGGTGTCGTCCCTTCGGTTGTGCGTTGGGGCGGCACGCACGAACCAGACGGACGGACAAGACAGTGATGGGCGCCTGGTAGCGCAGGCTCCTATGAGGTCACAGACGTCCAGCGGTGAGTGCCACGGCCGGCCTGCGGTCACCGAGTCGACAGATCCCGTTGAAGCCAAACAGCGTCGACAGTCAGAGGTTGGGTCAGACCCGGCGGCCGCAGGCCAGCCACTCCCCATTCTCACTGTCAGGGGTGGTACACGCCGAAGACGTCGCGCAGCGCGTCGCTGACCTCGCCCAGGGTGGCCCGGGCGCGCAGCGCCTGCTTCATCGGCGGCAGCAGGTTCTGCGTGCCCCGCGCCGCCGCCCGCACGTCGTCGAGCCGGGCCTGCACGGCCGCCGCATCCCGATCGGCCTTGAAGGCGGCCAACCGCTGGCGCTGGCCGGACTCGAGCGTCGGGTCGATCGGAAACGGGACCGGCTCGGGCTCGTCGGCCATCGTGAACCTGTTCAGCCCGACGATCACCCGCTCGTCGTCGTCGATCGACTTGGTGTACTCGTAGGCGGCCTGCTCGATCTCGTCCATCTGGAAGCCGGCCTCGATGGCGGCCACGGCGCCGCCCATGGCGTCGATCCGCTCGATGTACTCCCAGGCCAGGCGTTCGACCTCGTCGGTGAGGGACTCGACGAAGTAGGACCCGGCGAGGGGGTCGGGAGTGTCGGTCGCCCCGGACTCGTAGCCGATGATCTGCTGGGTGCGCAGCGCGATGCGGGCGGCGTCCTCGGTCGGCAGGCTGATGGCCTCGTCGTAGCCGTTGGTGTG
>JBIOUO010000535.1:0-2501 GCA_044867195.1 Ilumatobacteraceae bacterium
GAACGCCCCTTCGGGCGGCACCTCGAGGACTTCGTGGTCGGCGACGTGTACCGGCACTGGCCGGGCAAGACGATCACCGAGTACGACGACCACCTGTTCTGCATGATCACGATGAACCACCACCCGCTGCACACCAACGCGTGGTTCGGGGAGACGTCGGTGCAGGGGCGCAACGTCGTGGTCGGCAACCTCGTCTACTCGCTCGTGCTGGGGATGAGCGTGCCCGACGTCAGCGGCGCGGCGATCGCCAACCTCGAGGTGGAGACGCTGCAGCACAAGTTCCCCACGTTCCACGGCGACACGATCCACGCCGAGACGCGGGTGCTCGATGTCAAGGAGTCGTCGTCCAAGCCCGACCGCGGCGTGGTCACGGTCGAGACCAAGGGCTTCAACCAGAACGGCCAGGAGGTCTGCTACTTCCGGCGCCGCGTGATGGTCTGGAAGCGCGATGCCGCCCCGCCGCGCACCCGCCCCTACGACGTCGACACCGCCTGGTCCTGATCCCCTGCGTCACCAGGAGGCGGTGCCGCCGTCGACGTTGATCAGGGCGCTGGTGATGCCCCCGCCCTGCTCGCTGGCGAGCAGGAGGGCGACGGCTGACACCTCCTCGACCGTGTTGAGGCGCTTGATCATCGACTCGTTGGCGTAGTCCTGCAGGAACTGCTCGTAGCTGATGCCCATCATCGCCGCGGCCTCGGGACCCTTCTCCCTCGTCAGGTCGGTCTCGACCGCGCCGGGCAGGATCGCGTTGCACGTGATGCCCTGCGGGCCGTACTCGAAGGCGACCGCCTTGGTCAACCCGTTGAGGGCGTGCTTGAACACGATGTACGGGCTGACGGCCGCCTTGTTCGCCTGCTTGCCCTCGACCGACGAGATGTTGATGATCCGCCCGCCGCGGCCGGCCCTCACCATGTGCTGCAACCCTCGCCGGGTCGCCCAGAACGCCGAGTTGAGGACCCAGTCGGCCGTCCCGTTCCAGGCGTCGTCCGTGAGCTCGTGGACCAGGCCGAACCCGGTCGAGCCACCCGCGTTGTTGACCAGGATGTCGAGCTGCCCGAAGCGCTCGACGGTGGCGTCGATCGCCGCTTCGACCTCCTGCTCCTTCATCACGTCCCCTGCGACGAAGTCGACGCGGTCGCCGGCGCCCATCTCCTCCAACGCCTGCTTGCCCTTGTCGGCGCTGCGGCCGTTGAGCATCACGCGGGCGCCGTCGCCGACGAACGCCTCGGCGATCCCCCGCCCGATCCCCCGTGTGCCGCCCGTGATGAACGCCACTTTGCCGTCCAGCCCCATCGGGCCCCCCTTTCGACTCGCGCCGCCAGCCGGCGCCCCGCGACTCTCACACGGCGCGCCCCGCGGGCGCAATGCCATCTGGGTCAAGCGGCGGGCAACTCGAACGTGACCCGCCCGCCGGGCGGGGCGCCGATCCAGATCCGGCCGCCATGGGCCTCGACCAAGCCGCGGGCGATGGCCAGGCCGAGACCGGCGCCGCCGGTGGCGCGCGTGCGGCTGGGGTCGGCGCGGGTGAAGCGGTCGAAGGCGTGGGCGGTGAACGCCGGCGGGAAGCCCGGCCCGTCGTCGGCGACCTCGACGCGCGGGCGGTCCGGCGTGCCGTTGACGGTGATGCGGATCGCCGAGCCGGCCGGGGCGTGCTGGATGGCATTGTCGAGCAGGTTGCGCACGACGCGGCCGAGCGCGCTCGGGCTGCCGGCCACGCGCACCCGCTGGGCGTCATCGCGCTCGATCGACACACGGCGCGTCGTCGCTGCCGGTGTCAGCGCCTCGACGGCCTCGTCGACGAGCTCGGACAGGTCAAGCGGGACGCGCTCGAGGTCGAGCCGCCCGGACTCGATGCGGGCGAGCAGGAACAGGTCGTCGACGAGCGCGGTGAGTGCCTCGACATCGCGCTGCATCGAGCGCAGGTAGCGCTCAGGATCGGGGGCGACGCCGTCGGCGAGCGCTTCGACAGCCGCTCGCAGCGCGCTCAGCGGGGTGCGCAGGTCATGGCTGATGCTCGACAGCAGGGCCCGCCGCTCGTCCTCCATCGCGATCCGCTCGTGCTCCATCGTGTCGAGCCGTTCGGTCAGCTCGTCGATGGCGCGGGCGACGTGGCCCAGCTCGTCGGCCCGCCGCACGCCGGTCCGCGCGGCGAGGTCGCCGGCCTCGATCCGTCGCACCGCGCCCTCGAGGGCGCGAGCGTCGCGGCGCAGCGGGACCGATGCGGTGAGCACGAGCACGGTGGCGAACACGGCCGTCACCGCCAGCACGCCGACGGCCGCCCGGAATGCTGGCCCGTCGAGCACCATCAGCCCGGCGAGGGCGAGTGCCACCGCGGCCCCCACGAGCAGCGCGCCGAACGTCACGACGAGCAGCAAGTGGCGCAGCGACCGTGTGCGGCGGGCGACGGCTCGCAGCGCGTACCCGGCGCCGAGCGCGACGGCGAGCAGGCCGACCACGGCAGCGCCGCTCTCCAGCGGGGCGTCACGGACGTGGTCGGTCCA
>JBIOUO010000536.1:0-6062 GCA_044867195.1 Ilumatobacteraceae bacterium
TCGGCGTTGCGCGTGGTGGCGACGGTCCGGGCTGACTTCTTCGACCGGCCGCTGGAGGATCCCGCTATCGGTGCGCTCGTCGCGGGGGGCACGTGCGGGGTGACGTCGATGGCGCCCGACGAGCTCCTCGACGCGATCGTCCTGCCGGCCGAACGGGTCGGCATCTCCTTCGAGCCCGGTCTCACCGCGGCCCTCGTGGCCGACGTCGCCGGGCGGCCGGCCAGCCTGCCGTTGCTACAGTTCGCGTTGGCCGAGCTGTTCGACGGGCGCGACGGCGCCATGGTGCGCCACAGTGCGTACCGCGCGCTCGGCGGCATCGCAGGGGCGATCACTCGTCGTGCCGACGAGGTCTACGCGTCGCTCGACGCCGCCGGGCGCGACGCCGCCCACGAGCTGTTCACTCGCCTCGTGATCGTCGGCGACACGGGCACCGACACGCGCCGGCGGCTTCGGCTCAGCGAGCTGGCCCACATCCCGCCGCCGGTGATCGCGTCCTTCGGCAACCACCGGCTGCTCGCCTTCGACCGCGACCCGGTCACCCGTGAACCGACCGTCGAAGTGGCCCACGAAGCCTTGCTCGTGCGCTGGCCGCGCCTGCAGGCGTGGCTCGACGACGACCGCCAGTGGCTCGCCGTGCGCCGCCACATCGCCGCCGCCGCGGAGACGTGGGAGTCCGGCGGTCACGATCCGAGCGAGCTCTACCGCGGCGCACGGCTGGCGACCGCGCTCGACGCGGTCGACCGGTACCACCCTGTGCTGACGGACCGCGAGCGCGACTTGCTCGACGCCAGCTGCGCTGCGCGCGACGCCGAGCTCGTGCAGCAGCAACGGGCGACCCGGCGTCTGCGTCGCTCGCTCGCCTTCGTCGCCGTTGCCCTCGTGCTCGCGCTCGTGGGAGCCACGGCCGCGGTGATCCAGCGACGGGCCGCGAACCACAACGCGGCGCGAGCGGAGGCCACCGGGTACCGCGCCGAGACCAGCCGGCTGCTGGCCACCGCCCGTTCCCTCGACACCCAGGACACGTCGGTCGCCGCGCTGCTCGCGCTCGAGGCCGCTAGGCGAGAGGGGACCGACGAGCGCGAGCTGACGGCCACACTGCAGCAGATCCTGTCGTCCCGGCCGAGCTGGCTCGGTACGTTCCCGACCGTTGGCGAGTACGCCTTCGGACTCGATGGCACGTCATTCGTCTCGCGGACCGGCCAAGGCGTCGAGGTCTACGACCTCGCCGACCGTCACCTGCGCGCCCGCGTCGAGCACCCTGCTGCACGCGGCATCTCCGGGCGGCGATTGGCGACCGGCGCCGACGGCCTCGTCGTCGAGACCGCCGGCGATCAACTCGTCCATCGCTACCGGCTACCCGACCTGACGCCCGCCGGCGCGCCCATCGTCACCCCCGGCTCGGTGGGCGCGCTCGCCATGAGCGCCGACGGCGTGCTCGTCACCGGGCACCCCGGGGGCCTCGTCGTCGTGTGGGACGGATCCACGGGGCTCCAACGAATGCAGCTGCGGGCCGGCGGCGACGTCGCCCGGCTCGACATCTCCGCCGACGGCAGCAAGATCGTCACGCTTACCAGCGACTCGGCCCAGGTGTGGAACACCGCATCGGGACAGCCGATCGGACCGCCGATCGCGGCCGACGCCTCCGACGTCGCCCTCTCACCCGGTGCCGGGTTGGTCGCCGTCCTGCAGCGCCCCGACGGCATCGTGTACGACGCCGACGACGGCCACCAGGTCGCCGTCCTGCAGTCACATGGTGACTACCTCCGCTTCGCCGACGACGAGCGGATCGTGCTCTCCGGATCGACGATCTCGATCGACGACGCCGCCACGGGTGCCGAGATCTCGTCGGAGGCGACGGCATGCGGATGCGACCTCACGGTCAGTCCCGACGGCCGCACCGCGGCCACAGGCCTCGACGGCCCCGGCCTCTACGCGCTCGACGGCCGGCAGGTGCTGGCCGAAGTCCTCGACGCGCCCAGCATGTCCACCGCCGATTCCTACGCCTCGCTCACGGCCAGCAGCGATCGGCGCCGGCTCGCGGTCGCCTCCTTTGGCAGTGGCACCACCACGTTGCAGCGAGACGGCACCGGTTGGCACGCCGGCCCGACCACCTCCGAATCGACATTCGGCACGATGCAGCCCGACGGCCGCGTCCTGATGGCAGACGCGGCTGCAGGGGCCGCGGCGATCGTCGATCCGGCCTCGGGCACGAGGAGCGCCCCGTTCTCCGGGCCGACCGGACGGAACTGGCCGCAGTACGCCCAGCTGTCGCACGACGGCCGCTACGAGACGTACGGCGGGTTCGACGGCGTCGTCACCGTCGTCGACACGCGGACCGGCGCCCAGGTCGCCGAGCTCGACGACCTGCAACGGCTCAACGCCGGCAACCAGTTCCCGTCGAGCTCGATCGTGCTCGGCGCGACGTTCAGCCCCGACGACCGCTGGCTGGTCGCGGCAGCCTGGAGCGGCGCCGCCGTTGCCTGGGACACGGCAACCTGGCGCCGCGCCGCCGTGCTCGAGCCGAGCATCGCCGACGTCAACGGGGCGATCACGCCCACGTTCGACCCCACCGGGCGCTACCTCGCCGCCAGCCGCGGCCGCACCAGCATCGATCTCTTCGATGCCACCACGCTGGAACCGCTGCGGTCGATCCCGACCGGTGTCCAAGGCCTGCCGTACCACGCCGCCTTCGACACCAGCGGCCGCACGCTGGCGGTGGTCATGGACACCGTCGGCGTCCTCACCTACGTCGTCGAGACCGGCCACCGTCGCTGGGCGGCTCTGCCCGGTGACATCTCCACCACCGTCGTCTTCCTCGACCCCACGACGCTCGCCATCGCCCGACCGGCGAGCAAGCGGCTGCTCGTCTGGCAACTCGACGGCGACCGTCTCCGCGCTGAGGCGTGCCGCGCCGCTGGGCGCAACCTCACCCGCGCCGAATGGGACGAGCTCGGGCCGGTCGACGAGCCCTATCGCCGGACCTGTGGCCAGTTCGACGAACCACCCGCCGACCCCACGCTCTCCATCGAGCAGCCGCCGGCGACAGTTCAGGTCCCGACCGGCTGACGGCTCGCGCGGGCGTGACCTGGACGTTCGACACGTCACGGGGCGCTGTCGACGGGCTGCAATCGCGCACGAGCACGGTCGATGGCCTCGACCCACCCGTCTCGACCCACTCGTTAAGGAGTCCGCCATGCCACGACCGCACCACCGCCGCGACGTCCGTGCCACCCATGCTCTGGTGGCGTCAGCCGGCCTCGCCCTCGCCGCCGCCACCCTCGCCCCCGGACCAGCACCGGTTGAAGCCGCCGGCCACCGGACCGTCGTCGTCGAGGCCGGCGAGTCGATCCAGGACGCGATCGACGCCGCCGCGGCGAACACGACGATCCTCGTGCGCGGCGGAGTCCACGCCGAGCAGCTGACCGTCTCGACCGACGGCATCACCCTGATCGGCGACCACACCCGGCTCGTCCCTCCGGCAGTCGTGGTCACCAACACGTGCAGCCGGCTTGCCGGCCCTACGGTCGACGAGGGCCCGCCGAGCGAAGCTGGGATCTGCGTCACCGGAGCCGACGTCACATTGGCCCCGTTCGTCGCCGAGCACCGCGAGCTCGTCTCGGTCGGACGCCGCGTCCAAGACGTACGGATCACCGGCTTCCAGGTCGAAGGGTTCTCGGGACCGAACGTCGCGTTCGTCGGTGCGGCCCGCGCCCGGCTGGACCGCAACACACTCATCGACGGTGCCCAGTACGCCGCGGTGACCGTCGGATCGACGCGCACGAGGTTCAGCCGCAACACCGTCAGCACGAGCAGTCTGCGCAACATCGGGCTCTGCGCCGACGACGTGACGCCGGCGGTGGTCGACCACAACGACGTCTCCGGCTACGTCGCCGGCCTGTGCGTCCAGACCCAGGGCGCCGACTTCCGCGACAACACGGTGCACGACAACTGCATCGGCGTGTACGTCGACCCGGGCATCGGCGCAACTGTCCGCAACAACCACATCGCCGCCAACAACGGGCCGTGCAGTGCCTTCAACTTCATCAACGGCATCGGTGTCTACCTCGACGCGGCGAACGGCACGAGAGTCTTCGGCAACAGCATCACCGGTCATCACCCGGACGGCTACGGCGCAGGCGTCGTCATCGCCGACCACGAGTCGCCACCGTCGCAGTCGACCAACAACACGGTCCGCAACAACCGCTTCCAGGACAACTCGCTCGACATCCTCGTCGACAGCGCCGGCAGCGGCAACATCGTCATCCACAACCGCTGCACGACCAGCACACCCGCCGACCTGTGCGGCTGAGCAGCGTCGCATCGACCAGCGCAACGAGGTGCAACTCGCGGCGGCTACACGGACCGGGTCAGCAGGACGTACCTACCGGCGGCCAGCGTCGCCAATGACGGAGCGTGCGACCGTCACTTCCCGGATACTCCTGCTGACCGATCCTTGTCAGCCCGTCGGGGTCATCCCGCCGCGTAGCGGGCGAGAAGGTCGGCGATGGCCGCGGGCCGGCTGAGGAACGGTGAATGGTCGCTGTCCCACTCGATCGTCTCCGTCGCGTGCTTCGCCATCTGGCGTTGCACGTCGGGATGGAGCGCGTTGTCCGTGGTGCACACGACGTAGGTCGACGGGACGCGCTGCCACGCCGGTGGTTGCGACCAGACCCAGCTGTCTCCGGCAGGCATCGCCCGGAGACGGGCACTCAACGCGGGAACCTCGGCCGGATCGCAGTCGCCGTAGAACACCGCGTGGCGGCGGGCGGGGTCGATCGTGTACGTGCCGGCGGCCTTGTCGATCTGCATCGATTCGAGTAGCGGTGTGGGCACGGCGGACATGATCCTGATCGGGTCTTCGCCGGCGTCGACCTGGAAGGCGCACAGATAGACGAGGCGACTCACGCCTGGCTGATCGGCGGCGGCGGAGATCACGCAACCGCCGTAGGAGTGCCCGCACACCACGGCCCCGTTTCCCGCCGCTGCGATCTCCCGACGTGCGGTCGCGATGTCGTCGCTGAAGCTGGTCAACGGCAGCTCGACTGCGACGGAGTCGAGTCCACGCTCGGCCAGCTCGGCGACCACGCCGTTCCAGCACCACGCTCCGTGAAACGCCCCGTGAACCAACACCACGTCGCCCACCGTCACCCCCTGTGGCCAGCTGCCCGAACCGTAGCTGCACCCCGCGGCTTGCGCCGGACCGTGCAGTCGCATCGTCCGCGGCCCGAACCTACTCGTTGCCCCCCGAACGCGACGCGCCGTGTCGCCTGTCCCGGGTCGGAGCGGGCGCGGACTGCCCTGTCGCCCATCTGCCCTGCCGGCCAGATGGGCGACGGATCACCGCTAGCGCTCGGCTAACGCGCCTCCGCGATCGTTCGGCGCCTACCGAACTCCGACCCCCGAGGAGCCATCCATGCATCGACGAACGAGTACCTTCCGCCTACGGGCCCTGGTGACCGCCGTGCCCCTGGCCGCAGCCGCGATGGCGGTACCGGCTGCGGCGACCGGCGCCGCCCGCGGCCCTGCCGATGATGACCCCGTGGCGACTGCACAGCGGCTCAACCAGACACTGCCGACCGACACCGCCGTCAACACCTTTCCGGGCATCGTGCTCGGTGACTGCTTCGGCTCCTACACATCGAACGACACCGTCATCTACGCCGACCCCAACGACACCTACACCTTCGGCACCGGCGGCGACGACATCATCATCGGCAGCTCGAGCGACGACTCCATCTGGGGACTCGGAGGCGACGACCGCATCTGCGCCGGCGGCGGCAACGACTACGTCGAGAGCGGCTACCTGCCCGACCGCTCCCCGGTCACGGGCGAGTTCACGAGCGGCGATGACGGCGAGGACGAGGACCGCATCGACGGCGGCCCGGGCCTCGACGTCCTCAACGGAAGCGATGGCGACGACTGGATCTACGGCGGACCCAACGACGACCGCGGCTACCACGACTGGCTCTACGCCGAGGGCGGCGACGACCACCTCTACGGTGAGCGCGGCCCCGACATGCTCATTCCCGGCCCCGGCCAGGATTACTGCGACGGCGGCACGG
>JBIOUO010000537.1:0-4001 GCA_044867195.1 Ilumatobacteraceae bacterium
GCGGTGCGGTGGTCGCCCTCGATGTGGCGCGGCGCCATGCGCACCTGCTGCGCGGCGCTGTGCTCAGCGAACCTCCCCTGCTCTGCCTCCTGCCCGATCACGGCCGCGCTTTCGCCGACGAGTTGGGCCGGCAGCTGGAACGGCCGCTGGCGAACGGCGAGCCGGCCGCGGGCGTGGACGCCTTTTTCTCGTTCGTCTGCCCCGGCTTGTGGTCGAGCATCGACGAGGAAGCCAAGGACCGCTACCGGGCCAACGCCGAGATCGGGTTCACCGACCTGCGATCGCCGCCGCTCGACGTCACTGCCGACGAGCTTGCCACGATCACCATCCCGGTACTGGTGATCGGCGGCGACACCAGCCACCCCGCCCTCCGAGCCGCGGCTCACCGCCTCACCGGGGCGTTGCCGGACGCCCGCTTCGTCGAGCTCGCCGACTGTGGCCACGTCACCTACGCCGAGCAGCCCGATGACTTCGCCGCCGCCGTGTCGGCCTTCGCTGTCGAGCTCGACCAGCGCACGGCATCGACGACGGCGGTGACACGGTGAACGGGCGGAGAACGTCAGTGGACACGGCTCGCCTCGACGTCCAGTCGTCGGACGGCGTCGCCATCGCGGTGTGGGTCGAGGGCCACGGACCGGGCTTGGTGCTGGTCCACGGTTCGATCGCCGACCACACGACGTTCGAGCCGTTCGTCGCCGAGCTTCGCGACCACGTCACCACGTTGGCGATGGATCGCCGAGGGTTCGGCGTCAGCGGTGACGCTCCCGGCTACTCGATCCAACGCGACTTCGAGAACGTCGCCGCCGTGGTCGACGCCGTTGCTTCCCAGACCGGCGAGCCAGTGGCGTTGTGGGGTCACTCGTACGGCGCCAACTGCGATCGGCGCCGCCGCCGTCACCGCCAACGTCAGCCACCTCGTCGTGTACGAGCCGAGCCTGGGGCTTGGCTACCCGGCGGGTTCCATCGAGGCGGTCGAAGCGGCCCTCTCCCGGGGCGACAACGACGCCGCCATCGCCACGGTCCTGGTCGACATCCTGGAGATGACGAGCGAGGAGATCGACGCCTTCCGCGCCAGCCCGCTGTGGCCGCGCCGGCTGGCCGCCGCCCCGACCATCCCCCGCGAGTGCCGCGCCGAGCAGGACTGGGTGTGCGAACCCGGCCAGTTCGATGACATCACGGCACCGACGCTGCTGCTGACCGGTTCCGACAGCGTGCCCGCCGTCGTCGAGGCGACTCACCGCGCCGCCGACGCCATCCCCGGGTCGCGGATCCAGGTGCTCGACGGGCACGGGCACTTCGCCCACCGCACCGACCCGGCGATGGTCGCCAGCATCATTCGGCGCTTCATCGCCTCGTGAGCGGCGGTCCCGATCCGGGGGATCGGGCCCGTCAGCAGGCCGGGACAGGTGCGATGCGGGCGACGCCGCTCGTGGTGATCTCGACTGTGCCCGCGTCGGTCTCGAGTCGGATCTTGCCGGCCGGTCCTTCGACCAGCTCACCGCACGCTGTGCGCCCGGAACCGTCCGTGATCTCCACGCTGGCGCCACCATCGTCGTCGGTGCCCGTCGAAGCCTCGGTCGGCCACCAACCAATCGACGCGGCAAGGGCCATCGTCCCGACGGCCACGTACGTCAAGCCAACCCCCAGGCGCAGCCGGCGGGCGCCAGGCGCGGAGTCTCGGGTACGCGTGTCCGACGACACGTCGGAGGCGGCTGTCGAGAACGGCCATGCGACGCTGGCCACGAGGAAGATCGAGACACATGACAGCGCAAGTGCCACGATCGCCAGCACGCCCGCAGTGACCTGCAGTCCTCGGGGAGTGCCTTCGTCGCCGTTGGTCAACACGCCGCACAGGCCGATGAACGCCAGCACGGCGAGTTGCACGCCATGCCAACCCCGCGCCGCCCGGGTCACGTCCGCCAGAACGCCGCCCCCGGACAGGTCAGTATCGCCAGCCTCCATTGATCCATTGAACAACGTCACGGTGGGGCCCCAGAACCGCTGGGGACGTGGGTTCGGGTCGAGCGCGGACATCCGACCGGGAGCCCTGACCCAGGCTCGTAGGCTCGCAGCCCATGGGCCGGCTCGACGCCCTTGACCTCACGCAGCGGCTCGGCCGCAAGGAGTACGAAGGCCGGCTCGCCGCGGCCCAGCGACGGTGGCTCCAGCTGCGCCTGCACATCGGAGGGCAGATGGGTTCCGGCGACCTCGGGCCGGGACTGCTGTTCGTGTTCGAGGGCAGCGACGCGGCGGGCAAGGGCGGGTCGATCAAGCGACTCGTGGAACCGCTCGACCCGCGTCACTACCGGGTGTCGACGTTCGCTGCGCCGACCTACGACGAGAAGCGGCACAACTTCCTGTGGCGCTTCAACCGCTACGTGCCGGGGCTCGGCGGGATGTCCGTGTTCGACCGCAGCTGGTACGGGCGGGTGCTGGTCGAGCGCGTGGAGGGCTTCGCCACCAGAGAGCAGTGGGGGCGGGCGTTCGAGGAGATCGTCGACTACGAGCGGATGATCGTCCTGGAAGGCCTGATCCTCGTCAAGTTCTGGCTGCACATCTCGCCCGACGAGCAGCTGCGCCGGTTCCACCTCCGGGAGTCCGACCCGCTGCGGCGGTGGAAGATCACCGAGGAGGATTGGCGCAACCGGACCAAGGCCGACGCCTACGTCGAGGCCGGCGAGGAGATGTTCGAGCGCACCGACCACCACCTGGCGCCCTGGGACCTGGTCGCCGGGGAGCAGAAGCGGTTTGCCCGGGTCCGGGTGCTGGAGACCATCATCAAGCGGGTGGAGCACGGCATGGAGCGGTGGGGCATGCCGGTGCCGTCACCAGAAGACGTCGCGGCGAAGGTCGTCAGCTGATGCGCGCCGCCGTGCTGCACGCCTACGGGCCGCCGGAGAACCTGGCCGTCGAGGAGGTGCCGGACCCGCAACCGCGGGCGGACCAGCTCGCCGTCGACATCCACGCGTGTGGCGTCAACTTCCCGGACGTGCTGATGGTCCAGGACCTGTACCAGTTCAAACCGCCCCTGCCGTTCATCCCCGGCGGCGAGATCTCGGGCACGGTGTCGGCGGTCGGGACCGACGTGCGCGGATGGAACGTCGGCGACCTCGTGGCGGCCGGTGTCGGCACTGGCGGGTTCGCCGAGCGGGCGGTAATCGACGCCGCCCGGGCGTACCGCATCCCGAAGGGTGTCGACTTGACGGCGGCCGCCGCGTTCCTGACGACGTACGGCACCTCGTTCCACGCCCTGCGCGATCGGGGGAGCCTGGCGCCGGGCGAGACGCTGCTCGTGCTCGGCGCCGGCGGCGGGGTCGGACTCGCCGCGGTAGAGCTCGGCGCGGTGATGGGCGCCCATGTCATCGCCGCCGCATCGAGTGAGGACAAGCTCGCCGTGTGCCGGCGATTCGGTGCCGCCGAGACCGTCGACTACACGACGGTCGACCTCAAGGCGTGGCTCAAGGAGCACACCGGTGGGCGCGGCGTCGACGTCGTGTACGACCCCGTCGGCGGCGACCTCAGCGAGCCGGCCCTGCGCAGCACGGCATGGAAGGGTCGGTTCCTCGTGATCGGGTTCGCCGCCGGCGACATCCCGCGCATCCCGCTCAACCTGCCGCTGCTCAAGGGATGCTCGATCGTCGGCGTGTTCTACGGCGAGCACGGTTCGCGCAGTCCCCACGAGGTCCGGCTGCTGACCGAGGAGCTGGTGGGCATGCTGGCGGCGGGCCGGATCAAGCCCGAGGTGTCGGCCCGCTTCCCCCTCGACCGCGCCGCCGACGCGCTGCGCGAGCTGATGGACCGCAAGGTCATCGGCAAAGCCGTGGTGATGCCCTAGCGACACCGTTTTGGTCCGGATTTTGGTCGCAGGTGCAACCAGTGGACTTTCGCACTCAGGTGGCGCGGTCACGCTGCGTAGGCCAGGGCGTCGAGCAGGGTGTCGGTGATTTTGGTGTGGTCGGGTGTCAGGGATGACATTGGTGTAATTCGTTGAGTCCAGTGGA
>JBIOUO010000538.1:0-18789 GCA_044867195.1 Ilumatobacteraceae bacterium
CAGAACCCGACGTCGGGCACGCCGAAGCCGAACCGCACCCACCAGGTGCAGGTCGGCGACACGCTCGACCGCATCTCGGCGCGCTACTACGGCGACTCGACGCAATGGCGCGGCATCGCCGACGCCAACGGGATCGGCGACCCGCTCGACCTTCGTCCCGGCCGCGTGCTGGCGATCCCGGAGCGAGGAGTCTGAGATGCCCGCCAACGACCTCGTCCGGGCGCCGGACATCAAGGTGGACGGCTCACCGGCACCGGCGTCGGACGTCGACGAGATCGTCGAGCTGCGCGTGTCGCAGGCCATATCGGTGCCGAGCCAGCTGACGATCCGCTTCTCCGATCCCGACTTTGCGCTGGTCGACGGCAACCGGTACGTGGTCGGCGCCACGATCGCAGTGACGTTCCCGTCGCCGCAGGGGACCATGACGCCGGTGTTTGCCGGCGAGATCGTCAGCATCTCCGCGGAGCAGATGGCCGACCGCTATGACGGCTGCGAGCTGGTCATCACGGCGCTCGATCGCAGTCACCGCCTGAGCCACACCACGCAGGTCCGGACGTTCCAGAAGCAGAAGTACTCCGACGTCGTGCAGACGATCGCCCGCGAGCACGGCCTGCGCGCCCAGGTCGAGGACACGACGATCAAGTTCGACTACCTCATCCAGACCACCACCAACTACGCGTTCCTCGACGAGATCACGTTCCGCACTGGCTTCGAGTGGCGCGTCAACGACGAGACGCTCATCTTCAAGCCGCGCAGCTCGACCACGCCGATCGAGCTCGTGTACGGCGACGACCTGCGGCGGGTCAAGGCGCGCTTCACGGCGACCAGTGAGACGACCGACGTGACCGTCCGCTCCTGGGACCCGCTGTCGAAAAAGACCGTCGTCGGCACGTCGACGCTGTCGAACGTGCGGGGGCAGGGCATGAACGGCGGAACGAGCGGCCTCGGCGACACCGGTCGCACCAAAGCCAAGTCGTTCGCCGGCACGCTCGGTTCCTCGTCGCTGATCGCGGTCAGCTCCGACGAGGCCACTCAGATCTCCAGCGCCCTCGGGGGACGGCTGGCAACCGCCGATCTCGACGTCCGCTGCGAGTGCATCGGCGATCCGCGCATCAAGGCTGGGGCGACCGTCAAGCTGACCGGCGCCGGCACCCGCATCAGCGGCACGTATTACGTGACGGCTGTCGAGCACCACTTCGGGCGCGGCGGCGACCTGGTGACGACGTTCTCCACCGCGGCGCCCGAATCGTCGTCGCTCGTCGAGCTGCTCGGCGGCGGCAGCCAACGAGTGGCGCCCTTCGGCAAGTTCGGGTTGACGATCGGCATCGTCACCAACAACAAGGACCCCGACGGCGTCGGTCGCGTCCGCGTCAAGTTCCCCGCGCTCAGTGACAGCGAGGAGAGCTGGTGGGCGCGCGTCGTCACGCCGGGCGCTGGGTCGTCGGCAGGGTTGATGTTCATGCCGCAGATCGACGACGAGGTGCTCGTCGGCTTCGAGCACGGCGACCTGCGCCGCCCGTTCGTGCTCGGCGGCGTGTGGGGCGCGAAGGCCAAACCGCCGACCGCGGCCGAGACGTTCCTCGCCCAGAACAAGGTCGTCGAGTGGGGCCTGAAGACGGCCGCCGGCGCGACGCTCGCCTTCCGCGGCGGCGATGCGCCCAAGGACAAGCACTTCAAGGTCGCCCTCCCGGATGGGACGACGCAGTACATGGGCTCGGACAAGACCGAGATCGTCGCCATCAACAAGTCGATCGAGCTGAAGTCGGGCAACGCGTCGATCCTCATCACCGACAAGGGCGACATCCAGCTGACCGGCATGAACGTCAAGATCGACGCCAAGCAAGCGATCACGATCGACGGCCTGACCATCGCCGCCAAGGGCAAGACGTCGCTCAAGGCCGAGGGCGGCGCGAGCATCGAGCTGAAGGGCGGCGCCAGCGCCACCCTTGAGGCCAGCGGGATCACCCAGATCAAGGGGTCGCTGGTCAAGATCCAGTGACGGAGGGAGAGGGAGCGACATGTCGGACGGCGCGGACTTCATCGGCAGGGGGATCCTGTTCCCCCTGCGCGTCGACCAGTCCGGGTCGATCGCCCTCGGCAGCGGCGCCGACGACATCGACGCCAGCCTGCGGATGGCGATCATCACCGCCCCGGGCGAGCGGGTGATGCGACCGCAGTTCGGGTGTCGCATCTGGGACCTGCTGTTCGAGCCGATCAACGCCAACACGCTCGGCCTGATGGCCGAGGCCGTGCGCGACACGGTCTCCCAGTGGGAGCCGCGGGTCGACCTGGAGGAGGCGAACGTCGAGCCGGACCCGGCGAATGCCGCCCGCGTCATCATCGACCTGCGTTACCGCGTGCGCTCGACCAACGACCGCCGCAACCTGGTGTTCCCGTTCTACGTCATCCCGCGCGAGGTCGAGCCATGAGTGAGTGCCAGCTATGACGTTGCCCGTCCCCAACCTCGATGACCGCACGTTCCAGGATCTCGTCGACGAGGCCAAGCGGCTGATCCCGACGAAGTGCCCGGAGTGGACGAACCACAACCTCACGGATCCGGGTGTGGCATTGATCGAGCTGTTCGCGTGGATGACCGAGCAGACGCTGTACCGGCTCAACCAGGTGCCTGACGTCTTCTACACCCACATGCTGAACATGATGGGCTTCGAGCCGTTCCCGGCGACGGCCGCCCGCACCGACCTCACGTTCTGGCTGGTCGACGTCGTTGACGAGCCAGTGCTCGTGCCCGCCGGCACGCAGGTCGCCACGTCCGGTGACGTCGGCTCGACCCGCGTGTTCACCACGCTCTCCGATCTGCTGATCACCCAGCCGCAGCTGATGGGGGCGCTGGTCTCGCCGGGTCCGGACTCGTATGTCGACGTGTGGGACGCGCTGCGTCTCCCGAACCAGGCCGTGGTGTGCTTCCCGCGCACACCGACGACGCCCGGCGATCGGTTCTACCTCGGCTTCGAGGCCTCGCTGGCGGGCAACGCGATCCGGATGGACATCGCCGCCAACATCGAGGGCATCGGCGTCATCCCGACCAAGCCGCCGCTGCGCTGGGAGGTGTGGCAGGGCGCCGGGTGGATCCCGGCCACCGTGTACCGAGACACCACGGGCGGCCTCAACCGCAACGGGATGATCACGCTGCTCGTGCCACCCGTGCACGAACCGCTCACCCTGGGCGGCCAGCGGGCGTACTGGATGCGCGCCCGCGTGCTGGAGCCCGAGCCGGGCCAGCCGACGTACCGTGCCTCGCCGCAGATCCGCCAGATCCGCGTCGACTCGATCGGCGGCTCGGTGCTCGCCGAGCACAGCGACAACGCCCCGCGGGAGATTCTCGGCACGAGCACCGGCAAGGCGGATCAGCGCTTCAACACTCGGCAGGCCCCGGTCTTGCCGCGCTCGGGGACAGAGGTCGTCCAGATCATCGACGGCGACACCACGACGACGTGGGAGGAGGTGCCCAACTTCGTCGAGAGCGGTCCCGACGACCACCACGTGGTGTTGAACTCGACGACCGGCGAGCTGCGCTTCGGACCGCTGATCCGCTACGCCGACGGGACGATGCGCCGGCACGGTGGGACGCCGCCCGAGGGCAGCGTGGTGGTGCTCAGCGGCTACCGCTACGGCGGCGGCGCCGCGGGCAACGTCGGGCCGGGGACGCTGGTCGACATGCGGACGTCGCTGCCGTACGTCGACCGTGTCGAGAACATCTTCGCCGCACGAGGTGGCGTCGACGCCGAGCCGGTCGACAACGCCAAGCGCCGGGGGCCTCACTCGCTGCGCGCCGGTGGGCGGGCGGTGACGAGCGACGACTTCGAGCGCCTCGCCGCCGAAGCCGACCCGGCGATCGCCCGTGTCCGCTGCCTGCCGCCGACGGAGACCGGCAAGCCGATCCGGCTGCTGATCGTGCCCAATGTCGAGCGTCCGGGGGAGGTGCTCGAGCTTGACGACTTCGCGCTCACCGCGGACATGGTCCAGCGCGTGTCGGCGCACCTCGACGAGCGCCGCATCCTCGGCACGGCGATCGAGATCGGCACGCCGTACTACCAGGGCGTAACGATCGCCGCGCTACTGGCGGCACGCCCCGGGCGCCCGGTGACACTGGTGCGCGAACGGGCGCTGGCGACGCTGTACCGCTACCTCAACCCGCTGACGGGTGGCCCGCACGGCACCGGGTGGCCGTTCGACGCCGACCTCAACAGCGCCAACGTGTTCCAGCTGCTCGAGGCGGTCGAAGGCGTCGAGCGGGTCGAGGACGTTCTGTTCTTCGAGCACGACCTGCGCAACCACGAGCGGGTCGGGTTCGGCAAGGACCTCGTCAAGCTCAGCCGCGACTCGCTGTTCCTCGCCGCCAACCACCAGGTGGTGGTCCGGTGAGTGCGCGAGGTTGGGCGAGCGGCGCTGCGCAGCGGCGCCGGCGAGCGCGGAGGCGAAGGGAGCAGCTTCGCTGCGACCTGAGCCCGAGAAGGAGGGTGCGATGAGGAGGGAGGACTGGCTCGTCCACCAGCTTCCGGTGGGGATGGTCGAGGACGACTTCCTCGTCCGCTTCCTGTCGATCTTCCAGCAGGTCGCCGACACGGTGGTGGACCAGATCGACAACCTGCCGCACGTGTTCGACGCGACCGTCGCCCCGTTGCCGATGGTCCGGGCGCTCGGGGGCTGGGTCGGTCTGGACTGGGTCGACCCGTCGCTGCCCGACGCCCTGCAGCGACGGATCGTGCGCGAGTACTTCTCGCTGCTGCGCTGGCGGGGGACCAAGCGGGGGATGCGCCAGCTGCTCGAGCTGGTCAGCGAGCAGCCGGCCGTCGTCGAGGAGGTCGGTGGCATCTACCAGGAGGGTGAGTCGCCACCCGGCATCGGCCACGTCGTGCTGCGCGTCGCCTCGACCGGGTGGGCGACGGACGCTGACCTGCTGCGGATCGTGCGGTCCGAGCTACCGGCGTCGGTGACGTTCGAGCTGTTCGTCGGCGACTGCCGGCTGTGGCCACCGCCGCCGGAGGAGCCACCGGCCTCGGTGCCCGAGATGGAGGAGGTCGGCTGATGGCCGACATCGTGTGCCCGGAGTGTGGGTTGGTCACGTCGCTGACGGCGATCCGGCGGGCCGCCGACGAGTTCTGCGCCCATTGTGACTACCCGCTGTTCTGGGCCCCCACCGCGCTACCGCTCGTGACCGGCTCGGCCGCCAACGACAGCACGCTGCGGCGCCTGCCAGGCGCCGGTGGACGGGTGATGATCGGCACGCTGGTGTGCCCGGCGTGCGGCGAGCTCAACCCGATGAGCGAGACGCACTGCATCCGTTGCGGCTCGCCGCTGCACCCCGAGCCGGAACCCGAACCGGAGCCGGAGCCCGAGCCGCCGCCCCCGCCGCCGCCGGCGCCGGAGCCCGAGCCGCGGTCGTGGTGGTGGCTGTGGCTCGTGCTCACTGCCGCCGTCGGCGTCATCGGCATCGTGCTGCTGATCCTGGCCTACAACTGACCGCGCGGTTCGAAGGACGATGGGCCGGTTCACGAGTCCCAGATCGGCCCGAACGCCGGGATGCCGCGCTGTTCGAGGCCGTGCACGACGGCCCGCGTGACGGACCGGTTGGAGATGCACACGACGGCGTCGGCGGTCGATGCCACGACCTCGGCGTGGGCGAGGGCGAGCACGTCGGGCTTGCCCCGAACGTCGGTGTTCCAGATCAGGGCGTCCGGCTGCGCGGCGAGCACCTCGTCGACGAACGCGTCGCCGTAGGTGCGGCGAGGGTCGCGGGTGATCCACACCAGCTTGGTGGGCATCTCGGCGGCGAGCAGGTGGCCGAGGCCGGGGCCGATGCCGCTGCCGGTGACCACGAACACGACGAGGTTGAACAACCGCCGCACGTTGGCGACGCCGACGGCCGGCACGCCGCGCACCCAGACCCGGTGCGGCGGGTTGTCGACGAACGCGCCGGTCCAGTCGCCGGCCCGAGAGACCACCATCCGGTAGCCGGCGCGCACTCCGTCCGGCGGAACGACCGCGAAGTGGTGCCAGCCGACGAGCGGCGAGCGGCTGATCGCCCTCGTCGTGCCGACGCGGTAGCGGACGTCGTGGTGGACGTGGACGATGGCGGCGTGACCTGACGGCCGGTGCACGGTGACAGCGACACGCCGCAGCAGCAGCCACGGCCACAGCGCCAAGCAGGTCGTCAGCACGAGCAGCCACACGGTCGGTGTCGCGAGCAGGGCGACGAGGAGCGGACGGGTGGGGTTGCGCAACCGTGCCGCGAGCACGGTGCCGGTCCACACCAGGGCCAGCGCCGTCCACGCACCGAGGCGGTGGCTGGCCTCGAAGACGTCGTGGTGGCGGGCTCGCAACCTCGGGAGCGCCAGCACTGCCATCGTGACGAACACCGTGACCACGGCGGCGGCGAGGCCGACCGTCCAACGATCGACTGTCCGCTCCCCGCGGGCGAGCTCGACGGCACCCGACGCGACGTAGGCGAGGTACCAGGCCGTGCCGGCGATCGCCGCGCCGACGTGGAGCCCGCCCAGGTGGTAGTACTTCCCGAGCGCCCAGCGCAGGCGCAGCGACCGCGACGGCCCCGGGCGGGTGGCCAGCCAGCCGGCGAGGTTGATCACGTATTGCTGGCGGGGCAGCACGGCGAGCACGAAGTTCGCCTGAGCGACCGCTGCGAGCGTGAGCAGCTCGACGGAGCGTCCCGACCACCAGCCTCCGTTCGCGGCGCCGTACCAGGCGATCGCGCCATTGCCGGCGAGCACGGCGACGATCAGCCGGTTGTAGTGCTTCAGCCGGGGATGACGATGAGCGCGGCGTATCAACGGGCCGGGAGGCGGCAGCGCGACCCCGACCTCGCCCGCCGTTCGTAACGGAATCGTCATGGACCGAACCGTAGGCGACGCCGCCCGGTGCTGGCCTACGAACGACCGGGCCCAACGAGCGGCCCTCCACTGTTCGGAGTCCTCGGCGCGCTGAGCGCGACGAGGTGTCCTCAGAATCCGTCGGGGTGCCAGTCGTAGAACGCCGGGGGCTCGGTGGCGACGGCGGTGAAGTCGACCTCCCGGCCGTCGATCCGGTATCGATGCCCGCCGAGTTGCTCGACGAACGGTTGGTGGCGGACGAAGTCCGCCAACGCCGCCCGCTCGGCGGGATCGAGCCATGCCGGAGGATCGGACGTGGCCCGGAAGCCGGCGATCCGGGCGAGGTCCTGGAGCGCGGCCCGCTGGTCGTCGTCGAGCAGGCAGTGGCGGCGGCGGAAGTAGGCGACGTCGGGGTCGGTGTCGATGATCGATCCCAGCCACAGCCGGTGCAGCGACGTGGCGACCGCATAGCGGGCGTTGGGCACCGTGACGTCGTGGAGGTAGCGGGTCGTGTCGCGCTGCTCCCACCACGGCGCCACGTCTGGCCCGATGCGAATGCCGTCGAACACGCCGAGCGACGCCACGATGGGGGCCCCGCACGCCAGCAGGTAGACGTCGTCGCCGGCGATGCGCCGGATCGCCTCGATCCCGCGGCGGTAGGCGACCTCGCGGGGGACGTCGTCGTGGCGCTGACCGGGCAACGCGGCGGCGCACAGGAAGTCGAGCTTGAGGCACGTGAAGCCGGCCTCGACGGCCGGCCCGACCGCCGCCGCGAGCAGCTCCTCGCTCGCCGGGTGCGTCGTGTCGAGGGCGTGGCACGGGCCGCCCCAGTTGTGCCCGGCGAAGACGTGGGCGCCGTACTCGTCGCGCAGGAAGCAGTCCGGATGCTTGGCGAACGTCTCGGAGTCCGAGCGGGCGATCAGCGGGGCGATCCACAGACCCGGTCGCATCCCGCGATCGGCGATCCGCTTCCCCAGGCCAGCGAGCCCGGACGGGAAGCGATCGTTGGGCCACCAGTCCCCCACTGCTTGCTGCCAACCGTCGTCGACCTGGAACGTGTCGAAGCCGAGCCCGGCCACGTCGTCGACGAGGGTGCCGATGACGTCCTCGGAGATGCCGGCGTAGAACGAGTACCAGCTCGACCACATCGTCACGGCATGGTTGCGCGGCCGGTGTCCGAGGCGCTCCGCCAGTGCCATCGCGTAGCGGTCGAAGGTTTCGCGCTCTGTGCCGCGGGCCACCAGCCAGTCACCGCTGCCCGCCTCGAACCGACCGACCAGCGCACCGCCGTCGAGCTCGACGCGGCCGCCGAGGCCGAGCGCGCCGAGCAGGATCACGCCGCCGCCAGTCGTGCGCACGGCGCCGACGGCGCTGCCGCCGTGCACCGGTCGCGTCGCGTGCACCGGGTCGTCGGCGAACGGCCGCCGCTCCGGCACGGTCACCACGGTCGGCCGGGTCGCCGGGTCGAGCCATCGCGTCTCACTCCACGAGTGCCAGCCATGGCGGTAGAACGCCGTCACGTCGGAGACGGCGACGTCGACCTGGGCGCCCGAGCGGATCTCGACGGTGACCATCAGCGCCCCCGGCTCCGGCGCCGTGGCGGCGGGCCGTCCGAGGCCCGCGGCACGAGCGGGCAGCGGACGAACGACCGCGACGGGATCGTCGACCCGTCCCCGAACAGGTTCCGCGCGGCGGCCGTGCCCATCGCGTAGTACGGCAGGCGGACCGTCGACAGTGCCGGGGTGAGGAACGCGGCGACGTCCTCCTGGTCGTCGTAGCCGATCACAGACATGTCGTCGGGGATTCGCATGCCCTCCTCCTTCAGTGCGAAGTAGGCCCCGACCGCCATCAGATCGTTGCCGCAGAGCAACGCCGTCGGCCGTCGCCGCTGGCGCAACAGGTGCCGGGTCAACTCGTAGCCGGAGTCGGACCGGAAGGTCCCTTCACTCACAGTGACGTCGTCCGGCCCGATTCCTGCCGCCCGGACTGCTGAGCGAAAGCCGCGCACCCGCTCGGCCGTGGCCCATGCACCCGCCGATCCGGTGACGTAGGCCAGCCGGCGGTGGCCGGCGGCGAGCAGTGCGGCCGTCGCGTCACGCTGGCCGACGGACTCGGCGGGCAGCACGGACGGCAGCGAGTGGTCGGCGGTCAGCGCGTTCAGCAACACGGTCGGCACCTGCCGGAACTGGCTGATCGGCCGGACCCGGCGGGTGCCGGCGACGGCGTAGACGAGTGCGTCGACGCGCCGGTCGAGAAGGTCGTCGACGACGCCGCGCAGGACATCCTCGTCGTGGTCGGAGTGCACGATCAGCGCCACGCTGTCGTGGCGCCGGGCGACGTCATGGACGCCGGCGATCGTCTGCCCGGCCGGCGCCTCGACGCCGATCTCGTCGGTGACGAAGCCCAGCGTGCGCGTCGACTGGATGCGCAGACCACGGGCGTGGTGGTTGGTCCGGTAGCCGAGCTCGGCGATCGAATCGAGCACTCGCTGGCGTGTGGTCGGGCTGATGCGCATGTCGCGGCGGTCGTTGACGACGAACGACACGGTCGACGGCGACACTCCGGCGGCGCGTGCGACATCGGCCATCGTCGGTCGGCGCGCCGGCACCGACCGGCGCAGCGCACGCGCCCGCTGGCCAGTTCCTACCACCTCCGTCGACCCGTTCCCATGCGCCATCGATCCGACCTCTCACTTACGCCCCCGCCCGGCCCCGCGGGCGGCAGCTTGACACGGGCCGTTCTCTCGGCAATTCTATGCATCAGCTAAATCGAATGAGCAATAGTTCGCGTCACCACTGCTAGGGGCGGCAGGCGGCGACGGCGCGGGTGGGAGGTCGTGCCGTGGCCGAGGTCGTGTTCGAGAAGGCGAGCCGTATCTACCCCGGGTCGGACAAGATCGCCGTAGACGCGTTCGACCTGCGCATCGACGACGGCGAGTTCCTCGTGCTCGTCGGCCCCTCGGGCTGCGGCAAGTCGACGTGCCTGCGGATGCTGGCCGGGCTGGAAGACGTCGACGAGGGGACGATCCGCATCGACGGGGTCGACGTGACGGATCTCAAGCCGAAGGACCGCGACATCGCGATGGTCTTCCAGAACTACGCCCTGTACCCGCACATGACGGTCGGCGACAACATGGGCTTCGCCCTCAAGATCAAGGGCGTGCCGAAGGAGGAGCGCCAGCGGATGGTGCTCGACGCGGCGCGACTGCTCGACCTCGAGCCGTTCCTCGACCGCAAGCCGAAGGCGCTGTCGGGCGGGCAACGTCAACGAGTGGCGATGGGACGGGCGATCGTGCGCAAGCCGAAGGTGTTCTGCATGGACGAGCCGTTGTCGAACCTCGACGCCAAGCTCCGCGTGCAGACGCGCACGCAGATCGCCGAACTGCAGCGCCGGCTCCAGGTGACGACGGTGTATGTCACCCACGACCAGGTGGAGGCGATGACGATGGGCGACCGGGTGGCCGTGCTGAAGGACGGCCACCTGCAGCAGGTCGACACCCCGTTGCGGCTGTACGAGATGCCGACCAACGTGTTCGTCGCCGGCTTCATCGGCTCGCCCGGGATGAACCTCGACACGTTCCCCGTCGTCGACGGTTCGATCCGTGCGGCGAACGCCGAGTTGCCGGTGCCTCGAGCCACGCTGGAGGCGCTCGGTCGAGAGGGCACCGACCAGGTCATCCTCGGGTTCCGGCCGGAGAGCGTCGAGATCGTCGGCGACGGTGACGGGTTCCCCCTCCACGTCACCGTCGTCGAGGAGCTCGGCTCCGAGGCCTTCGCCTACGGCACCATCTCCCCGCCCAGCGAGGACCCGATGGCCGCGGTTGGCAAGCAGGTGATCGCCAAGGTCGATCCGCGCAACCCGCCCGCCAAGGGCCAGCGGATCCAGCTGCGCATCCGCCCCGGCGAGGCGCTGTTCTTCTCGACGCGCACCGGCGAGCGGCTGCCGGCCTGACATGCGTGCCCGTTGGCTCCCGCTGGCGATCGTCGGCCTGGTCGTCGCCACCGCGTCGTGCGGCGGCGGCGACGAGGAAGGCCGCACGAAGCTCGAGTTCTTCCAGTTCAAGAGCGAGGCCATCGACATCTTCGCCTCGATCGTCGCCGACTTCGAGGCCGAGCACCCCGAGATCGACATCGTCCAGAACGACGTGCCCAACGCCGACGCGGCGATCCGCACCCGGCTTGTGCGCAACGACGTCCCCGACGTGATGACGCTCAACGGCAGCGGCAACTTCGCCCAGCTGGCTCGCGCTGACGTGTTCTACGACTTCTCCCAGGAGCCGGTGCTGAAGTCCGTCAACCCGGCGATCGTCAAGATCCTCACCGACCTCGGCACCAGCGGGGAGGGAGAGGTCAACGGCATCCCGTTTGCCAACAACGCCGACGGCATCATCTACAACAAGGACCTGTTCGCCAAGTACGGCGTCGAGGTGCCGACGACGTGGGACGAGCTGATCGCTGCCGCCGACACGTTCAAGGCCAACGGCGTGCAGCCGTTCTACATCACCTTGAAGGATGCCTGGACCTCGCTGCCGCTGTGGAACGCGCTCGCATCGAACAACCCCGGGCCCGCGTTCTGGCCCAAGCTTGACGCCAAGGAGACGTCGTTCGAGCAGGCCTACCCGCAGGTCGCCGAGCGAATGGCGCAGCTGTTCGACTACGGCCAGAGCGACAAGTTCTCGAAGGCCTACGACGACGGCAACCGGGCGTTCGCCGCGGGCGACGTGGCGATGTACCTGCAAGGGATCTGGGCGATCACCGCGATCCGCGACCACAAGCCGGACTTCGAGATCGGCACGTTCGCCACGCCGACCGACGATCCCGAGTCGACGAAGCTCGTGTCCGGAGTCGATGTGGCACTGACGATGCCGAAGAAGCCCGACCACTACGAGGAGTCGATGACGTTCATCGAATACCTCATGCGGCCCGAGGTGGTGCGCAAGTACGTCACCGACCAGGCGGCGATCCCCACGCTCACCGGCGAGCTCAGCGAGGACCCCGCGCTCGAGGGCCTGCTGCCGTACTTCGAGCAGCAGCGGCTGGTCGGTTTCAGCGACCACCAGGTCCCGGCGTCGATCCCGCTGCAGCAGATCAACCAGGAGTACCTCATCAACGGCAACGAACGGTCCTACCTGTCCAAGCTCGACCACGAGTGGGACAAGTTCGTCAAGCGCCGTCCCGACCGCGAGGACCGATCGACGTGAGCACGGCTGAAATGACCACTCGGAGGCAACCGCGATGACGACGGCGATCGCCGGCACCACTGATCCGCGCATCCTCGAGGCGCGGCGGCGCGCCAAGGAGCGACGGCGCCGGATCCCGGGCACGTTCTACCTGATGGCGCTCCCGGCGTTCGTCCTGTTCTTCGTGCTGCACACGATCCCCGCTATCCAGGGCTTCTTCTACAGCTTCACCGACTACGCCGGGTACGGCACGTGGCAGTGGGTCGGCTTCAAGAACTACGTCAACCTGTTCCAGGACGACCGCATCCGGGACTCATACGTGTTCACGATCAAGTTCGCCGTTCTGGCGACCATACTGATCAACGTCGTCGCCCTGGCGATCGCCGTCTTCCTCAACAGCAAGATCAAGTTCCGCAACGCGTTCCGCGGGATCTTCTTCATGCCGTACGTCATGAGCATCCTGATCGTCGGCTACATCTTCAACTTCATCTTCGCCAACTCGCTGCCGTGGTTCGGAGAGAAGCTCGGCATCGGGTGGCTGTCGACGAACATCCTCGCCAACGAGAACCTGGCCTGGCTCGGCATCGTCGCCGTCCAGACGTGGATGTCGATGGCGTTCGCCATCATCATCTATCTCGCCGGGCTGCAGACGATCGATCCGCAGCTGTACGAGGCGGCGTCGCTCGACGGGGCGTCGGCGTGGCTGCAGTTCCGCCAGATCACGTTCCCGCTGCTGGCCGCGTTCTTCACGATCAACATGGTCCTGACGCTGAAGGGCATGCTGATGGTGTTCGACCTCATCTTCTCGCTGACCAACGGTGGACCCGGCACGGCGACGGAGTCGATCTCGTTCGTCATCTACCGCGGCGGCTTCGAGGGTGGCGAGTTCGCCTACCAGATGGCCAACGCGATGGTGCTGTTCGTACTGATCGTGTTCTTCTCGATCTTCCAGCTCCGGATCCTGCAGCGCCGGGAGGTTCACGCATAATGACGACGCTGCCCCTCGAAGAGCTGGCCACCACCAGCGCCGTCAGCGACGATCTCGCCCGGATCCGCAAGCCGAAGCGCACCGAGCGGGTCAACTGGTGGGCGACCGCGCTCGTCGCCGTCCTCGCCCTGACCGTGCTGATCCCGCTCTACTTCGCCATCGTCACGTCGCTGAAGCGGCCGGAGGATCTCGGCGGCACCGGCTTCGGGCTGCCCCCCGATCCCCGCTGGGCCAACTTCTCCGACGCCTGGAAGACGACGGACTACCCGCGAGTGGCGCTGAACAGCGCGATCATCACCGTCGGCGCGGTCGTCCTGACGCTGCTCACCAACTCGATGGTCGCCTACGCGATCTCGCGCAACCTCGATCGCAAGCTGTTCAAGGCGCTCTACTTCTACTTCATCGCCGCCCTGTTCGTGCCGTTCGCCGTGATCATGCTGCCGGTCGTCAAGCAGACGTCCATGCTCGGCATCGACAACAAGTGGGGGATCATCCTTCTCTATGTCGTCTACGGGCTCTCCCTGAACATCTTCATCTACGTCGGCTACCTGCAGTCGATCCCGCAGGAGCTGGAGGAGGCAGCGCTCACCGACGGAGCAAGCGTGTGGACGACGTTCTGGCGGATCATCTTCCCGCTGTTGATGCCGATCAACGCGACGATCGGGATTATCACGTGCGTGTGGGCGTGGAACGACTTCATGCTGCCTTTGGTGATCCTGTCCAATCCCGCCGACCGCACGCTGCCGCTGGCGCAGTTCGCGTTCCAGGGCCAGTTCAACACCAACTACACGGTGGCGTTCGCCTCGTACCTGCTGGCATTGATGCCGCTGGTCATCATCTACCTGATCTGCCAGCGCTGGGTGATCTCTGGCGTGACACGCGGGTCGATCAAGTAGCGATCGAGGGCCAGCTACGTTGGCGGGGTGGCCGATCGCCTACGCGCGCTGATGCTCGGACCGCCCGGCTCGGGGAAGGGCACTCAGGGGGAACGGCTCGCCGCCCGCCACGAGGTGCCGCACCTCTCCAGCGGCGAGCTGCTGCGGTCGCATGTCCGCGACGGCACCCTCGTCGGACGCGAGATCGAGGCGGCGATGCAGCACGGCGACCTGATCAGCGACGAGCTGGTGATCAGGATGGTCGGCGACGAGGTGGTCGGACCAAACGCCAACGGTGGGTTCGTGCTCGACGGGTTCCCGCGGACCGTGCCCCAAGCGACGGCTGCCTACGAGATTGCCCGCCGCCTCGGGATCACGTTCCAGGCGGTCATCCTGCTCGAGACGCCCCACGACCAGCTGGTCGAGCGGCTGCTCGCACGCGGCGCGGCAAGCGGGCGAGCCGACGACACCGCAGAGACGATCCTCCACCGCATCGACGTCTACGAGCAGCACACCCTGCCGCTCGTCGAGTACTACCGGGGTCGCGACATCCTCGTCCAGGTCGACGCCACCGGCACGATCGACGAGGTCACCGCCGCGATCGACGAGGCACTGGAACCAGTCGTCCGCCGCCTCGCCGTGCACTAGCCCCAATCTGGGCGATGGGCGCCGGACGTCAGCGGGCAAGGTCGATCGCCGCCGCCAGCAGTACCTCGCCGTCGAACGCTGGGGCGGGCCGAGCCTGGAACACGGACAGCGCGATCGACACGTCGTCGCACGCGATGGCGAACGTGCCCCAGAAACCGCTGTGGCTCCAGCACATGCCGACCTGCGGATCGTCGTAGCGGAACAGGCCCATCGCCGCCCCGGCCGCGTTGCCTGGACCGGACACCGTGGTCATCGTCGCCAACGATTCCGGCCGATCGAGCACCTCGCCACCGAGCAGGGCGGCGTAGAACGTGGCCAGGTCGCCGACCGTCGAGACCAGTCCCCCACCGCCGTAGAGGTCGAACGACGGGTCGGCGTCGGCCTCGTCCTGGGTCTCGTAGAACTGGTGGGCCATCGGCGCGGCCCCCGCCGGTACCGACTCGCCCTCCCACCACGTGGCGTCGAGGCCGAGCTGGTCGAAGCGGAGCAGCTCGCGCACCGCGGCGCCGAGCGGCTTGCCCGTTCTCCGCTCGATGACGTCGCCGAGCAGTACGTAACCGGTGTCGGAGTAGGCGAACACCGTGCCCGGCTCACCTTCCGGATCACCGTGGACCATCGCCCAGCGGACCTGGTCCTCACGTGTCCAGTGGTGTTGCGGGTCGCCGAGGACCACGGTCACGTAGTCCACGTCGGCGGCGAAGTCGGCGATCCCGCTGGTGTGCAGCAGCAGCTGGCGCAGCGTGATCGCCTCGGCGTCGTAGCCGTCGCGCCGGAGCAGGTCGACGAGCGCGGGGTCGACCCACCGGCTCAGCGGGTCGTCGAGCGACAGATCACCGCGCTCGGCGAGGCGCAGCATGGCCGCGGCGACGAACGTCTTGGTGTTGCTGGCGATGCGGAACGGCCGTTCCGGCGTCAGTGCGCCGTCGGCGTCGGGCTGACCGGACGCCACCGCGACGTCGAGGTCGGGTGCCTGGACGGCGAGCGCCACACCGGGCACGCCGGGCGAGTCGCGGGCGGTGCCGTCGACCAACTCCTGCCATGGTGAGCCCGCGCTCGTTTGGGACGCGGCGACCGACTCGGTGGCAGTCGATGTGGGGCTCGAGGTGTCACCGGAGTCACACGCCCCGAGCAGCAGTGTCGAGAGGGCAGCGATCGCGCCCGAGACACCCCGCCGGCGCACGTCACCGGTATGCACGCCCGATCGGTCACCCGTGCCGGCGCGAGACCCGCGCCGCTCGAACCCGAGCATCTCGGTCAGTTCCAGACGGTGGAACCGGACCAAGCGACGAGGCCAAGTTCGTTGCGCAGCGACTTGGGACACGTCGACCCACCCGACGCAGTATGTCTCAGTTGGCCAGCTCGACGACGTTTGCCCATGCTCACGGAGATCTCCCCAGCTCTGCTCACTGGAATTCCCCAGCCCTGACCATCCACCACACAGGGTGGATGACTCCCAACATGGCGCGTCGGCCGGTGCGCTCGGGGCGGCGAGCCCGGTCCCACGTGATACGCGCGGTTGTGCCTCGATCGAGCGACGCGTCGCGAGAACGCGCGGGTGGTGGCGTCTTGGGAGTGTGATGAGCGCCAGGCATCCGTCACCCTCGAACATGGGGGAACCGCAGGTGGAGATCGACCTCGAGGCGATCTGGCGTGACCACGCGGACGCGGCCCTTCGGTATGCGACCGTGCTCGTCGGACCCGACGATGCGCACGACGTCGTCGCTGACGTCTTCGTGCGGATCTCGCAGTCAACCGGGTGGAGCGGCGTCGGCAACCCCCGCGCGTATCTGCTGCGAGCCGTCACCAACAGAGCCAGCGACCTCGGCCGACAACGAGCCAGGCGAGCTCGACGCGAGTTGAGCGCGTTGGCGCCGGCGACCACGTCGGGCACGGAGCCGGCGCTCGACCTGCGGCGACAGATCGCGGCGCTGAGCCTGTCGCAGCGAGCCGTGATCTTCCTCACGTACTGGGAGGACATGACCGTGCCGGCCATCGCCGATCTGCTCGGTCTGTCCACCGGGACCGTCCACCGCAACCTCACCCGCGCCCGAACGCACTTGCGAAAGGCCCTTCAATGACCGATCTCCTCGACCGTGCGATCACCGAGTCACTCGCCGAGATGGTCGCTGCGGCTCCCACGGCAGGCCCCATGCCCACCGAGCGCACGCTCAAGGACGGCGCCGACCGTCGACGCCCACTCTGGCTGATCGCCGCAGCAGCGGCAGTCGTCCTTGTTGGCGTGGCCGGCATTGTTGCGGTGACCACCCGACCCAACACGAGCTCGACACCGGCCGCGAGCTCCACTCCGGTGGCCCCGGTCGGGTCGGCGCCCCACGGTGTCTTCCCGTACGGCGGAATGGCGGGTGCGATCTCGGCGGGCTATCGAACCCCGGTCGACGCGGTGAACGCCTACCTCGCTGCGATCACCGACCCGGCCAGCCTGCCCGCCGGGTATTCGGTCTCAGCGCACGTCGCCGGCTCTGAAGCGGTGACGACTGTCGATGCCGATCACGCCGTGGTCAGGATCAGCTTGCAGACGCCAGACGACACCGGCGACGGCGCCGTTGCCGTGCAACGCGTCCGCGCGGACCCGGACGCGTGGCAGGTCGCGACGGCACAGGTGGTCGGTGACGAGCTCCACGATGTCGGGCTGGTCGACGGCACATTGACAGGAACGGTCGCGACGGCGTCTGGCGGGTCCACCACCCTGTACGCCTACGACCTGTCGTCGGGAGCAGTGCTCGACTCGACGACCGTCGCCACACCCGCCGCAGCGCAACCCGGCACCAACCCAGCAGCGGCCCCGTTTACCCTCCAAGTCGGAACGGCCAGCCAGGTGGGGCTGCGGTACTGGAACACCGTCGCCCCCGCCGGCGCCTTCCAGTTCGCCAACTTCGCCGACCGAGTCGTGTCCAGCGATCCGCAGGCCGGTCACGTCGACCGGACCTCCGTCACGCCACCCACTCTCACCGCGCCGCCGAGCATCGTGCCGAGCGCGACGAGCGCACCACAGGCTGACACCGGTCCCGCCGGGGCGCTGGTGCTGCCGGCCTCGAGCGGGATGACCGTCGATGGGGTGGAGCAGGGCGCGCTCGGAGGCGGCGAGCACATCCGCTGGTACGCCACCACCCAGACCACACCCGAGGACGGGCCGTACCTGCAACTGACCAGCGCGACGCAGGCGGTCCCCGCCGGGCAACGCCTCGGTTGCGTCATCGACGACCCAACGACACCCGGCGCGACCCGCAACGACGTGCTCGCCGACGGGACCCCGGTGTGCCTGACGGTGCGGGGACCGACCGAACCCTACGGTCGCATCGCCATCGACCGATCACCGATCTCAGTCGTCATCGACGGCAACGCCACCGACGACCAACTCGTGGCCGCCGCCACCAACATCGCCGCCAGCCCGTCCGGCGGCTTCGAGATCGCTCCCGCCGGGCTGCCGGCCGGTGTGACCGAGATCGGGGCCGGGGTCGGGGTGTCGGACTTCGCCACCGCCAGCTCAGCTGCCGCCGAGCGTCCGATGATCCAAGCCGGATGGTCCGATGGAGCGAACCGACTGCTCCTCTACCTTGCCACCAACGAGGACCCGTCGTTCGTCCCTACCATGCGCCTCGACTTCGACACGGTCACTGACAAGTCCATCCGTGGCGAGCCGGGGTTCCTGCGCACGCGACGCGATCAGCCCGGCTACCTCGGCGCCGTTTGGAGCCACGGTGGCACCACCTACCAGGTGGGCAGCCAGGGACTCACCGAGGTCGAGTTTCGCCAACTGCTCGACGAGCTGCAGGTTCCCACCGCCAACGAGTGGAACGACCTGGTCGCGAGCCTTCCACCGACGCCCGCCTTCACCGCCACGACAACACTTTCGTCATGACGTCAGATGCGCCGAGTACGCCGCGAATGCCCCACCGGCGCACGACCAACATGTCAGCGAAGGTCGCGCCACCGCCAGGGGCCCTTGTCGACGAGCAGCTCGGGGTCTCCGGTCCACAACTCGGCATCGTGTGCCTGTGCCGTCGCGGCCGCGAACGCATCGGCGTAGGCGAGCAGAAAGTCGGACTTGATGCGACCGGCCTCCAGGATCCGGGGGTCATCGGGGAGCTCCGCCGTCATCACGTCGCGCAGATCGCGCACCGTCGACGCGGCAGCATCCTCGCCGGCCGCACGCCTGACGATGTAGAAGACCTCACCGAGGTTGATCCAGCTGATGACCGGCCGTTCGTCTCGCAGCAGCTGAGCAACGACACC
>JBIOUO010000539.1:0-23917 GCA_044867195.1 Ilumatobacteraceae bacterium
CAGATCCCGCCCAGATGGCAGGCGGTCAGTCGTCCTTCGTCGCCACCGCGTTCGGCGTGACGTTCATCTTCGGCTCGTACTCGGCGACCTCGACCACCCGGCCGTCGCGGTCGAAGGCCGCGCGCAGCTCCAGCCGGCACGTCTGGCACGGGCCGTAGAAGCGCTCGTCGACCTGGTGGCCGCACCGCGGGCAGGCGATCTCCACGGCGGCGAACCTACCCTCAGCCAGCTCGGCGCAGGAGGACCTCCGAGCCGATCGGCACGAAGCCGCAGGCGAGGAATGCCCGCAACGACGCCGCGTTGCCCGGCGACACCTGGGCCCAGCAGCGCGTTCCCAGTCCGATGCTCGCCAGGCCGGCGCGAATGAGACGGCGGCCGTGCCCATGGCCGGCGAACGCCACCGGGTCGAACAGCTCGACGGCCATCTCGAGTCGCCCGACCAGGCCGCGCCCGAGCAGCACCAGGCCGCTGTCGTCGCCATGCACCGTGACGTCACGCCGATGCTCGCGGGCGCGCCGGACGCGGGGATGGTCGTCGAGGTCCGTGCGGCGGGGCAGCACCGGACCTGCTTGCCCACGGCTGACAAGCAGGGCGTCAACGCTGCCGATCCAGCCGCCAGGGGCGGCGACCCAGCGCAGCACGTCGGCGTGGGTCGCGCCGCCGTAGCCGTGCGCGCCGCGGGCCCGCAATTCGCCGGGATCGACGTCGGCGAGCACATAGGCGTGGCCGGTGAACGAGACCACGGCCAGTGTGCCGTGGGCATCGGGCGGCAGGACGTCGACAACACCGTCGACAGGCGGGAACGAGCCGGAGGCCGCGGCCTCGAGCACCGCTGCCAGCGGATGGACGCTGTCCCCGTCCCCCGCCATCCGAGTATCTGGCGTCATCCGAGTACGGCGGGCGCGTTTTCCCAGCGCGCGGTACTCCGATGACCCCACGTACTCGGATGGCTCATCCGAGTACCCGGTCGAGGTAGGGGTTGGCGAACGTGCGATCGGGGTCGAGCTTGTCGCGCGCGGCCTGAAAGTCGGCCCACTGCGGGTAGCGCGGCGCCAGCGTCTCGGCGCGCTGGCCGTGCAGCTTGCCCCAATGCGGCCGCCCGCCGTAGTCGTCGAGCAACCGCTCGACGGCGTCGAAGTACTCCTCGTACGGCGCGCCGCGGTACTGGTGCACGGCAATCCACCCCGACGGGCGACCGTGGCCCGTCGACAGCGGGATGTCGTCGGCAGCCGACAGGCGTACCTCGACCGGGAACAGGATCGGCGTCGGGAACCGCCGGGTGAGCTCACGGAGCCGGCGCACGGCGTCGGCGAGGTGCTCGACGGGCAGGCTGTACTCCATCTCGACGAAGCGCACCACACGCGGGGAGCAGAACACTCGGTCGCTGCGGTCGACGACGTCACGCTCGGCGGCCACGCCGCTGACGAGCTTGGCGAGCCGCGGGGCGGCCCGTGGGAACCGGCGCCCGACACGGCACACGACCCCGAACGCGAGGTTCTCGCCAAGCCACTTGTCACGGGCGTAGCCGAATGGCGACTGGGGACGGGCCGGCTCGTCGGTCCGCGAGTTGCGCTTGACCTGGCACCGCTTGCCGCCTCCTGGCATCCAGTACAGCTCGAAGTGGTCGACCGCCGCAGCCTGCTCGAGCAGCCCGTCGAGCACGTCGTCGAGCGGCTCGACGGTCTCTTGGCCGTGGAGGACGAACGCCGGCACGCACTGCAGCGTGACCTCGGTGACGACACCGAGCGCGCCGAGCCCAACCCGCGCGACCCTCAGCAACTCGGTGTCCGTGCTGTCGTCGAGGCGGCGGACCTCGCCGGTGCCCGTGACCAGCTCCATCCCGACCACCGTCGTGGCCAGGTTGCCGAGCCCGATCCCCGTGCCGTGCGTGGCGGTGGCGATCGCACCGGCGATCGACTGGCGGTCGATGTCGCCGAGGTTCGGCAGCGCCATCCCGACCCCGGCCAGCTCGCGGTTCAGCTGGTGCAGGCGCATGCCTCCCTGCACGCGCACCCGCAACCGGTCGAGATCGACCTCCAGCACGCCGCTCATCCGGTCGAGCGTCAGCTGCACGCCGGCCGTCGCCGCAACCGCGGTGAACGAGTGGCCGGCGCCGATCGCCTTCACCCGCTCGCCGGTCTCGCCAGCCCGGCGGACGACGGCGGCCACCTCCTCGGTCGATCGTGGCGCCACGCGTGACGCGGCGAGCCAGCGCTGGTTGCCAGCCCAATTCGAGACGGTGATCGGCACCGGCCGGATCGTACGCTCGGGGACATGATCGTCCACGGGACATGCCATCACGACTGCCCCGACTCGTGCGGCTGGACCGTCACGGTGGAGGACGGGGTCGCCGTCAAGATGCGGGGACGGTCCGACCACCCGTATTCAGCGGGCGAGCTGTGCCCGAAGGTCAACCGCTTCCTCGATCGCGTCTACAGCCCCGACCGCCTGCTGCACCCGCTGCGCCGGGTCGGCCGCAAGGGCGACGGTCGCTTCGAGCGCATCTCGTGGGAGGACGCGCTCGGCGAGATCGCCACCCGGTTGCACGGGGCCATCGCCACCCACGGCCCCGAGTCGGTGCTGCCGTTCACTGACGCCGGCAACCAGAGCCTGCTCTCGGTGACTGGCCTCGACGGCCGGTTCTTCCACCACCTCGGGGCGAGCCGGCTGGAGCGGGCGATCTGCGGGCCGACGGTCGGCCACGGCGTGCGGATGACGAACGGCACCGGGCTCGCCCTCGACCCGCTCGAGCTGCGCCACAGCAAGCTGATCCTCATCTGGGGCAGCAACACCCGGCTCACCAACCGCCACCTGTGGCCGACGATCGAGGCAGCGCGCGCCGCCGGGGCCAAGGTCGTCGTGATCGACCCGATCCGCACGAGCACCGCCGAGGCGGCCGACGAGTTCGTCCAGCCGCGGCCCGGCACCGATGTCGCGCTGATGCTGGCGATGGCCCACGTGCTGGTGCGCGACGGGCTCGTCGACCGGCCGTGGGTGGACGCCCACACCGTCGGGTTCGACGAGCTCACCGCCCACGTCGCCGGCTGGACGCCGTCGCGGGCGGCGGAGATCTGCGGTGTCGACGCCAGCGTGATCGAAGCCCTGGCGGGCGACTGGGGGACGATCCGCCCGGCCGCCATCCGCACACTGATCGGTGCCGAGCACCACGAGAACGGGGCGATGCTCTACCGCACGATGGCGGTGCTGCCGGCGTTGGTGGGCGCGTGGAACGATCGCGGCGGCGGCCTCGCCCGCAGCGTCGGCTCGTACCACGACGCCGTCATCGACGAGGCGGCGCTCACGCGCCTCGACCTCGTGCCCGGCCCGCTGCCACGCGTGATCAACATGAGCCGCCTCGGCGAGGCCTTGACCAACCCGGCGCTCGACCCACCGGTCGCCGCGCTCGTGGTCTGGAACTCGAACCCGCTGGTGATCGTGCCCAACGCCGAGCTCGTCCGCCGCGGTCTCGCCCGCGACGACCTGTTCACCGTCGTCCACGAGCAGTTCCTGACCGACACCGCCCGCTACGCCGACGTCGTGCTCCCGGCGACGACACAGATCGAGGCGACCGACGTCGTGCCGGCGTGGGGCCACCTGTGGATGGGCTGGAACCAGGCGGCAATCGCGCCACTCGGGGAGTCATGCAGCAACACCGAGCTGTTTCGCCGCCTCGCCGGGGCGATGGGTCTCACCGAACCGGCGCTGTTCGACGACGACGAGACGCTGCTCGAGCAGGCGCTCGGCGCAACCACCGATCTGGCCGAGCTGCGCCGCGTCGGCTGGGTCAAGGTGCCGTACCCGGAAGATGGGCGAGCGTGGGGCGATGGCGTGTTCCCGACGCCGTCGGGCAAGGTCGAGCTGGTCAGCGAGCGGCTGGCGGCGATGGGCCAGCCGGCGCTGCCGACGTTCGTCCCGCCGCGCGAGGGTCCACACGGCGACGCCGCGCTGCACGGGCGCTACCCGCTGCAACTGATGACGCCCAAGCACCACAGCCGGTTCCTCAACTCCGGCTACTCGCACCTGCCCAAGCACGGGCCGGCGGAAGGCGGCCCGTTCGTCGAGCTCGACGCCGCCGACGCCACCGCCCGCGGCCTCACCGAGGGCGACCTGGCCCGCGTGTGGAACGACCGGGCGACCGTCACCGTGCCGGTGCGCGTCACCGCCCGGTTGCGGCCGGGGCTGGCCGTGATTCCGTTCGGCTGGTGGGCGTCGCAGCATCCGGACGGCCGGGCCGCCAACGCGTTGACGAACGACACTCTCACCGACTGGGGCGGCGGCGTCGCGTACAGCGACACGCTCGTCCAGGTGTCGCGGGTTGACTGACTCATCACGGCTAGCGGGCGGCTAGCGGTCCGGTTGATCCCCCGGTTTCTGGGTGGCGACAGTCTCGGATCTGAGACTGTCGCCACCCGGATCCTCGAATGAGACCGTGACCACCCAGATGCTGGGGGCGCGAGAGCCGGGGGGTGAAATACCCCACGGGTAGGCTCCGGGGTATGTCCGGCGAGCTGATCTGGGCGTTCCGCGTGATGCGGTTGCCGCTGCGCGACGCCGGCGGGGCGACGATCGGCCGGCTGCAGGACGTCGTTGCCGTGCCCGGCCTGCCGGGCGAGCTGCCGCGTGTGACGGGCTTCGTCGCCGAGATCCAGAGGCGGCGGATCTTCGTCAACGCCAACCGCCTCGCTGACCTGCAAGCCCACGGCGCCCGGCTGCGCAGCTGGGACGTCGACCTCAATCCGTTCAAGTCACGGCCGGGTGAGGTGCTGGTCGGCCGTGACGTGATCGACCACCGCGTCGGCGAGGAGGCGGTCAGCGACGTCGCGCTGGCCCCGGTCGAGGACGCCAGGGGTCACGGCTGGCAGATCGCCAAGGTGCGTTTGATGCGCCGCAACCTGCTGCGCCGCAAGCCCAGCTTCCGGCTCGTCGATGTCGACGAGGTGCCCGGCCTGTTCCCGCCGATCAGCGCGGCCGCGGCTGAGGCGGCTCGCCTGCGCAACATGCATCCGTCGGAGGTCGCCGCCGTCGTGCGCGCGCTGCCGCTGGCCCACCGTCGCCAGCTCGCCGCAGCGATGGACGACGAACGCCTCGCCGATCTCCTCGAGGAGCTGCCCGAGGCCGAGCAGATCGGGCTGATCGAGGGACTCGACCTCGACCGCCTCGTCGGCGTGCTCGACGAGATGGAGTTCGACGACCTCGCCGACCTGCTTGGCGAGATGTCCGGTGAGGAGCAACGCCGGATCCTCGAGGCGATGGACGCCGACGACGCCGCCGTCGTGCGCCAGCTGCTGTCCTACGAGGAGGCGACCGCCGGCGGGATGATGACGCCGGAGATGATCGTGCTCGGCCCGACGGCCACCGTCGCCGATGCGCTGGCCCAGATCCGGGAGCCGGACTGGGTCGTCAGCATCGCCGCCCAGGTCTTCGTGTGCCATGCGCCGTTCAAGCCGCCGACGGGACGCCTGCTCGGCACCGCGCACTTCCAGCGCCTGCTGCGCGAGCAACCGAGCACCGAGCTGCGGAACTGCGTCGCCGAGGACCCAGTGGTGACGCCCGACACCTCTGACGTTGCGGTCGCCGAGCTGCTGGCCAGCTACGACATGCTCGCCGTCGCGGTGTGCGACCCGAGCGGCAGCCTGCTCGGGGCGGTGACGGTCGACGACGTGCTCGACCGCCAGCTCGGCGTGGGATGGCGGCAGCGGGGGGTGACGACCCGGATCCGGACGGCGTGACGTGGGGATGCTCGGGGAGGTCGCCGCGTCATGGTGAAGCGCCGGGAGGATCTCACCACACCGCGCTCTGGTCGCCGCCTCGACGTGCAATACGACTCGGACGCCTTCGGACGGTTCGCCGAGTCGATCGCCCGCACGCTCGGCACTGCCCGCTTCCTCGTCTGGCAGAGCGTGGTCATCGCCGTCTGGATCGCCTACAACCTGATCGCGCCGGACGCCGTACGGTTCGACCCGTGGGGCCGCGGCCTCGTGCTGCTCACGCTCGTGCTCTCGCTGCAGGCCTCGTATGCCGCGCCGCTGATCCTGCTCGCCCAGAACCGCCAGGAAGCGAGGGACCGCGTGCAGGCCGAGCTCGACCGCAGCGTCGCCGAGCGGACGCGCGCCGACACCGAGTTCCTCGCCCGCGAGATCGCCGGCGTGCGGCTGATGCTCGCCGACGCCGTCACCGGCGACGAGCTGCGGGAGCAACTGTCGGAGATGCTCGACGCGATGGAGCGCCTCGCCGGGCGGGTCGAAGCGCTGGGAGCTCAGGCCAAGCCCGACGACACGGACACCGCACTCGAAGCCGGTTGAGGCCGCACGCGGATCTGGGCGGGGATCATTCCGGTTTCCGGAACGATCCCCGCCCAGTTCGCGGTTCCGTGGAAGTGCTACGAGGCAGCGTCCTGGATCAACTGTGACAGGTCGGTCTGCGGGAGCATCTGCTCCTTGCCGCCGACCTCGACGACCGTCTTGCCGTCGACGACGCTGAGGTGGTTCGCCATCCACGTGTCGTCGGCGGCGGTCGCCGAGCTGACGTTGTCGCCGTCGGCGACGAGCTGGATCTCGATGTCGTCGCCGTCGCCGCCGTCGATGACATCGGTGCCGGCGCCGCCGATGATCACGTCGTCACCAGCGCCGCCGGAGAGGACGTCGTTGCCGTCGCTGCCGATCAGGATGTCCGACCCGTCGCCGCCGAGCTCGGTGAGCTGGATCGCTCCGGCTGCGAGGCCGGAGGCCTCCACCACGTCGTCGCCGGCCAGGGCGTCGACCGTCAGGCGGTCGTTGGCGCCTTCGGAGCCGGTGATGTTGACCTGGGCGGCCAGGCTGAGGACCGAGACGCCGCTCGCGTCGCCGACGACCACGGCGACGTCGTCGCCGCGGGTGCCCTGGACGATCACGCTGTCGGGCTGGCCGTCGCCGGCGGGGGCCGCGGCGGCCGCGAGATCGGTGTTCACCGTGGTCACGTCGGTGCCGCTGAGGTCATGGACGACGATCGTGTCGGCACCACCCAGGGCCCGGAAGTCGATGTCCTCGACGTCGTCGAGGTCCATCGTGACGTTGGCCACGTCACGGAAGAACCGGACCCGCCCGCCGTTGGCGGCGATGTCGATGCTCTCGGCGATGTTGGCGCCGTTGAACAGCATCGTGTCGAAACCATCCTGGCCCTCGAGCGTGTCGTTGTCGTCACCGGGGTTCCAGACGAACACGTCGTCGCCGGCGCCCATCAAGGCTGCGTCGTCTCCGTCGCCACCGTTGATGAGGTCGCCGCCCGCGCTGCCGAGGAGCAGGTCGGCGCCAAGCCCACCGTTCATCGTGAGCTGGATACCGTCGGCTTCCAGCGACGTCGCGTCCACGGTGTCGCTGCCGGCCTGGCCGTTCAACGTCAGGCGGTCATTCGCCTGCTCGGCGAAGGAGATGTCGACCGCGGTGTGGAGCCCGAAGACGTTGACCCCGCCGGCGTCGCCGGCGGCACCGAACACGTCGTCGCCCTGGGTGCCGTTGACGGTGATCGTGTCGGCTGCGCCGTCGCCGCCACCGTTGGGACCGCGCAGGTCGGAGTTGATCGCCGTCACGTCGGTGCCACTGAGGTCGCCGACGACGATGTTGTCGGCGCCGCCCAGGGCCCGGAAGTCGATGCCCTCGACGTCGTCGAGGTCCATCGTCACGGCGGCGACGTCGCGGAAGAACCGGACCCGCCCACCGTTGGCCGCGATGTCGATGCTCTCGCTGGCGTTGGCGCCGAAGAACAGCATCTGGTCGCTGCCGTCCTGGCCCTCGAGGGTGTCGTTGCCGTCACCCGGGTTCCACTGGAAGACGTCGTCACCGGCACCCATCCACGCGACGTCGTTGCCGTTGTCGCCGAACATGAAGTCGTTGCCGTCACCACCGAGGAACACGTCGGCAGCTTGCGAGCCGAGGAGCGTGTCGTCACCGGTACCGCCGTCGACCGTCAGCTTGATGACGCCCGCAGGCAGCGCCGTCGCGGTCACCCCGTCGTCGCCGCCGAGGGCGTTGACGACCAGCGAGTCGTTGGCGCGCTCGGAGTTGGTGATGTTCACCTGCGCCTGGAGGCCGAGCACGGACGCCGATGTCCCGCTGCCGACGATGTCGATGACGTCGTCGCCGTTCGTGCCGTTGACGATGACGGTGTCGGCTTGGCCGTCGCCGGCGGCGCCGCCGATGGTGGCGGCGAGGTCGGTGTCGAGCCGGACGACGTCGGTGCCCGTCAGGTCGTTGACGATGACCGTGTCGGTGTTGCCGAGCGCGTTCAGATCGACGATCTCGAGGTCGTCGGTATCCATCACGATGTTGCCGATGTTGCGCGTGAACCGCAGGCGCTGGCCGTTGGCGGACGCCTCGAAGACCTCGGCGCCGGCGCTGCCGTTGAACAGCATCGTGTCGGTGCCGTCCTGGCCCTCGACCGCGTCGCTGCCGTCGCCGGGATCCCACTGGAAGGTGTCGTCACCCGCGCCGGCGAACGCCACGTCGTTGCCCTGCTGGCCGTCGACGAAGTCCTTGCCGTCGCCACCCAGGAGGAGGTCGGCCCCGTTGCTGCCGAGGATCGTGTCGTCACCGGTGCCGCCGTCGACGGTGGTCTTGATCAACGCGGCGAGGTTTCCCGTGGCGGAGAACGAGTCGTTGCCGCCGTTGGCGTTGAGCACGAGGTTCTCCGACGTGCCGATGTCGATCGAGAACGGCGCCGGGTCGAGACGGTCGAACCGCACCCGCGTGCCGTTGGCGGTGGCGGTGAAGACCTCGGCACCGTTGCCGCCGTTGACCTCGGCGGTGTCGCTGCCGTTGCCGCCCTCGTTGAGGTCGGTGTCGTCGCCCGGGTTCCAGATCATCCGATCGTCACCGCTCTCGCCGAACACCTGGTCGTCGGCATCGCCGCCAGTGAGGGTGTCGTGCTCGCTGCCCCCGAAGAGGAGGTCGAACCCGCCACGCCCGAGGAGCGTGTCGTTGCCGGACTGCCCGAACAGCTGGTCGTTGCCCGAGCCACCGGTGACGACGTCGTCGCCGATGCCGCCGAACAGGAGGGCGCGGGGCAGCGCACCGTTGGCCTCGTTGAGCGTGATGCGGTCGTTGTCGCCGAGACCGAAGACCTGGATCTGACTGGTGTTGGCGACCGTCGGCGTGCCTCCCTTGACGGCGACGGCGCCGCCGTTGACGAGGATCGTGCCGGCCGCGTTGCGGCTGATCTCGACCGTGTTGGCCAGGTTGTCACCGAACACGGTGAGCACACCGTTGCTGAATGTCGCCGTGGTGGCGGCGCTGGCGGTGAGGCTCAGCGCAGCAGCCACGCCAGCGCCGAGCGCGGAGCCGATGAGCAGCCGGCGGGCGAGGCGTCTCCGGGCACGATTGCTTGCTTTCATGGTTTGCGTTGTTCCGATCGTGAGTGAAACGGCCGCGATCGACCGTGAGGGGGTGGCTGTGTCCGTCGGCGACGGACGAGTCGGGGGACTGAGGCCGGATGAGTGGTCCGCGAACGCAGTTGTCGAATACGTCGGTGGAGACGACGCGGTTCCGCCAGACCCTGGGTTGGAAGAGCGTGCACCCGTCGGGCTGGCGGCGCATCCGTACCAGCCACGGATTCCCTGCCGCCGATGGTACCTTTACTCAGGTGCAAGGGGTAAGGCAACGCCGTCGTGGCGCATCTCGGATCAGCTCCAAGCACCAGATCACGATCCCCGTCGACGCCCTCCGCGCCGCTGGGCTCGAGATCGGTGAGCGCGTGGTCGCCCACGCCGAGGGTCCCGGCAAGATCGTGCTCGAGCGGGAGCGCGACGTCCTCGCCGAATACGCCGGCGCGATGACTGGCGTCTACGAGCCCGGCGAGCTCGAGGAGCTGCGCGGCGAGTGGGGCTGACCCACCTCGACGCGGGCGTGATCATCGGGTTCTTGGACCGCCACGACGCCCACCATGAAGCCGCCCGCGGTGCGCTGGAGCGAGCCCGTGAGCGACGCGACCACCTCGCCATGGCGGCATCTGCCGTGGCCGAATCTCTGGTCGGGCCGGCACGACGGGGCGAAGAGGCAATCAACGCGGTGCGCGAGCTTCTGGCCGTTTTGCCCATCGAGGTCGTGCCCCTCGACGAGGACATCGCTGTCGCCGCGGCGAGACTTCGTGCCAGGCATCGATCGCTCCGGCTCCCAGACGCTCTCGTCGTCGCGGCCGCCCACACGCGTCAGGCGGGCCTGCTGATCACCACCGACCGTCGATGGCCGTCGGCGCGAGCGCTCGGTGTCTCGACGCGGATCGAGCACGTGTGAGGGTGCCGGGCGGTCATCAGCCGCCCCCACCGAATGGGCTGCCTACGCTGCGCCGGATGTCAGGGATGCCGCGCTTCGTCGACGATCTCGTGTCGTTCGCAGGCCGCGCCCGCGGCTCGTGGCAGCGCCGCCGCGGTACGACGCCGCCGGCGCCCGACCGCACCGGCTTCTACGCCGCCGATCCAGCCGCTCCCGGCCGGCGTGGCGAGGTCCTGGCGGCCGAGGAGATCTCGGTCGGTGGCTGGGCCACCGGCTGGCGGGTGCGCTACCGCACGGTTGACGCTGCGGGACGACCGGTGGCGACGTCGATGGCGGTGGCCATCCCGGTCGGACTCGCACCGCGCCCGCGGCCGGTGGTCGTGTGGGTCCACGGGGCGGGTGGGGTGGCGACCGGGTGCGGCCCGTCGCGTGCCGGCCTCGATGCCTGGTACGCCGCAGACTTCGTCAGCGA
The DNA here is from genome assembly GCA_044867195.1 of Ilumatobacteraceae bacterium. GTDB lineage: Bacteria > Actinomycetota > Acidimicrobiia > Acidimicrobiales > Ilumatobacteraceae > JALZMG01. Next base: position 10,714 of record JBIOUO010000539.1, read on the forward strand.
GGGGATCGTGGTGGCCGCGCCCGATCTCACCGGGCTCGGCGTCGAGGGACCAGTCCACCCGTACCTCCACGGCGCGACGGCGGGGCAGGCCGTGCTCGACGCCGTACGCGCGACCGTCGACCTGACCACGACTGGCGCCGGGCCGCGCGCGGCCATCGCCGGGCACTCGGCCGGCGGGCACGCGGTGCTGTGGGCGAACGAGCTGGCGACCGGTGAGGACGGCGCCGGCCTCGACATCCGCCTCGCCGTTCCGATGTCGCCCGTCGCCGACCTCGCCGTGGCGATGGACCACTACGCCACGACCCGCGGCATGGCCGCGTTCCCCGTCCAGCTCGCCGCCACGTGGCCGAGCGTGGAGCCGGTCGACCTGACCGAGGTGCTGACGCCCGCGGCGATCGCCCGCAGCAGCCACCTGTGGACCGACCGCTTGGGTCATCTCGTGCGCGTGTTCGGTGGCGACCCGGCGCGCTGGGTGCGCGCCGAGGGCTTCCGCGGCGGCGAATGGGCCGCCGCCCTGGCCCGCCAGTCAGCCGGGCGAGTCGCCGGCGCGGCGCCGGTCGTGCTCGTGTCGGGAGACGCCGACGACGCCGTGCCTGCGGCGTGGACGCGCCAGCTCGAGGCGCGGCTGCGTCAGCTGGAGGCCAACGTCGAGGCGCTGGAGTACGCCGGCGCCGACCATATGGGCGTCTACGACGCAGCTCGCGCCGACGTCGTCGAGCGCGTGCTCGCCAGCCTGGGTTGACCGACCAGCTCGGTGTGCGGCGCGACCTCAGCCGATGTGGGGGATGCCGGTGAACGCCTGCAGCCGGACGCCGCCGCGGGCGACGGCGGCGAGCAGCCAGTCGGTCGGCAGGTCGGCGTCGCCGGCCGTGATCACGCCGGGCGATGCGTCGCCCGCGGCGACGAGGTCGACGAACGCCCCGGCCACCGCGGCAGCGGCCGTGCCGATCAGCTCGGCCATCCCGATCACGCGCGTCGCCCGCGCCCCGCTGCTGTCGCGGCCGCGGACCTCGACCCGCAGCGCGCCGACGCCGCCCTCGCGGTGGGGCGGGCTGAGCATCGGCAGGCGGGCCGTGAACCGGTCGCGGCGCGTGGCCGAGCGACGGGCGCTGATCCGATCGACGTCGGGGAACGCGCGGTGCAGCAGCCACGGATCGGGCATCTCAGCGCGGTAGCAGTCGCGCGCCCCGACCGGCTCGGGGAACCAGCACAGCTCGCGCCCGCTGCCGGCGGGGCGCTCGATCCACGTCCCGTCGTGCCACCCGATCGCCCAGCCGCGCAGCGAGCGGTGGTGCTCGTGGGCACACGCCGGGCCAGCGGTGCCGTGGACGGCGATGTGGATCTCATCGCACCCAGCCAGCGCGCTGGCGAGGTGGCGGGCGAACAACCCGCTCAGACCAGGCGCTGCGGCGGCGCCGACGACGACACTGCTACCGGTGTCGCGGGCGGTGTCGTCGAGCTCGAGCAGGCCCCGGACATCGGCGACAGCTCCCGACGTGGACACGACATGGACGCCCCGGCGTACCAACCCGGTCGCCGTCTCGGCGTGCGGCCCGGCCCCGGCGAGGACGACGATCTGCGTCGCCACGTCGGGGCCGACGAAGCGATACCGCCGGGCCGCCGTCCGCCGCAGCCGGTCGGCGACCACCCCGCCGCCGACCAGGCCGACGGTGGTGATCACGACTCGCCGATGTCGATCGGCTGCCAGCCCCCGTGCTGGGGCGGCACGCCACCGCGCCCGCGTAGCCGCATCGCCCCGGCGACCACGGCGGCCACCCACAGCGCGAACAGCGCGCGGCGCAGGATCTTCACGCTCGTCGTCCGCTGGCGCACCGCATCGGACCGCTCACGCTAGCGGGAGCGTCTCGCCCGACCCCGCAACTGGGTGGCCACAGTCTCATCCCGCCTTCTGGGGCGTGACGGTCTCGGATTCGAGACTCTGGCCACGCAGAACGCCGGACGCGACGTCAGCCGGGCAGCGGCGGCGGTACCGGTGACGCAGATCTCCACCGACAGTGCACGCCGTCTCCATGACTTCGTCCCGTGGGCGCGGTTCGATCGATGGATGCCCCACGACCCCGCAGCGCTCACCCGGCGCGGCTTCGCCAAGGTCCTCGCCGGCGCCGCGGGCGCCGCCGTCGTCGGTCTCAACGTCGGGTCAGGAAGCTGGGTGGCCGCCGCCGGCCGCCCGCCCGGGGACCCGTTCGTCGACGTGCCGCGGCTCGACGGCACGCTCTCGGTCGACGCCGCCACGTGCGCCGCGTACGCCCAGGACTTCGGCCAGATCGTCAGCGAGCTGCCCGTGGCCGTGCTGCGGCCGGGGTCGGTGCGCGACGTCAGCCGGATGCTGCGGTTCGCCCGCCGCCACGACGTCCGGGTCGTCGGGCGCGGCGCCGCCCACACGACGTACGGCCAGTCCCAGCACACGGCAGGCATCGTGTTCGACCTGACGACGTTCGACGCGATCGGTCCGATCGCCGGCGGCCGGGTGACGATGGGCGCCGGAGCCCGCTGGCGCGACGTCCTCGCCGCGACGCTCGCCGAGACGCCGAGGCTGATGCCGGCGGTGCTGCCCGACTACATCGGCCAGACCGTCGGCGGCACGCTGTCTGTCGGCGGGATAGGGGCGATGTCGTTCCGCTCCGGCGCCCAGATCGACCACGTCGAGCGTCTCCTGGCGGTCACCGGTGACGGCCAGATCGTCGAGTGCTCGGCGCACCGCCACCGTGAGCTGTTCGAGATGCTGCTCGCCGGCCAGGGACAGGTCGGCGTCATCGTCGAGGCGACGATGCGCGTGCTGCCCGCGCCGACCACGGTGCGGGTGTACGACCTGCTCTACCCGGACCTCGACTCGCTGCTCGCCGACCTCGGCACGCTGATGCTGGATGCCCGGTTCGACCAGATGGAGGCGTTCGGCTTCCCGGTCGGCGGCGGAGCGTACGGGTTCCTGCTCGAAGCCGTCGCCTACCACGGCACCGGCGCCGCCCCCGACGACGGTTCCCTGCTCGCCGGTCTTGCCGCGATCACCGAGCAGAGCTCGATCACCGACCTCCCGTTTACGATCTGGGCCAACCGCGTCGGCGAGCAGACGACGCGGCCGCATCCATGGATCGACCTCGTGCTGCCGATGTCGGGCGCCAGCACGTTCCTCACCGAGGTGCAGGCCGCGCTGGCGCCGGTGGCCGACGGTGACGTGTTCAGCCTGCTGATGATCCCGCTGCGCTCGTCGACGTTCACCCGCCCCCTGTTCCGCGCTCCCGGCGAGGATCTCGTCATCGGGTTCGACACGCTGCGATCGGTGCCACCTGGCACCGACGTGACGTCCGTGCTGGCGTTCAACCGCCGGCTCTATGACCGGTGCCGCGAGCTGGGCGGCACCGCCTACCCGATCAGCGCCGTCGACCTCGACGTCGACGACTGGCGGCGGCACTACGGCGACCAGTGGTCCCGCCTGCGGGCGGCCAAGCGCCGCTTCGACAGCTGTGACGTCCTCGCCAGCGGACCCGACGTGCTCGGCCGTTGAGCCCCACGACGCCGAGATCTCTGGGTGGCCACAGTCCCGGATTCGAGACTCTGGCGCCGCAGAAGGTGGAATGAGAAGGGCCCGACTTCACCGACGTGGCTGGCACACTGTGGAGATGGCCGATCAGGTGCGGGTATTCCTGCTCGACGATCACGAGATCGTGCGGCGGGGGGTGCGCGACCTGCTGGAATCCGAACCCGACCTCGTCGTAGTCGGTGAGGCCGCCACTGAGGACGAGGCGATCCGCCGCATTCCGGCGCTCGACCCTGATGTCGCCGTGCTCGACGTGCGCCTGCAGGAGGGTGACGGGATCACGGCGTGCCGCGAGATCCGCTCCCGGCACCCACGAACGGCGTGCCTCATGCTCACGTCGTTCGCCGACGACCAGGCCCTGTTCGACGCCGTGATGGCGGGCGCCGCCGGGTACGTGCTCAAGCAGATCCGCTCCTCGGAGCTCGTCTCCTGCGTTCGGCGGGTGGCGGCCGGCGAGCACCTGCTCGACCCGGCGGCGACCGCCCGCGTGCTCGAACGGCTGCGGCGGGGCCCGGAGGAGGACGAGCGGATCGCTCGGCTCAGCCCGCAGGAGCGCCAGGTCCTGGTGCTGCTCGCCGACGGCTTGACCAATCGCCAGATCGGCGAACGGATGTACCTGGCGGAGAAGACGGTGAAGAACTACGTCACCTCGGTGCTGTCCAAGCTCGGCGTCACCAGGCGCACCGAGGCCGCCGTGTACGCCGCCCGCCACCTCGATCCCGAGCAACGCGCGACCAGCGCTCACTAGCCCACCGGATACGGGGACTTTTGCCTCTAGACGCGATCGGCTTGGCGCGGCGATGCTGCAGCTATGACGACCGATCACATTGGGAGCATCGTGCTGTCGACCAACGAGTGCCTGGACCTGCTCCGGGGGGAGACGGTCGGGCGTCTAGCCGTGGCGATCCGGGAGCACCCTGACATCTTCCCGATCAACTTCGTGGTCGACCACGGCTGCATCGTGTTCCGCACCGCGGAGGGCACCAAGCTCGCCGCGTCGGTGCTCGGGCGCGGCGTGGCGTTCGAGGTCGACGGTGTCGACGAGGAGGCAGGTGAGGCCTGGAGCGTGGTCGTCAAGGGCCACGCCGTCGAGCTGGAGGGCATGTACGACGTGATGGACGCCCTGCAGCTGCCACTGTTCCCGTGGCACGCCGCGCCCAAGCACCGCTTCGTGCGGGTCGAGCCGCTGGAGATCACGGGGCGCCGGTTCCACGTCGTCGACCGGGCGCAGTGGTCGGAGTCCGTCCGGGTCGTCTGACCCGCGGGGTCGCGTCGAGGCCCGTCGGGGTCCCGTCGTCGCCCTGTTCACAACTCTGACACTGTCAAGAAACACGCCCGTAACAGTCGCCCAGAATCCTGTCGCCGGTCCGTGACGACACGTCCCGGACTCCGACGGACAAGGAGACTGCGTGAACACCGGCGATACAGCCTGGGTGCTTGCTGCGGCAGCACTCGTGCTCTTCATGACACCGGGCCTGGCGATCTTCTACGGCGGGATGGTTCGCGGCAAGAACGTCCTCGGGATGTTGATGCAGAACTTCTTCGCCATGGGCCTGATCGGGGTGCTGTGGGCGATCGTCGGCTTCTCGCTCACGTTTGGTGACAGTGGTGGCTTCATCGGCGACTTCCAGTTCGCGTTCATGCGCGACATCACCCAGTTCGACAGCAGCGGCGCTCCTGTCAACGAGATACCGGGGCTCGAATCGCTGAGCATCCCAACAGCCGCCTTCTTCGCCTTCCAGATGATGTTCGCCATCATCACGCCGGCGTTGATCACCGGCGCCACGGCCGATCGGCTCAAGTTCCGCTCGTACGTGCTGCTGATCGGGCTGTGGTCGCTCCTCGTGTACTCGCCCGTCGCGCACTGGGTGTTCAGCCCCACCGGGTGGCTGTACGAGCGCGGCGCGCTCGACTTCGCGGGCGGCACCGCCATCCACATCAACGCCGGCATCGCATCGCTGGTGATCGTGTCCCTCATCGGCCACCGCAGGGGCTACCCCGACCAGCCGATGCCGCCCCACAGCCTCCCGCTCACGCTGCTCGGCACGGGCATCCTGTGGTTCGGCTGGTTCGGGTTCAACGCCGGGTCAGCGAGCGCGGCCAACGTCCAAGCCGCGGTGGCGCTCGTCAACACCGGCCTCGCCGCGTCGGCTGCCCTGCTCGGCTGGCTCGTCGTCGAGCGCATCAAGCACGGCTACGCGACGACGCTCGGCGCGGCATCCGGCGCCGTAGCTGGGCTCGTCGCCATCACGCCCTGCGCCGGGTACGTGGGAGGCATGTCGCCGATCATCATCGGTGCGATCGCCGGGATGGTGTGCTACCTCGCCATCGCCATCAAGAAGGCGCTCAATCTCGACGACAGCCTCGATGTCATCGCCGTCCACCTGGTCGGCGGCATCGTCGGATCGCTGCTGCTCGGATTCTTCGCCGACCAGTCGGCAACCGGCTTCGGCCGCGACGGCGTCTTCTTCGGGGGCGGCGGCGACCTGCTGCTCGACCAGTTCATCGCGGTGGTCTGTGCGATCGCCTACTCGGGAGCCGCCACGTTCGTCATCGCCAAGGCGATCGACATCGTCTCTGGTTTGCGGGTCGACCGCGAGGCCGAGCAGCTCGGGCTCGATCTGAGTCAGCATGCCGAGACCGCGTACGCCAGCTGAACGGAGTCACCGACATGAAGTTGATCACAGCAGTCATCAAGCCGTTCAAGCTCGATGAGATCAAGGACGAATTGAAGCGGGCAGGCGTCCAAGGGATGACGGTCACCGAAGTGCAAGGCTTCGGTCGGCAGTCCGGGCATACCGAGGTCTACCGAGGGGCCGAGTACAAGGTCGACTTCGTGCCCAAGGTCAAGGTCGAGGTCCTCGTCGATGAGGTCGACGCCGACCGCATCACCGACCTGATCACCAATGTCGCCCGCACCGACCGCATCGGCGACGGCAAGATCTGGGTCATCGACACCGAACGGATCGTGCGCATCCGCACCGGCGAGCTGGACGGCGACGCGCTGCGCTGAGCGCGCAGCAAGCGGCACCCGTGGGCGGCCGGCCGGACGCTCAGTCCACCCGGCCGGCGGCCCCGCCGGCCGTGGCCAGCAGGAACATCGGGCGGGTGAGATCGGTCGCCGCCAGCGCGGCGTCGACGGCGGTCGCCACGTCACCGACCTGACCGGCGGGGACCAGCGCGATCGCCGCCCCGCCGAAGCCGCCACCGGTCAGCCGCGCTCCCAGTGCGCCGGCGGCTGTCGCCGACTCGGCGGCGACGTCGAGCTCGGGGCAGGAGACCGCGAAGTCGTCGCGCAGCGAGGCATGCGACGCATCGAGCAGCGGGCCCAGCGCGGCTGGGTGGCCGGCGCGCAGCATCGCTGCCGCCTCGTCGACCCGGTGCATCTCGGTCACGACGTGTCGCGCCAGCGGCAACGTGACGTCGCCGACCAGTACGCGCAGCGCCTCGTCGACGTCGCCGGGCTGGGTGGCATCGGCGATCTCGCGCAGGGTATGCACGCCGAGGCGCCGCGCCGCTCGCTCGCACCCCCGGCGGCGGTCGCCGTAGCCACCCTCGACGTGGTCGTGGACGACGCCCGTGTCGATCACGAGCAACGCCAGGTCAACGGCGCCGAGATCGAACGCGAGGTGCTCGACGGACTCGTCGCGGCAGTCCAGCAACAGGGCGTGGCCGGCGCGCGTGCGCAACGCCGCCGCCTGGTCCATCCCGCCCGTCGGCGCCCCGACGAACGCCGTCTCGGCGTCCACGCAGATCGCGGTCAGCGCCGCGCGGTCGTCGGCGTCGATCAACTCGGTCGCATCGGCCAGGTCGGCGGCGGCGATCGCCACCGCGCAGATCAGCGCCGCCGAGCTCGACAGCCCGGCGCCGATGGGGACATCGCTGTCGATCGTCACGTCGAGGCCCGGTACGTCGACGCCGGCGCGCCGCAGCGCCCACACCGCGCCGGCGACATAGCGCGCCCAGCCGCGACCACCGGACGGTGCGAGGTCGACGATCGCGCCTTCCCACGGAGGATGGTCGGCGCCTGACGTCACCCACAGCACACCGTCACTGCGCCGCCGGGCCGCGCAGTACGTGCGCTGCGGCAGGGCGATCGGCAGGCACCGCCCGCCGTTGTAGTCGACGTGCTCACCGATCAGGTTGACCCTCCCCGGTGCTGCCCAAGTGCCGTCCGGTCTGGTCCCGAACGCGGCGCGGAACGTCGCCGCCGAGCGGGCGACCGCCCCCGCCTCGTCGCCCGGCGCATACCAGCGCGTGTCGGAACTGGCGATCGCATCGCTGAGTCTCGGCATCGTGTCAGCCACCCCCTACGTCGCGCAGGCGGGCGGCGATGATCTCCGGCGTGGTGTCGAGCACCCACGCCCCCATCGCCGACTCGGAGCCGGCGAGGTACTTCAGCTTCCCGGGTGCCCGCAGCACCGAGAAGACCTGCAGGCTGAGCCTGATCAGACCCCGTGCCTCGTGAACCGGCGCCTGGTGGAACGCGGCGATGTACGGCACCGCGGCGACGCCAGGGAAGAACCGGTCGACGCGCCGCAGGACATCGCGGCACACGACGGCGAGCTCGGCGCGCTCGTCCCCGTCAAGGGCGGACAGGTCCGGTACGTGCCGGTGCGGCACGACGCGGAGCTCGATCGGCCAGCGCGCCGCGTCGGGCACGAACGCGGTCCAGTGCGTACCCGCCAACACGATCCGCGTCCCGACCGCGACCTCCGAGGCCAGGACGTCGCCCACGAGATCGCCCGGCCCGTCGTGACGCCGCGCCTGGGCCAGCGTCGCCACGGTCCGCGGGGTGACGAACGGGTAGCCGTAGATCTGACCGTGGGGGTGATGGAGCGTGACGCCGATCTCCGGACCCCGGTTCTCCCACACCGCGACCTGCTCGACGCCCGGTTGCGCCGACAGCTCGGCGGTTCGATCTGCCCACGCCTCGACGACAGTGCGGATCCGCGAGTCGTCGAGGTCGCTGAAGCTGGCGTCGTGGTCGCTCGTGAAGCACACGACCTCGCATCGCCCGTGCGCGGGGCGCGGCACGGCGCGCGGGTCGGGCGGGCCGGCGAACGACGGGAAGCGGTTGTCGAACACCACCACGTCGTAGTCGGCCGCCGGGATCTCCGTCGGCGCATGGCCCGGTCTCGTCGGGCACAGCGGGCAGAGGTCGGCTGGCGGCAGGAACGTGCGATCCATCCGGTGAGCAGCCATCGCGATCCACTCGCCCGTCAGCGCGTCGAGGCGCATCTCGCCACTCGACGGCGCCGACCCGAGCGGGCGGCGGTCATCGAACGAGCGGTGCGCCCGCCCCGACACGTAGGGCTCGGAGTCGTCGAAGTAGATGAGCTGACGGCCGTCGGCCAGGTGGCCACGCACGCGGCGCACCCGGTGCGCCACCGCAGCTCCGCGGCTCGCTGTCATCGCGGCGCCCCGACGACGACGAGCCGCCCGACCTGCGCCTCGAGGACACGGCACGCCGCGTCGGTGACACCGTCGTCGGTGATGAGGATGTCGGCGTCGCTGATCGGGGCGATCGCGGCGAGCCCGACGACGTTCCATTTCGAGTGGTCGGCGACGACCACCGTGCGCTGGGCCGAGCACATCATCGCCCGATCGGTGGCCGCCTCGTTCATGTTCGGGCTGGTCAGCCCGGCGCGGGCGTCGATCCCGTGGACACCGAGGAAGAGCCAGTCGACGCGAAGCTGGGCGAGCGCGGCGAGCGCGATCGGCCCGACGAGGGCATCGGACGGGGTGCGTTCACCGCCGGTCAAGACGACCGTGACGTCCGTGCGTGCGGACGTGTGGAGCAGGTCGGCCACCGGCAACGAGTTCGTCAACACCGTCAACCGCGGCGTGTCGCACAGGGCCTGGGCGACGGCGAACGTCGTGCTCCCCCCGGACAGCGCCACCGAACTGCCCGCCTCGACCAGCGCCCCAGCCGCGGCGGCGATCGCCCGCTTCTCGACGGGGTGCAGCTCCGACTTGACGTGGAAGGCGGGCTCATCTGCGCTGAGCACGTGCGAGACCGCGGCGGCGCCGCCGTGGACCTTGGTGACCAGGCCCCGTTCGGCCAGCACCCGGATGTCGCGCCGGACCGTCATGTCAGACACACCGAGGCGGGCGACGAGATCCGCGACCCGGACACCGCCCTGGCGCACGACCTGCTCGAGGATCGCGTTCTGGCGCTGGCGGGCGAGCATCAGCCCGTGACCGGCTGCTGTCTGCGATGTGCGCTCGCGCTCGGCTGTCCCCCGGACACGGCACCAGGGTGACAGGTCCGGGCTCAGAGATCAACACGTTCGCACATCTCGAGCCGGTGTGATGAGCGAACCTGTGCGGACAGGGCGGAAGCTGTTCGAACCCTCGTGACACCCACGCGCCACTCGAGTCGTCGGCCGATATCAGCCGGATCGGGCACATTCCGGCCGACAGGTCGGTGACTTCAGCCTCAGCGCACCACGAGCACCGGTGATGACGCGTGATGCACGACTTGGTTGCTGACCGATCCCAACAGCAACTGCTTGAACCCGCCCAGCCCTCGCGCTCCGACAACGACCATGAACGCCCCTTCGGACGCGCCGAGGATCGCCGGCGCGGCGTGGTCGTTGATCACCGTCAGCACGGTGTTGGCCGGGCGGTCGTCGCCGAGGACGGCGCCGACGAAGGCGTCGATCCGCTCGCGGGCCTGCGCCTCGCCGTAGTGCGGATCGAACGTCGGGCCTGGCTGATCGAGATTCGTCCAGGCATGGAGGACCTCGAGCACGGCGCCATGGGCGACCGCTTCCACCGCAGCCCGCCGGAGAGCGAGCTGGCTCGACTCCGACCCGTCGACGCCGACGACCACCCGATTGCTGCCTGACGCGTCGCTCACCACGGCAGAAGATACTGCCGCGCGGCGTGAGCGGCCTTGGCGTGGAGGGCGGCGAGCACCTGCTGGAAGGATTCGTGGAAGCTGGCGACGCCCTCGTTCTCCAAGATCAGTCCAACGTCGTCGAGGTCGATGCGCTCACCGGCCGTCAAGGACCCGGCGCGGGGCGTCCGGCGAAGCTGTACCGGCGCGCCGCGACCGGTCTGCCCGCTCGGGCGGGCAGCGTGACCGGAACCCGACCCGGCCCGTGCTCGTGTCCGTTGTGCCGACTGGACAGCGCGCCGACTCGATGATGTCGGATTCGACCAGCGTCTCCGTGCGCTGCCCGCCCCACGATGGACAGCAGGAACTGGCAAGCATGACCTAGCAAGGAGGAACTGTGACCTGGACCGTACCCGCGGCGAAGCTCTCAGCTGAGCAGGATGCGCTGACCTTCGATCAGCGAGTGGTCATCCTCGAGCGCCTGCACCAGCTGTCCGAGCTCGAGGACACCGGCGTCGACCACGTCGCCACCGTCGGTCTCACAACGCTCGCCGCCTACCGGATCGGGCTGCGTGCCGCGGTTCGCGACGCGCTCGCCCGCCTGTCCGATGGCACGTACGGCGACTGCGAGACGTGCCGCCGTCCGATCTCCGCCGCCCGCCTCGTGGCCGTGCCGTACGCGCGGCGATGCGCGTCGTGCCAGCAACGTGAGGAGGAGAGCTGGGACCAGGTTCGCAGACTGATCGGGGGTGTCGTCCGCACCCTCGTCGGCGAGCCCCAGGGCCGGCCGCAGCCAACGCCGAACCTTGCGTCGACCACCGTCACCGACCCCCTTGGTGCCGGTGCGGGGGCCGCGCCCGTTGTCGAGGATCCGGGCCTCCGCCATCCGGCCTGTGCGCTGGCCGCGTGATCGTCGCCAGTCAATCCGTGATGTGCGTGCACATCTATCGCGCCGAGGAGTCTCACCATGCCCGTAGCTTCCGTTGTCCCGTCCGCCGACCCCGTCCGTCCCGTCATCGGCGTGAACCATGACGTAGCGATGCGTGTGCGCGCCCTGCTCAGATCCCGCCGCGACGAGGCGGCGGCCCGCCTGGCGCAGCTGGAAGCGGCCGCCGACCCCACGTTCGTCGACGACCACCTCGAGATCTCGACGACAGCCGCGAGCATCGCGCTCCAGGACGTCGAACACGCGTTGGCGCGCTTCGACGATGGCACCTACGGGTCATGCGAGGTCTGTGGTGGAGCGATTCCGGTCGAGCGGCTGGAGGTGATTCCGTCCGCAACCACCTGCGTGGCCTGTGCCGTGGCGCGGTGAGTCCGGCCGTCCAGGGATGCACGGCGCCCAGCGATCGGACAGGGTGATGACGTGTGGCGAACGTTCGACGTGAGCGCGCTGGTCGAGTTGCTGCCGTTCGTCGGCGCGGATGTAGCTGCGGGTCTCGACGGAACTTCGCGGACGGTGGTACGCGCCCGCGCGGCGGCAACGCCGGAGGAACTGCGCCGAGCGCAGGCCAACGAACTGGTCGTCACGACGACCGAGACGTTGACGGCAGCCAGCGCGGATGCCGAAGGACTGGTGGCGGACCTCGCCGGCGCTGGTGTGGCCGGCCTGGCCGTGCGCCTCAGCTCCTCTCATACCCTGTCGAGCGCGGTGCTGCGCGCAGCCGACGCGTGGTCCCTGCCGGTCATCGCCTTTCCGGACGACGCCGAGCTCACCGACGTGACCGCCGCGGTCCTCGAGGCGCTGCTCGAGGCGCAACGGCAGCGTCTCGACCGCTTCCTCGATACGCATCAGCGCTTCACACGCATCATGATGGCCGGGGGCGGCACCTCCGAGATCGCGCAGACGCTCCACGAGCTGTTGAACTGCCCGGTCGCCGTTGTCGACAACGATGGCCGGCCGACCGTCGTCGTCCCACTGGAGGCGACCGGGACGGTGGACATCGAGGGAGGCATCCGTCAACCGATCGGTCCCCGCGACGACGCCTACGGCGAATTCGTCGCCTACCCGGACGCGGCAACGCTCGAGCAGGACGACGTAGTGGCTCTCGAACGAGCGGCCGCCGCGGTTGCCGTGCATCTCGCTCAAGCCAGCGCGGTGGCGAACACCCAGGAGCGGTTCGCCGCCGTCTCGCTGGAGGAGCTGGTCGCCGGCCATGCGAGCGCCACGGACGTCGCAGAGCGCGCGATCAGCTTCGGATGGGATCTGAGCCGTCCACGTGCGGTCCTGCTCGCATCGATCGACCCACCCGAGCACGGCACGATCCCCGACAGCGCGCTGTTCGCGATCGCCGCCGCGGCCCGCGCGACGCTCGGGCCGCAGGCCATCGTCTGGACGCGCACCGCAACGATTGCCGCCCTGCTCGCGCCGGCCACCGACGATCCGGCCGAACGGCGTGACATCGCAGAACGCCTGCGCCGGCAACTGGACGAACGAGTGCGTTCGGTCACCGTCAGCATCGGGGTCGGCCGCCGCGTCGACTCACCGGCTGAGCTGCCGCGCAGCTTCGTGGAAGCGAGTCGCGCCGTCGACGTCGGGCGGTGGGCGAAGGGCCGTCATGTCACAGAGGTCTTCGACCAGCTCGGCCTCGAACGGCTGCTGTCGGCGACCCCCTCCGAAGACCTCGCCGAGTTCGTGCGACAGGCGATCGGTCCGCTCGTCGCCCACGACCGGGACCACCAGAGTGAGCTCGTCGAGACGCTGGCGATGTGGCTGGAGACGCGCAACATGGCCGAATCGGCGCGGCGAATCCACGTTCACTACAACACGCTCAAGAACCGCATCGAGCGGATCGAGGCGATCA
>JBIOUO010000540.1:0-22292 GCA_044867195.1 Ilumatobacteraceae bacterium
CCGGCGGACCGGCTGGAGTCCTGAGATTCTCGACCTCGGTGGCAGCCTGGCGTGCCCGTCGTCGGCTGCGGTGCCGGCCAGGCAGTTCCGCCTCAACCGGGCCGTCGGCAGCGACCTCCTCCCGCCCGACCCGGCTGGCTGCCTGTCGATCGCCGCGGCGGCCGAGCTGGCCGCCGGACTCGTCCGCGCCTACGCCGCCACAGCCGGCGTCGAGATGCCGCGCGTGATCCTCGAACCGGGCCGCGCCCTGACCGGCGACACCCAGTTCCTGCTCGCCAGCGTCGTCGATGTCAAGGACGACGGGTCCCTACCCCACGCCATCCTCGACGCCGGCATCAACGTCGCCGAGCCGGTCACCAGCGAGTACCACCAGCTGCTGTCGGTGACCACGCCCGGCGCGCCGGCGACGACGGCGTACCGTTTGGCCGGCCCGATCTGCACGCCGGCGGACATCCTGTCGTGGCACTGGCGGCTTCCTCCGCTGGCTCCGGGACACGTGCTGGCGATCATGGACACCGGCGCCTACTTCGTGCCGTTCGCCACTACGTTCTCGTTCCCCAAGGCGGCGATCGTCCTCCAGGACGGCCCGACCGTCACGACGATCCGCCGCCGCGAGACGTTCGAGCAGATCATCTCGCTGGACGAGGCGCCCTAACCGATGGAGGGTTTCCGCCGATGGAGGGTTTCGGCGGTGGAGGCCCCCCGGCAAACACTCCAACGGGGCAAACCCTCCAACGAGTCAACCCCGGCGGTGGGCCTCCGCTAGGTCGGCGATCTCGGACATGATCCGGCTGATGTCGTAGTCCTTCGGGGTGTAGACGGCGGCGACGCCGGCGGCAGCGAGCTGCGGACGGTCCTCCTCGGGGATGATCCCACCGACCACCACCGGCGCGTCGACCCCCAACTTCTGCAACCGAGCGAGGAGGTCGGGCACCAGCTCGAGGTGCGAGCCGGACAGGATCGACAACCCGATCACGTCAGGATCCTCGTCCCGCGCCGACGCCGCGATCTGCTCGTTCGTCAGCCGGATCCCCGAGTAGACGACCTCCATCCCGGCGTCGCGGGCGGCGACGGCGATCTGCTCGGCGCCGTTGGAGTGACCGTCCAGTCCGGGCTTGGCGACCAGCAGCTTGGGCGGGCCACCCGCCATCGCCTTCACCTTCTCGACCACCGCGCCCAGCCCGGCCGTCGACGCCATCGCCCCCGCCACGCCGGTCGGGGCGCGGAACTCGCCGAACACCTCGCGCATCGCAGTGCCCCACTCGCCGGTCGTCCCACCGGCGCGGGCGAGGGCGATCGACGCCGGCATCACGTTGCCGCCCCCCGCCGCTGCTCGCCGCAGCTCATCGAGTGCGGCGGTGACTGCCGCCGTGTCGCGCTCGGCGCGCCAGCGCCGGACGTCGGCGACCATCTCGGCCTCCACGGCCGGGTCGACGCGCAGGATCGCGCCCGCCCCACCCAGCGGCGACGGCTCGGTCTCGGTGAACCGGTTCACGCCCACGACGATCTGCTCGCCCGCCTCGATGCGCCGGGCTCGCTCGGCCATCGAGGTCACGAGCCGCGCCTTGAGCACGTCGACGGCCTCGAACGCCCCGCCCATCGCCAGCACGTCGTCGAGCTCGCGCTGCGCGGCGTCGCGGAGCTCGGCGGTGCGCCGCTCGACGACTCGCGAGCCGTCGAACAGGTCGTCGTACTCGAGCAGGTCGCTCTCGAACGCCAGCACCTGTTGCATGCGCAGCGCCCACTGCTGATCCCAGGGGCGAGGCAAACCGAGCGCCTCGTTCCACGCCGGGAGCTGGATGCTGCGCGCCCGCGCCCGCTTGGACATCGTCACGCCGAGCATCTCCAGCACGATCCGCTGGACGTTGTTCTCCGGCTGCGCCTCCGTCAACCCGAGGCTGTTCACCTGCACGCCGTAGCGGAATCGGCGCGCTTTGGGGTCGTCGACGCCGTACCGCTGGCGACCGATGCGATCCCACATCTCGGTGAACGCGCGCAGCTTGCAGATCTCCTCGACGAAGCGGATGCCGGCGTTGACGAAGAACGAGATCGAGCCGAACACCTGCCCGAAGCGCTCCGGCGGGACCTGGCCGGAGTCGCGGACCGCGTCGAGCACGCCGATGGCCGTGGCCAGCGCGTATGCCAGCTCCTGGACCGGGGTGGCGCCCGCTTCCTGGAGGTGGTACGAGCACACGTTCATCGGGTTCCACGACGGCGCGTTCTCGGCGCACCAGGCGATCATGTCGACGATCAATCGGCGTGACGGCTCCGGCGGGAAGATGTACGTGCCCCGCGAGAGGTACTCCTTGACGATGTCGTTCTGCGTCGTGCCGCGCAGCTCGCGGCTGGATGTCCCGTGCTCCTCGGCGTTGGCGACGTACAGCGCGAGCAGCCACGCCGCGGTGGCATTGATCGTCATCGACGTGTTCATCGCTCCCGGCGGGATGCCGTCGAGGAGCGTGCGCATGTGCCCGAGGTGGACGACCGGGACGCCGACCTTGCCGACCTCGCCGACCGACATCGGCGAGTCCGGGTCGTAGCCGGTCTGGGTCGGCAGGTCGAAGGCGATCGACAGCCCG
Organism: Ilumatobacteraceae bacterium; assembly: GCA_044867195.1. Taxonomy (GTDB): domain Bacteria; phylum Actinomycetota; class Acidimicrobiia; order Acidimicrobiales; family Ilumatobacteraceae; genus JALZMG01. The sequence goes on from JBIOUO010000540.1 coordinate 2,580, forward strand.
GTCTGACCCTTGGCGAGGTTGGTGCGGTACAGCGCGTTGGAGGCCGCGGCCGTCGAGTGACCGGAGTACGTGCGCATCATCCACGGCGCATCCCGCTGGCGACGGTCGGTCATCTCGGCACGGCGCTCGCCGGGTGCGACGTGCGCTGCGTGCGCACGGCGGCGTCGAGGTGGTCGAGGTACTCGTGGCGGCGGATGTCGATCGCTCCGAGCGAGCGGAGGTGGGGCGTCATCCACTGCACGTCGAGCACCGCGGCACCGGTCTCGCGCAGCCACCGCACCAGTGCGGCCAGCGCCACCTTCGAGGCATCGGTGGCGGTGTGGAACATCGACTCGCCGGCGAAGAAGCCCCCGATCCGCACGCCGTACAGCCCGCCGACCAGCTCGCCTCCGGCGAACGACTCGAACGAGTGCGCCCACCCCAGCTCGTGCAGGCGGTGGTAGGCGCGGATGAACTTCGGCGTGATCCAACCGCCGGGACGGCGCGGATCGGCGCAGCGCAGCATGACGTCGACGAAGCGCGTGTTCTGACGGATCTCGTAGCGCCGCATGCTGCGGCGCAGCGAGCGGCTCACGCGCAGCCCGTCGAGGGGGATGATCGCCCGCGGGTCCGGAGAGAACCAGGCGATGCTGCGCCGCCCGAGCGGCATCGGGAACAGGCCGCTGCGGTAGGCGGCGAGCAGCGTGCCCGGCTCGAGATCGGCGCCGACGCCGGCGATCCCGTCGTCGTCGGCCTGCTCGGGGTCAGGCAGACGCCACCTTGTCGGCGGTGGCTCCACCGGCTCGAACGGCGAAACACTCACGAGGAGAAGAATCGCGCGTCAGACGGGACTGGGACAGCGGCGGAGGTGGCAACCGCTTCGGCCCGTGCCGCAGCGAGCATGGAACCAGGGTCGGGCGGATGCGCCGCCAGGCGCCGCCCGACACACCGAGCGAGCGCAGCGAGCGAGGTCAGTAGTCATAGAAACCTCGGCTGGTCTTGCGGCCGAGGTGGCCGGCGGCGACCATCCGCCGAAGTGTCGGCACCGGGGCGTAGTTCGGGTCACCGAACTCGGCGTAGAGGGCGTCGAGGATCGACACGGAGGTGTCGAGACCGACGAGGTCGAGCAGCGCCAGCGGACCCATCGGGAAGTTGCACCCGCCCTGCATCGCGATGTCGATGTCGTCCCGTGATGCGGTGCCTTGCTCGAGCAACCGGACGGCGTTGTTGAGGTACGGGAAGAGCAGCGCGTTGACCACGAATCCGGCCCGATCGGCGACCTCGATGGCATCCTTGCCGCACGCCGTGGCGAACGCCAGCGCCGACTTGATCGTGTCGTCGCTCGCTGTCAGCGGGCGCACGATCTCGACCAGCGACATCACCGGCGCCGGGTTGAAGAAGTGGATCCCGCACACCCGGTCCGGGCGCTGAGTGGCGACGGCCATCTCGACCACCGGCAGGGTGGAGGTGTTGGTGGCGAGGATGCCGTCTGGCTTGACGAGCTGCTCGAGCTCGGCGAACAGCTCGCGCTTGGTGGCCAGATCCTCGACCACGCTCTCGATCACGAGGTCGCACTCGGCGAGCCGTCCGAGGTGGTCGGTGGCCGTGATCCGGTCGATCGCCGTGTCACGTTGCTCCTGCTCGAGCTTGCCCTTGGCGACCTGCCGGTCGAGGTTGCGGGTGACCCGCTCGACCATCGCGGTGGCGCCTTCGCTCGTGCGCGATCTCACGATCACATCGAAGCCCGATCGAGCCGCCACCTCCGCGATGCCGGCGCCCATGATGCCCGATCCGACGATTCCGACCGTGGTGATGTCTCCCATCGGCGGAAGTGTAGTTACCGCAGAGTAACAACGTCTACCCGTGCGCCGCCTACGATCGGCGTCGATGCGCGAGCGCGGGATTCGATGACCGGGACGATCGCCCTCGCCGGCGGGGGCCCGTTCGTCGCCAACGACGAGCTCGACCGGCGGCTACTGGCCGCCGCCGGCGCGGACCGGGCGCTCGTCCTGCCGACGGCCGAGGCGTTCGAGGACCCGGGGGCGCTGGTCGGTGCGGCGATGCGCTGGGCGGAGAGGCTGGGGGTCGACGTCGAGGCTTTGATGGTGCTCCAGCGTCACGACGCCGAGGACGACGGCGCAGCCGACGTCGTGCGGGCGGCTCGTGCCGTGTGGCTGGTGGGCGACTCGTCGATGCACCTGCGCAGCGCGCTGAAGGAGACACCCCTCCTGGTGGCGATCCGCGCCGTGCTCGACGGCGGCGGCGTCGTCGCCGCCGTGGGTCCGAGCGCGGCAGCCTTGTGCGACCCGATGCTCGACCAGCGTGGGGGCGCGTTCACGCTCGGCCTCGGGCTCGTGCGTGGGGTCGCCATCATCCCCGGCGTCGAGACCTGGAGCGAGGAGCGGCTGAGCCGCACGCTGTCGCTCGCCGACACGGCGGTGGTTGAGCTGCCGACCGGCTCGGCGCTGCTGCACAGCGCCGACGGGTGGGAGCTGGTCGGGGAGCCGACCGTTCACGGCGAGCTGCCGTGAACGGGGCGATCAGCTCTCGGTGATCTCGACCCGCTGGACCGTGATCTGCTCGGTCGGCGTGTCGTCGGTCGGAGAGGTCGCCAGCGCGAGCATGGCCTGGGCGACGTCGAGGCCTTCGGTGACCTCGCCGAACACGACGTAGGTGCCCAACGCGTCCAGCGACGACGCGTTGTCGCCGACCGTGACGAACCACTGCGCGCCGGCGCTGTCAGGCTGGCCGGTGTTCGCCATCGCGATCTTGCCCGGCGGGTAGGTGTAGCCCCGGCCCTCGTCGGGGATCGTGTAGCCGAACGGGTCGGAGTTGGTCAGCCCGCCGCCCTGGATGATGTCGATGCTCTGGTCGGTGCGGAAGATCTGGGTGTCGTCGTAGTACCCGTAGCGGGCGAGCGTGACGAAGTTGTTGACGGTGCCCGGAGCATTGGCGGTATCGAGGGCGATGACGATGTCGCCATGGTCGGTGACGATCCGGGCGGTGTAGCTGCGGGCCGGGTCGATGCATTGCGCCGGGGCGGCCGTGAACGTCTTGACCGGCTCGGTGACGCCGTCGGCCGGCGGGCACTCACCGCTGCCGTATGTGAACGGGATGTGGACCAGGCTGCCCGTCGCCGGCGTCGATGCGGCGACCGAGGACGCCGGCGCGGCAGTCGGCTGGGTCGGTGACGATTCGTTCTCATCGCCGCCGGCGATGAAGGCGAGGAACAGCACGAAGGCGAGCAGGGCGACGGCCGCGACGACGCCGACGACGACTCGCTTCGTGAAGCGTCGACGCTTGGCGACCTTGGCCTCCTGCTGGTACTTGAGTTGACGGTTGGCTCGCTGCCGCTCGCGCTTCTCCGTTCCCACGAGCGCCGAAGGCTACCGGCGCGCTTCGTCGTCGCCCGGAGCCACCGCCCCGCGGGCGACGGTGCCGACGTCGAGTAGCCCGGTGAAGCGGATCGAGCCGGGTTGCACGGCGAACCACAGACCGGCGAGGTTGGCCAGATGCTCGTCGCCGGCGCCCGCCAGTCGGCGGATCGCGCGCAGCACGCCGGCGTGAGCGACCACCAGCGGCACCACGCCAGGCGGCGAACCGGCGGCGACCTCCTCCAGCGCCGGCACGGCGCGGGCGAGCAGTCCGGCTTCCGGCTCGAACCCAGGCGGCCGCCGCCCGGCGGCCAGATAGCCAGGCCAGCCGGCCTCGATCTCGGGCGCCGTCAATCCCTCCCACGGACCGACGTCGGCCTCGCGCAACCGCGGGTCCACGATCACCGCCCCGGCGCCGAGCCGGTCGGCGATGATCGTCGCCGTCACCCTGGCCCGCTGCAGGTCCGACGACCACACCCGCACCGACGTGCTCGGACCGATCGTCGCTGCCAGCGCCTCGGCCAGCTCGGCCGCGCCGGCGTGCCCGGCGTCACTGAGGGGAGGATCCGCACACCCCTGCCACCGCCGGGCGAGGTTCCAGGTGGACAGTCCGTGGCGGACGCAGAGCACGTGGACTGCCATCGGAGGCGTTTGTACTCGACGCCTGTCGCGCCGTCGTCCATCTGGGTGGTGCTGGTCTCAGCGGGCCTTCTGGGTGGATGAGACGACGAGGGTGACAGAGAGGACCGATCTTGCGGCCGGCCACAGCCGCGGCTCTACCCCTCGGTGCAGCGACGGTGGTCGATACGCTCGAACTGTGGCGATCGTGCGGATGTTCGCGTCGGCCCGCGAGGCCGCCGGCACCGGACAGGCCGAGCTGCCCGGGGCCACGGTTGGCGACGTCCTCGGCGCGGCGCGGCGCAGCTTCGGGCCGGCGTTCGCCGATGTCCTGGCGACGTGCCGGATCTGGGTCAACGGCGACCCGGCCGCGGAGTCGACCGCCGTCGGCCCGGCCGACGAGGTCGCCGTCCTCCCACCTGTGTCGGGTGGCGCGTGAGCGCCGAGGCCCTCAGCCTGGACGAGCTGCGCGCCCGCCGGCGCGAGCTGCAGCAGCTCGACGACGCCGTCTCCTACGTGCGCCGGGTCGCCCAGGGTCGTGCCGATCTCGCCCGCGCCGCGCTGGCGCGCCGGCAGTCAGGCGCGGGCACCGAGCTCGACTTGCGCCACGTGCTGAGCGATCGCCTGCTGGCGCCGTCGCACCACGCGCCGCGACCGGCCGACGACTTCAGCGACGACCCCCGCGCGGAGACGTTGGACCGGCTCTGTGCGGAGCACGGGTTCGGTCGCCTCGACGAGCTCGACGACGGTGCCGTGGCCGCCCTGGCGGATGCCCTTGACGCGTTCGAGGGCGAGGTGTCCAGCGAGCGGCACCGGTTGTACGCCGAGCTCGACGATCTCACCGACGAGCTCGTCCGCCGCTACCGGGAGCAAGCAGACCATGCCCCCGCCGGAGAGGCGGATCGATGAGCCCGCCGACGTCCGAGTCGTTCCAGCAGGAGCTCAACCACCGCCTCGCTGAGCTGGGGGAGTTCATCAAGGCCCAGCGCGAGGTCGCCAGCATGTCCGTGCGGCGGCTGGCCGAGCTGGCCGGTGTTTCCAACCCGTACCTGTCGCAGATCGAGCGCGGCCTGCGCCGGCCGTCCGCCGAGATCCTCCAGCAGCTGGCCAAGGCGCTGCACATCAGCGCCGAGACGCTGTACGTCCGGGCCGGGCTGCTGACCGAGGAGGACGCCAACGCCCCGAGCGTGCGCGAGGCGATCGGTCGCGACCCGCTGCTCACCGCCGAGCAGAAGCAGGTCCTGCTCGGCGTGTACGAGAGCTACGTCGGCCACTGAGCTCGCGTCGCCGGCGGGCGAGCGACGCGAGTCTCAGCAGGCACCGTCGACGACGCGCATGAGTACGCCGCCAGCCGCTGCCGTCCATCGTGTTGAACTCGGCCATGAGGTCGACACCATCGAGCACCCTCGCCGCTGGATGCAGAGCCCCTGACCCTGTCGAGCCCGCGCGGTGGGTGTGACGTGGAGCATCCCGCCATTGCGACGCGCCTCACGCGGCGCTTATAGCGTCGGGGGAGCTGTGAAACGGGTGGCGATGATCTCGCTGCACACGTCGCCGCTGCTGCAGCCGGGGTCCGGCGACAGCGGCGGGATGAACGTGTACGTGCGCGAGGTCGCTTCGGCGTTGACCCAGGCCGGCATCGAGTGCACGACCTACACCCGCGCCGACCGGCCGGGCCTGCCGCCCGAGGTCAGCGTCGAGCCCGGACACCGCGTCGTGCATCTGCCCGCGGGCCCGTTCGACCTGCCGAAGGAGGCGCTCGCCGACCAGGTCGGCCCGTTCGCCGCAGCCGTCGCCCGCCACGTCGCGGCCGGTCCCGGCATCGACGTGATCCATGGCAACTACTGGCTGAGCGGCGTCGTCGGGCACCGGTTGAAGCACGACCTCGGGGTGCCGCTGGTGTCGACGTTCCACACGCTGGCCCGCGTGAAAGCGGAGGGCGGCGACCTCGAGCCGGTGTGGCGGCATCGTGCCGAGTCGGAGGTGATCGGCTGCAGCGACGCGATCTGCGTCAGCTGCCCGGAGGAGGAACGCCAGTTCCGCCGGCTCTACGGCGATCCCGCTGGGCGCATCGAGATCGTGCCGCCAGCTGTCGAGCACGCCTTCTTCGCCCCCGGCGATCGCCGCGGCGCACGGGGTGCCGTCGGGCTGCCCGCCGATTGCCCCGTCGTGCTCTTCGTGGGTCGGATCCAGCCGCTCAAAGCGCCCGACCTGGCGATCCGCGCCCTCGCCGGCGTGACCCACCACCCGACGGCGCTGCTCGTCGTCGTGGGTGGGGCCAGCGGCCAGGACGGCAGCGGGGAGGTTGCCCTGACGCGCCGGCTCGCCGCCGAGCTGGGCGTCGCCGATCGAGTCCGCTTCGTCGCTCCGCAGCCGCACCACATCCTCTCGAGCTGGTACCGGGCCGCCGATCTGGTCATCGTCCCGAGCCGCAGCGAGAGCTTCGGGCTGGTCGCCCTGGAGGCCGCGGCGTGCGGTATCCCGGTCGTGGCGAGCGCAGTCGGCGGCCTGCTGAACATCGTCCACGACGGCGTCACTGGCCTGCTCGTCGACGGTCGGGAGCCGGAGCGCTACTCGCGCGCGATCAGCGAGCTGCTCGACGACCCGGCCGCTGCGGCGGCGATGGGTGCGGCCGCCGCTGTGCGGGCGCGGCGGTTCACGTGGAGCTTCACAGCGGCGCGGCTGCGGCGGATCTACAGCGATCTCGCCGCCCGCCCGGCGCCGGAGCTGGTGGCGTGCTCCTGACTCCGGCCCGCGGTCGGGGCCGATGACCGACGCCCTCGACGACACCGCGCTCGCCATCCTCGAGCGGCGCATCGACGAGTGGCTCAGCTCGATCGCCGCGGGGTGGTTGCCGGTGGAGGCGATCGAACGCGGCGAGTCCGGCGAGCGCCGCTGGTACGTGCGCCTGCGCGGCGAGGACAAGGACCACACGACGGTATGGCTGACGCTCGGCCAGCGCACGCTGCGCTACGAGACGTACGTGATGCCGGCGCCGGAGGAGAACGAGGCGGTGCTGTACGAGCACCTGCTGCGGCGCAACGACCGTCTCGTCGGTGCCCACTTCTCGATCGGCATCGAGGACGCGGTGTTCCTGCGCGGCGAGCTACCGGTGGGGGTGCTGTCGCAGGCCGAGCTCGACCGGGTGGTCGGCACGCTGTACGCCACGGTTGAGCAGTGCTTCCGGTCGCTGCTGCGCATCGGCTTCGCCAGCCGCATGCCCTGATCGGTCACCGCCGGCGTCGGGCGCGACCGTCGCGCCCCCGCCCAACTGGGTGGCCGTGGTCTCATCACGCCTTCTGGGAGGTCAGGGTCTCGATTCCGAGACTGTCGCCACCCAGAACGGGACGAGGCCAGGGCGGCCCGCTGCGTCGGCGCCTAATCCCCCTCTGCGTCCGGGCCGGCGCGGGAGGAGTCCGACATCCCCGAGGCACGCCGGCCCGGACAATCGTCCTGAGGGTTTCGAGAACGCCGGAAGGGAACGCGAGATGGGGGACCGTGAGGTTTCTGTAGTCTCGTGTGCCGTCCGGTCGCTGCTGACGAGTCGGAGGGCGCGATGTCGGAAGTGGATGTGGAGGCGTTCCGGGATTTCGAGCGGCGCGGTTGGGAGCTGATCGCCGGGAACTACACCGCGGCCACGGCAACAACCACGGTGCAGAGCGCTGATGCGTTGCTGGATGCCGCACGGGTCCAGGCGGGATCCACGGTGCTTGACGTCGCGTGCGGACCGGGCCATGTCGCGGCCAGGGCTGCGGAGCGGGGTGCTGTTGCTTCGGGGGCGGACCTCGCCGCGGCGATGGTCGATATCGCCCGGCGCGAGCATCCCGACATCGAGTTCGTCGTCGCCCCGGCCGAGCAGTTGCCGCACGGTGACGGCGCCTTCGACGCTGTCGTGTCGAACTTCGGTCTGCCGCACTTCGCCGACGCGGCGCGGACCGTCCGCGAGCTGCGTCGGGTGTCACGACGCGGCGGTCGGATCGCGCTGACGACGTGGTGCCCGCCGGACCGGGTGCCGTACTTCGGACTGCTGATTGGCGCGGTCGCCGCGCACGGCGACCTCCAGCGGGCGGCTGCGCCGCCGGGACCGGACATGTTCGCCCTCGCCACGCCGGAGCCGGCCACGGCATTCATGACCGACCTGGGCCTCACGGATGTCTCGGTCAGTGAGGTCGACATCGTGGCCACGGCACCAGCCGACAGCGACCTCGTCGACACCGCTCGGTCGGCCAGCGTGCGCATGGCCGCCCTCCTCAACGCGCAGACGCCCGAAGCGCTGGCCGCGATCCGCGATCACATCAAGGAACAGCAGCAAGCCTTCATCCAAGACGGCGCCCTCGTCATGCACATGCCGGCGGTCGTGATGGCAGGCACGGTTTGACGCGCCGCGGGTCGAGATGAGACCTGTTGGCGCGGCGCTGGTTGGGATCAACGCGGTCCGTCGAGGCCGGTGACCGACGGCGGGGGAGCGTCGAACTCGTCGTGACGGCGGTACCAGAACGACCATGGAGCCTGCGGCCAACCCTCCGGCACGTCTTCGTCCTCGGACTGTCCGCCGTAGGGCGTGAGAGCCGACAGGCTCCAGATGCTGCCGATGTTCTGGACCATCGGGCCGTGCTGGAGGAAATAGGTGCGGTAGACGTCGACGCCGTCGCGCAGGAAGACGTTGAGGCCGAACCACTCGTCGACTCCGAAGTCGGCCGAGAAGCGCTCGGTGCGGATCGTGTACCAGGGCACGTCGGTCCAACCCATGCGCTCGGCGTAGCGGCGCAGGTTCGCCTGCGGTGCCGGCGAGGCCATGGCGAACGTGATGTCGCGGGCGTGCAGGAGACCGAGCTCGGGGATGCCGTCGGCGAAGGACGAGCAGCCTGCGCACCCGGCGTCCGGCCAGCCGGCGACGCCCTCCTCGAAGTAGAAGCGGTAGAGGATGAGCTGGCTGCGGCCGTCGAACAGCTGGACCAGGCCGACCTCACCCGCAGGTCCCTGGAAGCTGTAGTCGTGCCCGACCCGCACCATCGGCATGCGCTTGCGAGCGGCGGCGAGGTCGTGGATCGCCGTGGCGACGGCCTCCTCGCGCTCGGTCATGGCCGCGAGGGCCGCGTCCCACTCGGTCTGGCTGACGACAGGAGGGCGAGCGACCGTCATTGCTGCATCCCCGTCGCCGGGAGCTCCCGTGCCGTGGTGGCGGCGGTGCCGGGCGGCCCAGCGAGAATCGTCGGAACGTACTCGAGAAGCTGGATTCGGCCGTCGAACGTGCGGCTGCTGATCATGTGCAGCGCGACATCCGGATAGCCGTCGTAGACGCGCTCCCGACCGCTGCTGCCGGTGATGACCGGAAACACGACCACGCGGAAGCGGTCCGCGAGGCCAGCGTTCAGGAGCGAGCGGCACAGGCTGAGGCTGCCGATCGTGCGCATGGACGTGGAACCCCTGTCCTTCATCTCCCGCACCGCGTCGACCGCGTGGCCGGCCACGAGCCGGCAGTTCGGCCAAGACAGGGGCTCCTTCAGCGTTCGCGAGAAGACGACCTTCGACAGGCCCGCCAGGGCATCGGTGCCTGGCTCGCCGTCCGCGGCGTACCCCGACATGACGCGATAGGTCGTTGCGCCCATCAGGACCGTGTAGTCCGCTTCTGGTTGCTCTCCCAACCATCCGAGGTACTCGGGTCCTTCCAGCCCCCACCACCCGGGCCAGCCGTCAGCAGCCGCGTAACCATCGAGCGACGTGATGAAGTCGATGAGCAGCTCAGGCATGATCGTCCCCTTTCGCTCGCCGTTGAGCATCAGATGTCGAAATCGTTCGATGTCAAGATCTTGACAGTCCCGAACTGTCAGCCAGAACGTGCCCGATCGGGCACCAAACCGCGGACAACTCAAGATCAAGACAGCACCGCTAGCGTTCGGGCGATGTCCGACCGGCTGGTGATCGTCGGCGGCGGCAACATGGGGACCGCGCTGGCCGGCGGGCTGCTTGCCGCCGGAACCCTCGACCCGGCGGCGCTGGCGGTCACCGAGACGCTGGCCGACCGGCGCGAGGCGTTGGTCCAGCTGCTGCCGGACGTCGAAATCGTGGCCGTGGTCCCGCGCTGTGCCGGGGCGGTGATCGCCGTCAAGCCCGGCGACGTCCCGACCGCCGTGCGCGACGCGGTGGCCGCCGGCGCCCGCCGCCTGCTGTCGATCGCCGCGGGTGTGCCGATCGCCGCGCTGGAGGCAGCGGCCGGCCCCGGTGTCGCCGTCGTCAGGGCGATGCCGAACACGCCGGCGCTCGTGCGCCAGGCCGCGTCGGCGATCGCCGCCGGCACCACGGCCGGAGGCGACGACCTGGTGTGGGCGGAGTCGATCCTCGGAGCCGTCGGCACCGTCGCCCGCGTCGACGAGCCTCACCTCGATGCCGTGACCGCGCTCACCGGTTCGGGGCCGGCGTACCTGTTCCTGATCGCCGAGGCGCTGATCGATGCCGGCGTTGCCGCCGGGCTGCCGCGCCCGCTCGCCAGCGCCCTGACGACGCAGCTGTTCGTCGGCTCGTCCGCCCTGCTCGCCGAGCGCGGCGACCCGGCAGCGCTGCGAGCGATGGTCACCTCGCCGGCCGGCACGACCGCAGCCGGGCTGCAGGTCCTCGAAGCGCATGCCGTGCGCGCGGCGTTGGCGGCAGCGGTGGCGGCGGCCGCCGCGCGCAGCGCCGAGCTCGGCTCGTGAGCGACGACGACTGTGAATTACGCCACTGTTTTTCGGACGTGACCCTTTTCTCACGCCGATCGACGGCCTATGGTGACGACCGTTGAGACGCGCTGGGACGCGGTCCTGGCTGCGCCGACGGGGCTGGTGCCATCGGGGGGTTGGCACCGGCCCTCGTCGCGTGCGGGGATAGGTTCCGGCCCGTGGGCCGCCGCCACGACACCGTCTCGCTGCTCACCGACTACGGCCTCGACGACGAGTTCGTCGGCGTCGTCAAGTCGGTGCTGCGCGACATGGCGCCCCACGTCACGGTCGTCGACCTGACCCACGGCATCCGGCCGTTCGACGTGCGTGGCGGGTCGTTGGCCCTCGCCCGAGCGATCCCCTATGTCGCGTCCGGCGTCGTGCTGGCCATCGTCGATCCCGGTGTGGGCACCGCGCGGCGGGCGATCGCGGTCGAGGTCGCCGGCGGCGAGGGCGTGCTCGTCGGCCCCGACAACGGGCTCTTGGCGCCGGCGGTGGCGGTCGTCGGCGGCGCCGACCGCGCCGTCGAGCTGACCAACCCCGAGCACCACCTGCCGGCGCCAGGGGCGACGTTCGCCGGCCGCGACATCTTCGCCCCCGCGGTCGCCGCATTGTGCAACGGCGTCGACCTGGCCGAGCTCGGGCCGCTCCTCGACGCCGCCGTGCTGATGCCGGGCATGGTCCCGATCCCGCGGGACGAGCCCGACGGGCTCCACGCCGAGGTGCTGTGGATCGACCGCTTCGGGAACTGCCAGCTCAACGTCGGACCGGACGACCTGACGGCCGAGGTGGAGGTGTGGACGGTCGCCATCGGCGACGAGCGTCGCTCGGCGCGCATCGCCTTGGCGTTTGCCGAGCTGGGGCCCGGTTCGGTCGGCCTCGTGCTCGACTCCCAGGGCCTGTACGCGCTGGCGCTCGACCAGCGCTCGGCAGCCGGCGAGCTGCGCCTGGCGACGGGCGACGTCGTGCTGCTGTCGCCGGCCGACGCCGACCGCACACCGCCGCCGGCGGCCTCCCCGGTCACGCTGCGCCGCTCCCGTATGGCCTGATCCATCCGAGTATCGCAGCGCATCGGAGTATCGGATGAGGGTCTGGCCAGCGCGCCGTACTCCGATGCAGCAGATACTCCGATGGGAGGAGCCGGTAGCGTCGGCGGGGTGCGACCGGCGACGACGCTGGCGATCGCGCTGCTGCTGGTGGCCATCCTGGTGGCCGGCGTGATCGCCCTCATGCGGATCTGACTACGATCACCGGCGTCATGGGGGATTCAGACCACGGCGTGCCGGCGAACGGTCACGCGGTCAACATCGCTCGCGTCGTCGAGGGCCACGACGCCGACGCTGTTGCGCTGATCAGCCGCAACCAGTCGATCACGTACGGCGAGCTGCAGGGGATGGTCGAGCGGATGCGCGGTGGACTCGCCGGGCTCGGCATCGGCGACGGCGACCGTGTGGCGATCATCTGCGGCAACGGCCATCCCTTCGTCGTCGCCTACCTTGCCGTGCTCGGCCTCGGTGCGGTCATCGTGCCGCTCAACCCGAACAGCCCGGCGCCCGAGTTGCAGCGCCAGCTCGCCACCGTCGGCGCTGCCGCCGTGGTGGTCGACCGCAGCGCCGCCCGCTCGTGGTCGTCGGTGGACCGTTCGACGTTGCCGACCGTGCGGGTCGTGGTGTCGGTGGACGGCGACGGTGGCGACGGCGCGGCGACCATCGAGGAGCTGCTCACCGCCGAGCCGGTTGGCGTGACGGACGTCGAGCCCGACCATTTGGCGGCGCTGATGTTCACCAGCGGGACGGCCGGCGCGCCGCGAGCGGCGATGCTCACCCACGGCAACCTGCTGTCGAACATCGAGCAGTCACGCTCGGTGACCAACCGCGTGGCGCCAGGCGACGTGGTCTACGGCGTGATCCCTGCCCACCACATCTTCGGGCTCAACGTGGTGATCACGTTCAGCCTCTCCGTCGGCGCCACCATCGTCCTGGTCCAGCGGTTCGACCCGGCGACGGCGCTGGAGTCGATCCGCACCCGCGGCGTCTCGGTCATTCCCGGCGTGCCGGCGCTGTGGACCGCGTTCGCCCAGTTCGAGGAGGCACCCGCCGACGCCTTCGCCGGCGTTCGGCTTGCCTTGTCGGGCGCCGCCAAGCTGCCGGTCAGCGTCGCCGAGCGTCTCGAGCAGCGCTTCGGCCTGCGCGTGCTCGAGGGGTACGGACTCACCGAGGCATCGCCGGTGGTCACGTCGTCGGTCGGCGCGCCACCCGTGTACGGGTCGGTCGGGCGGCTGCTGGCCGGCATCGAGCTGCGGATCGTGGACGACGAAGGCGGCGACGCGCTCGTCGGCGATGCCGGCGAGATCTGGGTGCGCGGCCCGAACGTGTTCGCCGGCTACCTGGACGATCCGGAGGCCACGGCGCGCGTGCTCACCGAAGACGGCTGGCTGCGCACGGGCGACATCGGCATGTGCGACGAGAACGGCCGGCTGTACCTCATCGATCGAGCCAAGGATCTCGTCATCGTGTCCGGGTTCAACGTCTACCCGGGTGAGGTCGAGGACGTGCTGCTCGACCATCCTGACGTGGTCGATGCCGCCGTCATCGGCGTGCCACACCCGCACACGGGCGAGGCGGTCAAGGCCTTCGTCGTGCTCCGGCCGGGCGCGACGATCGACGAGGTCGGGCTGATCGACTACGCCCGCGACCACCTCGCCCGCTACAAGTGCCCGAGCAAGGTGCTGTTCGCCGACGAGCTGCCCCGCTCGGTCAGCGGCAAGCTCGTCCGCCGAGAGCTCGTCCTGGAAACCTGAGGGCTTTCGCCTCGCAACCAGAGGTAGCTCGGCGAGCGATCAGCGCCGCGCCCACCTGACTTTGTGAAGCCGTGCACGTGGGCGTAGCGTGACGGCGATGCCGACGACGAGCCGCGGTCGCAGGATCCCGGAAGCGACCGTGGCCCGCTTGCCCGTGTACCTGCGAATCCTGCTCGAGCAGTCCGAGGCGGGCATCGGCAATGTCTCGTCGGAGGAGCTTGCCGACCTCGCCGGCGTCAACGCGGCGAAGGTCCGCAAGGACCTCAGCTACCTCGGCACCTACGGCACCCGCGGCGTCGGCTACGAGGTCGACTACCTCATCTACCAGGTCCGCCGCGAGCTCGGCCTGACCCACGACTGGCCGGTCGTCATCGTCGGCGCCGGAAACCTCGGCCAGGCGCTCGCCGGCTACGGCGGGTTCGGCCAGCGCGGCTTCCCGGTCGCCGGCATCGTCGACGTCGATCCGGCCAAGGTCGGGTCGGTGATTGGCGGGGTCCGGGTGCGGGCGCTCGCCGACCTGCCGGCGATCGTCCGCTCGCAGCACATCTCGATCGGCGTGGTGGCGACACCGGCGTCGGCCGCCCAGGCCGCCGCCGACCTGCTTGTCGCTGCCGGCGTCACGAGCATCCTCAACTTCGCGCCGGTCGTGCTCACCGCGCCGACATCCGTGAATGTGCGCAAGGTCGACCTCGCCGTCGAGCTGCAGATCCTCAGCTACTACGAGCAACGCCGGGCAACGGCGTCGGCGGCGACGCTGCAAGCGGTACCGGCCGGGTCGCGGCGGGGGGCCAGCGCCTAGGCTGGTCACGCCATGTCGATCGTCGTCATCGGGGTGAACCACCGCACCGGGCCGCTGTCGGTGCTGGAGCGGCTGACGATCGACCCGAGTGACCTGGCGAAGGCGATCACCGGTCTCGCCGCGCGCGACAGCCTGCGCGAGGTGGCGATCCTCAGCACGTGCAACCGGATGGAGGTCTACGCGGTCGCCGAGCGCTTCCACGGCGCGTACGCCGACATCCGCGATTTCCTGTGCGAGCTCGGCGCACTGCCGTCCGACGACCTCCACCCTCACCTGTACAGCCAGCACGACGAAGGTGCGGCCCGGCACCTGTTCGAGGTCGCCGCCGGGCTCGACTCCGCCGTCCTGGGCGAGACGGAGATCCTCGGCCAGGTCCGCGCCGCCTGGCAGGCCGCTCGCGACGAGGGCACCGCGCGCTCGACGATCGACCTGCTGTTCCGGCACGCCCTGAGCATCGGCAAGCGGGCGCGCACCGAGACGGCGATCAGCCGCGGGACGACGTCGATCAGCCACGCCGCGGTGGAGATGGTCGGCGACCGCCTGGGCGCACTGGCTGGCCGCAACGTGCTCGTCGTCGGCGCGGGGGAGATGGGCGTCGGCGTGGCGACCGCGCTGCACAAGGCCGGCGCTGGCGCGATCACGGTCTGCAACCGCACCCCGCAGCGCGGCACGCGGCTCGCCGGCCGTGTCGGCGGCCACGCGATCGGGCTCGACCGCCTGGCCGCCGCACTCGCCGTCGCCGACGTCGTCGTCGCCTGCACGGCCTCGGGCGACAGCGTCGTCACCCACGACGACGTGGTGGCCAACCGCCGGACCGGTGCGCCGTTGCTGGTCGTCGACATCGCCGTTCCCAGGTCGGTCGACCGCTCCGTCGGGGCGATCGAGGGCATCACCTTGCTCGACCTCGACGACCTGCGAGACTGGGCCGATCGCGGCATCACGCTGCGCGCGGCCGAGGTCGAGCGGGTGCGCGAGCTCGTCGCCGCCGAGGTCGAGCGGTTCTCGCTGGAGGTCGCCGCCCGCCAGGCTGCTCCGCTGATCGCCGATCTCCACGAGCGGGCGGACGCGGTGCGCAGCGCCGAGCTGAGGCGCTACGCCGGCCGCCTCGCGGCGCTCTCGGACGACCAGCGGCTCGCCGTGGACTCGCTCACCCGAGCGATCGTCGCCAAGCTGCTGCACCGCCCGTCGGTGCGATTGCGCAACGAGGCTGGGACGCCGACGGGCGAGCGCAATGCGGCAGCCGTGCGCGACCTCTTCGACCTCGGCTGACCGAATGGGCCAGGTGCCACGGCGCGTGCGGCTGGCCACGCGCGGCAGCGCCCAGGCTCGCACCCAGGCGCAGGGCGTCGCCGCCGAGCTGGCCCGCCGCGCCGGCTGTGCCACCGAGCTGGTGATCGTCGACACGACCGGTGACCGCCGCCAGGATGTCCCGCTCCATGCGATCGGCGGCCAAGGCGTCTTCGTCAAGGAGGTCCAGCAGGCGGTGCTCGACGGGCGCGCCGACGTCGCCGTGCACTCCGCCAAGGACCTCCCCTCCGTTCCGCATGAGGGCCTCGTGATCGGCGCGTTCATGGCCCGCCGCGACCCGGCCGACGCGCTGGTCGGGCTGTCCCTCGACGCCCTCGACCCGGGTTCGCCGGTGGCGACGGGATCGGTGCGCCGGCGGGCCCAGCTGGCCTCTGTGCGTCCCGACCTGACATTCGTCGAGCTGCGCGGCAACATCACCACGCGGCTGACGAAGGTACCGCCGGGCGGTTCGATCGTGATGGCCGTCGCCGCGCTCCAGGTGCTCGACCTCGTCGAACGGATCGCCGAACGGCTGAGCCCCGAGCAGTTCGTGCCGGCTGTCGGTCAGGGCTGCGTCGCGGTGGAGGCGCGCGCCGGTGATCACGAGCTCGCCGAGTTGATCGCCACCCTTGACGACGCGCTGACGCGGCACGCCGTGGAAGTCGAGCGCAGCTTTCTCGCCGAGCTCGGCTCGGGCTGCACGCTGCCGGTCGGCGCCCACGTCGCCGGGGAGGTGCTGCACGTGTTCCTCGCCGGCCCCGACCGCATCGCTCGCGAACAGGTGAGATTGGCGAGCGACGGTGGCGACCACGAGCGAGCGCGCGTGGCGGCACGCGCAGCGAAGGAGCATGTGGGATGGTGACCAGCTCTTCGATCTGGGCGCGCACGCTGACAACAGCTGGCACGCTGCGCGCCCAGAATGGCAACTGGCACGGATCGCGCCCAGATGGCGGGGGTCGCGGCTGGTGACCGCCCCGCTGGCCGGGCGGTCCGTCGCCCTCACCCGCCCGGAGGCCGGCGAGCTGGGGGTGCGGCTCGCCGCGCTCGGCGCGACGGTCGTCCACGTGCCGCTGATCGAGGTCGGCGAGCCAGCCGACGGCGGTGCCGCGCTGCGCGCCGCGCTGGCCCGGCTTGCCGCGTTCGACTGGCTGGTGGTGACGTCGGCGAACGGCGCTCGGCGGGCCGGGCCGGCCGCGGCCAGCCATCCCTCGCTGCGCCTCGCCGCGGTTGGCCCGGCAACTGCCGCCGCGCTCGAGGTGGCCGCCGGCCGGCCCGTCGACCTCGTCGCCGCGCTCGCTCAGGCCGAGGGCCTGCTCGCCGTGTTCCCGCGCCATCCCGCCGCCCGGGTGCTCGTCGCCCAGGCAGACCGCGCCCGCCCCGTCCTGGCCGACGGGCTGGCCGAGATGGGCCACGCGGTCGAGTCGGTCACGGCGTATCGCACCGTCACCCGCCGGCCGGCGCCTGACGAGGTAGTCCGGCTCGCCGCGGCCGACGCCGCCGTGCTCGCGAGCGGCTCCGCCGCCGAGGGTTGGGCGGCCAGCGTCAGCCCCGACGCCCCGCCGGTCCTGGTCGCCATCGGTCCGGTGACCGCCGCCGCCGCGGCCCGAGCCGGCGTCCGCGTCGACCACGTCGCCGCGTCACCAGACGCCGCAACGCTGTCGGACCTGCTGGTGCGGGTCCTACGATGACCCCGATGCCGGCCGCGCCGTTCCCTGCCGACCGGCCACGCCGGCTCCGGCGTACCGCCGCGCTGCGCGACCTCGTCGCCGAGACGGCGTTGCGCACGAGCGACCTGATCGCCCCACTGTTCGTGCGCGAGGACGTCGCCGAGCCGCAGCCGATCCGCTCGCTGCCCGGCGTCGTCCAGCACACTCGCGAGAGCCTGCGCAAGGAGGTCGCCGAGCTGGCCGCGCTCGGCGTGCGCGCGGTCGTGCTGTTCGGCGTTCCGGCGCGCAAGGACGCCACCGGAAGCGGCGCCTTCGATCCCGAGGGCATCGTCCAGCTCGCGCTCGGCGACCTGCGCGGCGACCTCGGCGACGACATCGTGCTGGTCGCCGACCTGTGCATCGACGAGTACACCGACCACGGGCACTGTGGCGTGCTCGCTGCGGACGGCAGCGTGGACAACGACGCCACGCTCGAGATCTACGCCCGTGCCGCGCAGGCCCAGGCAGCTGCCGGTGCCCACGTCGTGGCCCCGAGCGGGATGATGGACGGCCAGGTCGCGCGCATCCGCCAGGCGCTCGATGCCGACGGCTGCGACGGGGTGGCCATCCTCGCCTACTCGGCGAAGTACGCGTCGGGCCTCTACGGGCCGTTCCGCGACGCGGTGGACGTGACGATCGCCGGCGGCGGCGACCGCAAGGGCTACCAGCAGGACTGGCGCAACGCCCGCGAGGCGCTGCGCGAGATCGACGCCGACATCGCCCAGGGCGCCGACATGGTGATGGTCAAGCCGGCGCTCGCCTACCTCGACGTGATCCGGGCGGCCCGCGAGCGGATCGACGTGCCGCTCGCGGCGTACCACGTCAGTGGCGAGTACGCGATGATCCGCGCCGCCGCGGCCAACGGCTGGATCGACGGGGACACCGTGGCGCTCGAGCATCTGACGGCGATCAAGCGGGCGGGCGCAGACGTGATCCTCACCTACCTGGCCCGGTGGTTCGCCGAAGGGCCCGGTCGGGGTTGACGCCGGACGTCCAGGTCGCGACCGGGCTGATCGAGCCCTGCGACCCCGCCTGTGCCGCCGCCGGGTGCGACCCGGTGGTGTGCGTGGGGCGCGGCGTGCCGTCCAACGACGTGCTGTTCGAGCGCTCGACGCGAGCCATCCCAGGAGGCGTCAACTCGTCGATCCGCGCGTTCCGCGCCGTCGGCGGCCGGCCGTACGTGGTGGCCCGCGCCGAGGGACCCTACGTCTGGGACGTCGAGGGGACCCGCTACATCGACCTCGTGCAGAGCTATGGCGCAGTGATCCTGGGCCATGCCCACCCGGCTGTCACGCGGGCCGTCGCCGCCGCCGCGTCGTGCGGCACGTCGTACGGTGCGCCGACGCCGCGGGAGATGAAGCTCGCCGAGGCGATCTCGTCACGCATGCCGAGCTGCGAGCAGGTGCGGTTGATGAACTCGGGCACCGAGGCCACCAGCACGGCCGTCCGGCTGGCACGCGGGTTCACCGGCCGGGACCGGTTGATCACGTTCCACGGCAACTTCCACGGCGCCACCGACGCTCTGCTCGCCGCCGGCGGCAGCGGCGTGGCGACGCTCGGTCTGCCCGGCACCGCCGGCGTGCCGGCCGGCGCGGTGGCCGAGACGATGGTCGTGCCGTACAACGTCGTCCCGGACATCGGCGACGACGTGGCGGCCGTGATCGTCGAGCCGGTAGCCGCCAACATGGGCGTCATCGGCCCCGAGCCGGGGTTCCTTGCCGGGTTGCGGGAGGCGTGCGAACGGGCCGGCGCGCTGCTGATCTTCGACGAGGTGATCACCGGCTTCCGGCTCGACAGCGGCGGCGCGCAGGCGAAGTACGACGTGCGGCCGGACCTGACGACGTTCGGCAAGGTGATCGGCGGTGGGTTGCCGATCGGCGCCGTCGGCGGGCGCCGTGACCTGATGGAGACGCTGACCCCGCTCGGCACCGTGTTCCACGCCGGGACGCTGGCCGGCAACCCGCTGGCCACGGCAGCCGGGCTCGCCGCTCTCGACCTGCTCGTGCCCGACGTGTACATCGAGCTCGCCGCCCGTGCCCGCCACCTCGCGTCGCTGCTGCGCGACGCGTGTGTGGCGGCGGGGTTCCCGGCGCAGTTCCCGGTCGTCGGCACGCTTGTCGGGATCGTGTGCGGCGACGTGCCGGCGCCCGTCGACTTCGCCGGCGCCAAGCGCACCGACGAGCGGGCGTACGCGGCGCTGTTCCAGGCGCTGCTCGCCCGCGGCGTCGCCCTCGCGCCGGGCGCATACGAGGCGATGTTCGTCGGCCTCGGCCACGACGACGCCGTGCTCGACGACCTCGCCGAGCGCGCCCACGACGCCGCGGCCGCAGCCGTCACCCGCCTCGGCTGAGGTCCGCGTTCCCGCCCCGCCGGCGGCCTTCTGGGCGCGATTCCTGCCACATCGGTTTCTGGGCGCGTTCGCTGCCAGCTGTTGTCAGGCTGCGCGCCCAGATCG
>JBIOUO010000541.1:0-31452 GCA_044867195.1 Ilumatobacteraceae bacterium
GTCGGTGCCGCGCAGCTCGTCGACACCGGTGCGCAGCCGGAGCTGCACGCCGTGGTCCTGGTGCAGGCGACCAAACACATCGCCGATCTGCTCGCCGAGCACACGGTGCAGCGGTGTCGGGGCGGGATCGATGAGCACGACCTCTGCGCCCATCTGTCGAGCAGACGCGGCGACCTCCGAGCCGATCCAACCGGCGCCGATCACGGCGACCCGGTGGGCGCCGCGGATGGCGGCGCCGAGCCGGCGCGAGTCGTCGAGAGTGCGGAGGTAGTGGACACCGGCGAGATCGGATCCGGGAATCTCGAGGCGACGGGGCGCGGCGCCGGTCGCCACCACCGCGGTGGTGAACCGCAGGTGCTCGTCGCCGTCGAGACGGATCCGGCGGGCGTCGGGGTCGAGGGCTTCGACGGTGCGTCCGGTCAGCAGCTCGATGTCGTGGGTGACGTAGAAGTCGTCGTCGTAGACGCGCGTCGTGTCGGGGACGGCCTCGCCGCGCAGCACGGCCTTGGACAGCGGGGGTCGCTCGTACGGCAGTTCCTGCTCGTCGCCGACCAGGACGATCCGCCCGTCGAAGCCGGCGGCGCGCGCACCGTCGGCCGCCTTGGCGCCGGCGAGACTGGCCCCGACGATCACGAGGGTCCGGTCAGCGGTCACGGCGGTTCTCCGCGGGGAAGGCGGTGGCGAGCCGGGCCAGGGTCAGCGCGGCGAGCAGCAGCCCGAAGTCGCGCAGGGCGACGTCGTAGTAGTCGGCGATCAGCAAGAGGTTGACGATGATCCCGGCGAGCCAGGCGGCGACCAGATACCCACCGATGCGGGGGCGAACGGCGACGACGAGGCCGGCGACGATCTCGACGACGCCGACGGCGAGCATCGCCTGATGGGCGTTGCCGGGCACGATGTCGTTGATCTCCGGGGCGAGGTAGCGCTCCCAGTCGACGAGCCAGTTGAGGAACTTGTCGAGGCCGAACACGATCGGGGCGACGACGAAGGCGATCCGCAGCAGCCAGAACGCCTGGTATGCCGGGTCCTGGAAGCTGGCCGGTCGTGGCGCGACGGCGGAACGGGGCACCTCGCTGGTGGAGATGATCGGGGCACTCATGGGAATCCTCCTTCTATCGGCAACTGAGCTTGACCTTACGTTCGTATCGGTGTACCGTCAAGTTGAAAGATTTTTAGAGAGGAACGAGAGGAGGCGCGCGTGGCTCGGCTGACGATCTACGGTGATTTCAACTGCCCGTTCTCGGTGCTGGCCAGCGTCCGGGCGGACGTGCTGCTGGCCGCTGGCGGCTACACGATCGATTGGCGGGCGGTTCAACACGACACGGAGATCCCCGCGTCTGGTGCGGCCGTCGAGGGTGACACGGCGAAGGAGCTGGCGGGCGAGGTCGCCGCGATCGCCGACCTGAGCGAGCGGGACGTGCGGTTGCACCTCGTGGTCCCACCGGTCCGCCCCAACACCGCGGCCGCGTGCGCGGCCTTCGCCCCTGCGGGCGACGACGCCGACGTGCTCCGTCGCCGGCTGTTCGCCGCCGTGTGGGCGGCGCCAAGTGCTGGCAGGACGAGTTCGAGGCCCTTCGACGGCCGATCACCCCGACACTGGTGCTGCCGACCGGTACATCTCCCGTGGGCTCGACGCGCTCGTCCGCCTCGCCGAGCTCGTCGCCGCGACGCCGTCGTCGTCACCAGCGGGGACGGTGAGTGAGCGACGTGATCTCCGTCGCTGGGCAGCCACGGCTCTCCACGGCGTGTCGCTATCTGCGGATCCGACGCAGACTTGCTGACGATGGCCGGTGACACGTTCGCCGATCGGATCGCTGGCGTTGCGTCACTGGCGGATCCGCTGCGACGCTCCCTCTACCGCTTCGTCGCCACCCGGGGCGATGCCGTCAGCAAGGACGAGGCCGCGGCAGCGATGGGCGTGGCCCGATCGGTCGCCGCCTTCCACCTCGAGCGGCTCGCCGCCGACGGGCTGCTGAGCACCGAGTTTCGCCGGCTCACCGGCCGTCAGGGCCCCGGTGCCGGACGCCCGGCGAAGTTGTACCGCCGTGCCGAGGGTGAGCTGTCGGTGAGCCTCCCGGCCCGCCAGTACGACCTCGCCGCCCGCCTGCTCGCCGCCGCCGTCGACGAGGCGACACGCACCGGCACCCCCGTCGATCAGGTCCTGACGCGGGTCGCCGTGGATCGAGGTCGGGTGCTCGGCGAGCAGGCGCGGGAGCTGGCAGGCAACCGCCCGAGCCGCCGCGCCCTGTTCGATGCCGTGTTGGCGGTACTCGACGAGCAGGGCTACGAGCCCCGCACGGCTGGTCGCGAGGTCGTGCTCGCCAACTGCCCGTTCCACGCATTGGTGGACGAACGGCGAGAGCTGGTCTGTGGGATGAACCACGACCTGCTGAGCGGGATGGCCGCCTCCGTCGGCGACGACGTGATCGCCGCGCGGCTCGAGCCGTCGGACGGCGTCTGCTGCGTCCGTCTCGCCGCCGATCGGCGAGCGGTGAAGGGCCGATAGTGGACTGGGGCGGCTGGGCCGTCTTCGGACTGGTCGCGACGACCGGGCTGACCGCGGTGATGATGGCCGCCCAGCTGGCCGGGCGCACCCGGCTGGACCTTCCGCTGATGCTCGGCACGATGACCACGGAGGATCCCGACCGGGCGCGGGTCGCCGGCTTCGTCATCCACCTCGCCATCGGCGAGGTGTTCGCGCTCTTCTACGCCGCTGGGTTCGCCGCCCTCGACCGTTCCAGCTGGTGGCTCGGCGCCATCTTCGGCCTCGCCCATGCGGCGATCGCGCTCACCGTGCTGGTGCCGCTGCTGCAGGGTGTCCATCCGCGCATGGCCACCGAGCGGGCCGGCCCGGACTCGACTGCTGTGCTCGAGCCCCCCGGCCTGTTCGCCCTCAACTACGGCGCGGCGACCCCATCGGTGGCGGTCGTCGCCCACGTCGTCTACGGCGCCGTCCTCGGCCTGTTCCTGGCGAGCAGCTGATGGCCAGCCGCGTGCCGATCGGGGACTACGGCCTCATCGGTGACACCCGCTCGGCCGCGCTCGTCGCCTCCGACGGCTCCATCGACTGGTGGTGCGTGCCGCGCTTCGACGACCCACCCCTGTTCGGTCGCCTCGTCGGTGGCGACGAGGCCGGCTGGTTCAGCGCCGGTCCCGGCGAGGACGCCCGGGTCACCGGCCGCGCCTACCGGCCCGACACGGTGACACTGACCACGACATGGATGGTCGACGGCGGCGAGCTCGAGCTCGCCGACGGCCTCGTCGCCGAGGTCGAAGGCCGCTTCCTGCCGACCACAGTGCTCGTCCGCCGCCTCACCGCCCGCCGGCGGGCGGTGCGCGCCCGGCTCCACTTCGCTCCTCGCTTCGGATACCAACGCCAACCGGCCCGGCGCATCAGCCGCCGGGCGGGTGCGCTGCTGTGCGAGCGCGGCGACCTTGCCATCGCCGTCACCTCCGACGGGCCAACCGTCGAGGCCGACCGGACCGTCGACTTCGACGTGCAACCGGGGGAGCCGGTGACGATCGTCCTCACCGCCGCCCAGCGCCGCCCGCTCATCGTCGTGCCCCCGGCGGCCGCGGCCGCCGCCTTGGATCGCGACGAGACCGGATGGCGCACCTGGGCCGCCGACATCGACGTCACCACCCATCGCGACGCGGTGGTGCGCAGCCTGCTGACGTTGCAGCTGCTCACCTACTCGCCCTCCGGTGCGCCGGTGGCAGCCCCCACGACCTCCCTGCCGGAGCGGATCGGCGGCGCCCGCAACTGGGACTACCGCTACGCCTGGCCGCGCGACGCATCCGTCGGCATCGCCGCCTTCCTCGCCGCCGGCAAGCCCCAAGAAGCGCGCGCCTTCCTCGCCTGGCTGCTCCACGCCAGCCGCCTCTCCCGACCGTGCCTCCCGGTGCTGTTCACGCTCGACGGACGGCCCGGACCGCCGGAGGAGGAGCTGCCGGGCTGGCCCGGCTACGCCGACAGTCGCCCCGTGCGGATCGGCAACGGCGCCGCCCGCCAGCACCAGCTCGACGGGTACGGCTGGGTACTCGACGCCGCCTGGCTGCTCACCGACGCCGGTCACCGCCTCTACGGCGAGACCTGGCGCGTCGTCGCCGCCTTCGCCGACCACGTCGCCGCCTCGTGGACCGGACCGGACGCCGGGATCTGGGAACAGCGCGCCAAACCCGCCCACCACGTTCACTCCAAACTGATGGCCTGGCTGGCCCTCGACCGGGCCTTGCGAATCGCCGCCGTCCGCGGCGACCGACACCGGCGTCGCCACCAACGCTGGACTGCGGCCCGCGACGCCATCGCTGATGACGTCCGTGCCCGCGGGTTCGACCCCGCCCAGCAGACCTACACCGCCACCTACGGCTCGGCCGAGCTCGACGCCGCCGTGCTCGTGCTGCCCGTGCTCGATTTCGAGCCCGCGGCAAGCTCCTGTGTCGTCGGCACCGTCGACGCTATCCGCCGCCAGCTCAGCGCCGGCGGGCCGCTGCTGTACCGTTACCGACCCGGGACCGACGGCCTCGCCGGCACCGAAGGTGCCTTCCTGCCCTGCTCCTTCTGGCTCGTCCAGGCCCTCGCCCGGACCGGCCGCCCGGCCGAAGCCGAAGCGCTGCTCGACCAGCTGTTGATCCTCGGCGGGCCGCTCGGCCTTTACGGCGAGGAGATCGACCCCGCCACTGGCGCCCACATCGGCAACTACCCCCAGGCGCTCACCCACGCCGCCCTCGTCCAAGCCGCGCTGTCCGTGACCACGACGACGACGACCCACCCCGCCCAGGAGGTCACCCGCCCGCGCTGATCGCGGGCCGAACCGCGGGCGTCAGTCGAAGCGCCCTCCGCCCTTGTCGCCGGCGCGGGCGCTGCGCTTGTCGTGCGTCGACGCTTCGATCCGATCGCCGATCGACTTGTCGATCTTGCGCCAGTACTCGTATGCCCGCTGCAGGATCTCCTCGCGCCGGATGTTGGCCAGCGCGCCGGACACGGTGTCGACGAGACGGGCCTGCTGGTCGTCGTCCATCACCTGGTTGATCAAGGTGTTCGGCTGCCCGAAGAGCTGAACGAGGCCACCACGCCCACATCATGCGGCGGTGAGGGATGGCGGGACCGTCGCGGTGACGACGTCTGCTGTTGCAGCATCGCGGCCGACGAGTCACCGTACGTGAGTTCGAGGGCCGGGCCGAGGGCTGACTCATCTCAGCCCAGATCAGAGCGCAAGCCCCGGTTGCGTCGTGCCACGCACGATGAGCGTGCAGCTTTCCGGTTGGTCACCTGTTGGTCACCTATGACGCCCACGGGGGGAAGACCGCCTCTGAGCTGGTCTGGTGCGCCCCCAGGGATTCGAACCCTGAACCAATGGATTAAGAGTCCACTGCTCTGCCGTTGAGCTAGAGGCGCCGGGCGCCGGTGGCGCGGACGGGCAGTGTACGGGGCACGGCGGCCCCGTACACCACTCCCTGTGGGGTGAGCGAGGGGACTTGAACCCCCGACCTCCAGGGCCACAACCTGGCGCTCTAACCGAGCTGAGCTACGCCCACCATCGGGAGGCGCCAGTCTGCCACGCTCCGTCGCCGTCGCCACCAGTTGATCCAGGTCTCCCTGACGCGCTCGCGAGGTACGGCGTCACCGTGCGCAGGCAGCCGACCATCCTCGCCGCCGCAACGATGCCGTTGTGTCTCGTCGCCCGCGTCATGTGACGACGACGACGACAACGACGGCAACATCGACAGCCCGGACGGGCCCGACCCCGGCGCGCGGACCGGGCTGCCCGGCGACGACGACAGCGTCGCCGGCTGAGCTCGTCGCCGCGCTGGTTGGCGTTCAGGCTGCGCGGGATCGGAAGATGCTGTAGCCCCCAGGACCGACGAGGAAGCCGAGCACGATGAGTGCCACGCCGAGCAGGATCTGACCCTGGAACAGCTGGACGATGCCCACGATCACGAGGATCACGGCGATGAGCCACAGGATGAACGACACGATGCCTCCGTTTCTTCTCCGCCCGGAACGACTGTTCCCCGCGACGCCGTCGCTCAACCGCGCGTGATCGGTCAGCCGAGGCCGGCCAGCCGGTGGGCGGTCTCGAGGTCGGCTACCAGCGCGGCGCGGATCTCGGCCGCTCGCTCGTCGGCACGCAGCACTGCTGACGGGTGGTACGTCACGACCAGCGGCGTCCCGCCGACGTCGATCGGCGTGCCGCGGCTGGCGGCGATGCCCACCGTCCGTCCGAGCACCGAGCGGGCCGCGACGGCGCCGAGGGCCACGATGACACGCGGCCGCACGGCGCGCAGCTCGGCTTCGAGCCACGGGTGGCAGGCCTCGATCTCTTCCGTGCCGGGCTTCTTGTGCAGCCGCCGCTTGCCGCGGACCTCGTGCTTGAAGTGCTTCACCGCGTTGGTCGTGTACAGGTCACGAGCGTCGAGCCCGACCTCGGCGATGCACGCCCACAGGACCCGTCCCGCGGGGCCGACGAACGGGTGCCCGCGCCGATCCTCCTGATCGCCTGGCTGCTCACCGACCAGCATCAGGCTCGCCCCGCGCCGGCCTTCGCCGAAGACGACCTGGGTCGTGTCGACGTAGAGCGGGCAGGCCGTGCATCCGGCGGCCGCGCCGGCCAGCTCGGCGAGGTTCTCGGTCTCCGGGACGGGGGCTGCGGCGTCGCCGAACAGCGTGCGCGCGGTCATCGCCTTCGGCCTACCCAGGAAGTCCAGGAGCCATGCCGGGAGGGTCCTGCAGTGCCCAACTCTCGGCGCTGACGTCACCCGAAGGTGGACTTCGGCCGCCCGCCGGCGTGCATCGTCGTCGCCCTGGGCAAAGACATGGCGTGTTCGAGTGCAGCTCTTCGTCGCCGGAGGAGCGCCTCGGCGACTATCGACGAACGGGCGACCGCGCCATCCGCAACGCGGTGGTGGAAGAGCACCGCTGGTTGGCGGTGGCCATCGCCAAGGAACTGCGGCGCGGCAGCGAGTCGTTCGACGACTTGCTGCAAGTGGCCCTGCTGGGGCTGGTGAAAGCCGCGGACCGCTTCGATCCGAGCTTCGGCGCGACATTCGCCTCGTTCGGCGCCGTCACGGCGCGTGGTGAAGTCCGGCGCCATTACCGCGATGCCGGCTGGGCCGTCCGCGTGCCGCGCCGCTTGCAGGAGTTGCGCTACGACGTGCGAGCCGCCACGGACGTGCTACGCGAGCGATTGCGGCGATCTCCGACCGCCGCCGAGATCGCGGAGCACCTCCACGTGAGGGTCGACGAAGTCATCGACGCCGTGTGCGCCGACGACAACTACCGCTCGAAGAGTCTCGACGAGCGGGTCGGAGACGCCTCCTCAATCGGCGACCGGCTCGGGGCAGTGGACGCCAACTTCGAGCAGGTCGAGAGCGACCAGGCGTTCGACGAGCTGACGAGCTCACTTCCTGACCGGACCCGTCGGATCCTCCACCTGCGCTACGTTGACGGGCTGAAGCAGTCGGCGATCGCCAGCGAGATCGGTGTCAGCCAGGTGCACGTCAGCCGGTTGCTGGCCCAGGCGCACCGCCAGCTGCGCACGCTCCTCGAGGAGCGGACGCGCCGTGGCGATTCGTCGGTCTCGTGCTCCCCCCGGGCCTGCCCCGCGCCGGCGGCGCGCGCGGAGGAGAGCGGAGCCCGGTGGAACGACGTCTCCCCATCGCCGGCCCTCGCCGTCGCCGGCGGCTGAAGCACCGAGCAGGAACACGCGCCATCGCGCTCTTCGGGCCCCGAGCGCGGCGACGGCGCAGTGTTAGCGTGCTGGGAACGCTCACGTCGCGCCGCGCAAGGGAGGAGATGCCCATGATCGCGCCGCCGACCGGTCACCGGTTGCGCTCGTGACCGCCACCCACCCCTCCGACGGAGTGGCCGTCGATCGAGGTGACGACGTCCGCCGCCTCGTGCAGCGGGCCGAGGCGATCGCCGACCGCGAGCGCGCCCGGTATGCCGAGCGGACCACCGGGTCCCAGGCCGCCACCGCTCGCGCTCGCAAGGTCATGCCTGCGGGTGTGCCGTCGAGCTTCCAGGCCTACGAGCCGCACCCGATCGTCGTCCGCCACGCTTCCGGGGCCCGCATGGTCGACGTCGACGGCCACGAGTACGTCGACTACGACATGGGCTTCGGGGCGCTCTTCGCCGGGCACATGCACCCTGCTGTGCGCGCCGCGGTGCAGGCCCAACTCGACGATGGGACGCTGTACGTGACGCCATGCGAGCTCGACGCCGAGGTCGCCGAGCTGCTCGGCGCCCGGTACGGGCTGCCGATGTGGCGGTTCACGAACTCCGGCACCGAGGCGACGATGGACGCCATCCGGCTCGCCAAGGGAGCGACGGGCCGCGATCGCATCGTCAAGGTGGAGGGCGGCTACCACGGCCACCACGACGAGGTCATGGTCTCGATGAAGCCGTCGCTCGACGAGGCAGGCCCGGCCGACGCGCCAGTCGCCGTGGCGGGCACCGCCGGAATCACCCGCGCCGTGCTCGCCGACACCCTCGTCGTGCCCTACAACGACCTCGACGCCCTCGAACGGGCGCTCGCTGGCGACGACGTGGCCTGCTTCATCGTCGAGCCGGTGATGGAGAACATCGGCATCTGCCTGCCCGACGACGGCTACCTGCATGCAGTGCGCGAGATCACCGAGCGCCATGGCACGGTGCTCATCTTCGACGAGGTCAAGACCGGGATCACCGCTGGGTATCACGGCGCGACCGGGTACTTCGGGATCCAGCCCGACCTCGTGACGCTCGCCAAGTCGATCGGCGGCGGCTTCCCGGTCGGCGCGTTCGGTGGCGGCCGCGAGCTGATGGACCTGATCGCCACCGGGACGGTGCTCCACCTCGGCACCTACAACGGCAACCCGCTCGTGATGGCCGCGGCCAAGGCGGTGCTCACGGAGGCGTGCTCCGAAGCGCCGACCGCCGCCGCGATCGCCCGCAACGACCGGCTCACCGACGCCTGCCAGGCGATCATCGACGAGCGTGGCCTGCCGGCGCACACCGTGCGCTTCGGTGCCAAGGGCTGCATCACGTGGTCCTCGACGCGGGTCCGGAACTATCGCGACTACAAGGCGACCGACTTCACGCTGGCGTTCGCCCAGTGGATCCACGGCATCAACCGCGGCGTGCTTTTGCCGCCCGGGCTCGATGAGCAATGGCTGATCTCGGTGATGCACGGCGAGGCCGATGCGATGCGCTACGCCGACGCGTTCAGCGAGTTCGCCGCCGAGCTCGTGCGGTAGCGACGTCGCCCAGATCGAAGGGAGTGCGTGGGTGTGAGCCGGAGCCCGGCGAGCCCGCGGTCAGGACCAGCGGTGCTGGTCGGCGTAGCGGTGGACCGCGATGGGGGCCGACCACGCCCTGCGCCGGCGGGCTGCCGCGGCGCCGATCATCAATCCCAACCCGCCGCCGAAGAGGACCACTGCCACCGTGACCACCACCGGAAGGGCGTAGCGGGCGACCGCCGCGACCACCGGTGTCCACGTCGAGTCGTCCAGCCGCGGAAGCACGAGCACGGGCACGACGAAGCCGAGCAGGATGCTCGCCAACCCGGCCACGATGCAGAACACCCCGACGCCGAACACCGCATCGGCCTTGCGGGGGTGGGCGACGATGCCGAGGAGCAGAGCGACGGCTCCGACCACGGCCGCGATTGGCACCGCCCAGTCGAGGGTCCGGCGAATCGTGCTCAGGGCGCCGACCTCCTCCACCGGCAAGACGACGGGCGGCAGGTCGCCGACGGCCTCGTTGCGCGTCAGCTGGACCAGTTGCGCCCCCGTGATCTGCACCGGCTCCTGACGTGCGCCGATCAGCTTGGCGTGGGCGTCGCTGACGATCTGGCGCATCAGGTCGGCACCCGCGTCGGTGTGGGCGAGCGCTGCCACCTGGGCCTGGACGTCGGCCGGCGGGACGCCGAGCCGGTCCGCGGTCGCGTCGGCGACGACGGATGCGACCTGGTTCCGGATCGCCTCGTCGCGCAGCACGACGCGTGCGAGGTCACCGCTGCGGGCGGTGTCGAACGCGACGCGCTGCAGGTACCAGCCGCTGGCGGCGAGCGCCAGGCTGATCGCGGCGATGAAGAAGAGCAAGCCCGCCAGGCCACGGCGCACCGTCAGAGTCTCGCGTGTTTCGGCCCTAGCGTGCGATCGTGCCTGCCGCCCCGCCGCCCACACGGCCGAGCCTGCTGACGATGCTGTGGCGCGGCGCCCGGCGGCGCTGCGCCTGGTGTGGGGGGCGCGGCGCATTCTTCACCGGCTGGTTCTCCAAGCAGGCGACATGCCGCACGTGCGGCATCGAGTGGCACCGCGGCTACGAGGGGTTCGAGCTCGGAGCGATGACCATGAACGTCATCGTCTGCTTCGGCGCGCTCGTCGCCGGGCTGACCATCGGCATGATCGCCACGTGGCCCGACATCGCCGTCGGCCCGCTGCTCGTGATCCTCGTCGGGTGCGCCGTCGTGCTGCCCGTGGTCGTCTATCCGGTGAGCTACACGGTGTGGCAGGCCGTCGACCTGGCGATGCACCCGCCGGCCAGAGGCGACGGCGCGCCACCTCACCGGTAGCGAGGAGATCCTTTACGAACCCGTGTTCGTTGGTTACACTGATGTCATTCGCCGCCACCCCGGCGGCCCGCATCGCTGCCCGCCAGCCACCGACAGCCACCGACAGCCACCAACGGCCCAACAACCAGCACGGTCCCGCTGTGACACCCCTTCCGTAAGGTCGCCCTCACCGGGACGAACAACCCGCACGAGACCCCGAAAGGCGGAGGACATGAGCACGGATCGCGACAAGGCGCTCGAGATGGCGATGGCGCAGATCGACAAGCAGTACGGCAAGGGCTCGATCATGCGCATGGGCGAGAAGGTCACGATGGCCATCGAGTCGATACCCACGGGCGCCCTGGCGCTCGACCTCGCCCTCGGCATCGGGGGCCTCCCACGGGGACGGGTCACCGAGATCTTCGGCCCCGAGTCGTCGGGCAAGTCGACGCTGGCGATGCACGTCGTCGCCGAGGCCCAGCGCAACGGCGGGGTGTGCGCGTACATCGACGCCGAGCACGCGATGGACCCGATCTACGCCAAGTCGATCGGCGTCGACATCGACCAGCTGCTGATCTCGCAACCCGACACGGGCGAGCAGGCGCTGGAGATCTGCGACATGCTCGTGCGCTCGGGGGCGCTCGACGTCGTGGTCATCGACTCCGTCGCCGCGCTCACGCCGCGGGCCGAGATCGAGGGCGAGATGGGCGACAGCCACGTCGGTCTGCAAGCCCGGTTGATGAGCCAGGCGCTGCGCAAGCTGACGGCCAACCTCAACAAGACCAAGACGATCGCCATCTTCATCAACCAGCTGCGAGAGAAGATCGGAGTGATGTTCGGCTGCCTGTCCTATGGCACCCGAGTGACCCTGGCTGATGGCACGCAGGAGAAGATCGGCAAGATCGTCAACCAGCGGTTGCCGATCGAGGTGCTGTCGTACGACATGGAGCGCGACGAGTTGGTGGCCCGTCCGATCACGAACTGGTTCGACAACGGTGTGGCCGAGCGCTTCGTGCAGTTCACGGTCGAGCGCGGCGGCAGGAACGGGCGAGCCCAGTTTGCGGCGACCGAGAACCACATGATCTCGACGCCGGGAGGATGGCGGCCAGCCGGCGAGCTCGTCGTTGGCGACCGAGTGCTGCAGGCGGTGCCCCAACTGCTCAGCGACGTCCAGTGGCAGGTCCTGATGGGGGGCCTGATGGGCGACAGCGCGCTGTCATCCACTCGCTCCGGCAACGGCGCCCGGCTCCGGTGGGGCCACGGCGCTCGACAGGCTGGCTACGGCGACTGGAAGGCGTCGATGTTCGCCAACCTCACGGTCTGCCGATCGGCGAACGCTCAGGGCGCCGTCTTCCACGACGTCCAACCGCTGCCGGAGCTGGCCGAGCTGCGCGAGGCCGTGTACATCGGTGGCCGCAAGGTCTTCAGCGACGACTACCTGAAGCAGCTCACACCGCTGGCGCTGGCGATCTGGTACATGGATGACGGCAGCTTCACGCTGCGCTCCAAGGGCCTGCAGGCTCGCACGGCGGGCGGCAGCGGGCGGATCGAGATCTGCGTCGAGGCGATGAGCGCCGACACACAGCGACGGCTGGTGGCCTACCTGGCTGACACCTGGCACATTCGGGGCAAGCTGATCCATCCCGGTGCCTCAGGAAAGGCGGTGCTGCAGTTCCCGACCGCCGAGACCGAGAAGTTCCAGACGCTGGTCGCACCGTTCGTCCACCCGTCGATGGAGTACAAGCTGCTCCCGCGCCACCGCGGCCGCTTTGCCGTCGAGCCGGTGTTCTCCGCCCCCCGGCAGACGCTGATGCCGATGCGGATCACCAGCATTGCGATCAAACCGCCCACCCGCAGCATGCATCGCTTCGATCTCGAGGTCGGAGGGACACACAACTACTTCGCCGACGGCGTGATGGTCCACAACTCACCTGAGACCACCCCCGGCGGGCGGGCGTTGAAATTCTACTCCTCGGTGCGTCTCGACATCCGGCGCGTCGAGTCGTTGAAGGACGGCGCCGAAGTGGTCGGCAACCGCACCCGGGTGAAGGTGGTAAAGAACAAATGTTCGCCCCCATTCCGCCAAGCAGAGTTCGATATCATGTATGGCAAGGGGATCAGCCGCGAGGGATCGCTGCTCGACATGGCGGTCGACCTTGGGATCGTGAAGAAGTCGGGTGCCTGGTTCACGTACGAGGGCGAGCAGCTCGGACAGGGTCGGGAGAACGCCAAGAGCTTCCTCGCCGAGAACCCCGAGATCATGGTCGAGATCAGCGACCGGGTGCTGGTCACGGCCGGGCTCAAGCCGGGCGACGAGGTGCCGATCGGCGACGGCGACGAGACGTTCATCGACGCCGACCAGGCCCCGGTGGACATCGAGTGAGCGCGCCGAGAGCTGTCAGCCGCTTCCGGCCCGATCGGGCGCGAAGCGGCTGACAGCTCCGGGCCGGCGTCCTCACAGGCCGGGCTTGAACACCATCAGGTAGAGCATCACCACCAGCAGCAGGTGGGTGATCCCGACCCCTGAGGCAAGGCGGCCGCGGGCGGCCGGGCTCGCATCGGTGAGCGCGGGGCGGATCATGAACCAGCTCACGACCATCAGGATCACCCAGGCGATGAGCGCCAGCACGATCCAGGTCTGCGACATCTTCCACGTGTCGTCGGAGACGCCGACGAGCGCCATGCCGAGCAGCCACGACAGCGTGAGTGCCGGCAGCACCAACTGCAGGTGGATGCGGGCCAACGTGGCGCCGGAGCCGGCCCGCTGCAGCGACGGGTACACGAACAAGGGCCCGAAGGCCACGATGCCGGCGAGGATGTGGAACAGGAGGATGATCCGGTAGCCGGTCGAGTCGAGAGCGAGGGCGAGCACGGCGGCGACGCTACGACGCCATCGGAACGACCACCAACCACCGTCGGCGCGCTATGCGCTCAGCGCTCGCTGGCGCCTGACCACCACCAGATCCCGAAGGTCGCGGCGACAAGCGCGGCGACGACGAGAATCAGCGAGCCGGGAGGCGACCACGCGTCGACGGCGACCGCGAGCGCGGCGGTTGCCAGGATGCCGCCGGCGATGACGGCCGTCGGCCGCCACCAGCGCAGCGCCAGGCGCAGGTCGGCGCTGGCAGTAGCCGGCATCGCCGCGGCGAGCGCCCCGGCGACATGGCCGGCGAGCAGGGCCAAGGCGCACACGACGACCGCCGGGCCGACGCCTCCGGGCGCTCCGGTCACCCAGGCCAGCACGATCGAGACGGCGAAGCACATCCCGGCCGCCGAGTCGGGGACCGTGCACGCCGCGATCGCGAACAGGGCGGCGATCCAGACGTAGCCGTCGGGAACGCCCCACGCCGGCGCGATCGTCGCCACGAGGGCGACGATCGAGCTCGTCGCCACGACGCCACGCAGGACCATGGGCACTCGGCCGGCGTGGCGCACCGTCATGACCATCGCGTCGGCGTGCGCGTTCACCGCGGCCTCGGCGCCAGTGCGAGCCGGCTGACGTCACGCAGCACCTCGTCGAGCGTGCCTGGCCCGCGCCATGGCACGACCGGCACGCCGAGATCGCCAAGCCGATCGATGTCGACGCCTCGCTCCATCGCTCGCAGGCGGGCGGCAAGGGCGGTCCACGGATCCAGTGGTGGCGAGTGGGCCGGAGCAAGCGTGTCGACGACGACGATCGTGTGGCCGTGACGGACCATGTGCGCGACCTGCGCCAGTGCGGTTCGACCCACGAGCGGCGACAGGACGATCACGAGCGCTCCAGCACCGACCGGTCGGAGGTGAACCGGCTCGGGGCGGTGACGGCCGGTCGCCTCGGCGAGGACGAGCGCTTCGAGCACACGGCGAAGCTGGTGACGTCCACCGCTGACGGGAACGTCGTGGACGCGCCGGCCGAGGTCGAACAGGCCGACCCGATCTCCGGCTCGCAGGTAGTGCTCGGCGATCGCCGCCGCGGCGCGGATCGCCGTGTCGAGCGTGCTGGCCGGGCCGTCCACTCCTCCGCTGGCTCCGATGTCGTTCTCCGTGTCGAGCAGGAGCAGCACGTGCGTGTCGCGATCGGACCATGTCGACGTGACGTGGAGGTCCCCGGTGCGAGATGAGACGCGCCAGTTGATCCGCCGCAGGCGGTCGCCGGTGCGGAACGGCCGGATCTCGGCCGGTTCACTGCCGGAGCCTTGGCGATTGGCGCGGTGCAGCCCGACCAGCCCGGCCGGTCGAGGCATCGCTTCGGACGCGCCGAACGAGACGCCGAGTGGAAGACACGTCACCGGCAGGGGGCCGTCGTGGAGCCGGCTCGTGCGGAACGCGCCGAGGCGAGAGGTGCACACGGCGACGCGCAACGTCGCGCTGGGCCGGCCCCAGTGCGCCGCCCGCAATCCAACCGTGGCGTGCACCGGACTGCTGTCTGCTGCCACGACGACCGCTCCGGACGGCGGGTCCATCTCCAGCCTCTGCTCGCTGGCGACCACGACGGCGGCGAGGTCGCCGGTGTCGCCGGCCATCGTGATCCGGGCACGCGTCGACTGGCCCTCGAACAGCGTGCGCTCGTCGATGGTCAGCGACGCCGTCACGCCGTTCGTCGGCCGGTGGTGAGCTCCCCAGGCCGCGGCGACGAGGAAGGGCACGCCGAGCAGCGTGACGTCCATGCGGCGACCGATGATCGCCACGGCGAGGCAGGCGACCGCCAACACGACCGCCCGCAGGTGGGCGTGCGTCGGCGCCCATCGGCCGATCTCGCCGGTCACCCGCCCATCGTGTCACCGCGTTCGCGTACGAGCGCGCGCCGGGCTACGCACGGATGCGCGAACGCGTCGGGGTCCGGTGCCGTCAGGTCGGAGGGCGGACGGTCGGGGGCGCCGCAGTCGTCGACAGGACGTCGCGGACGACCGACTCGCCGCTCACGTCGCGCAGCCACAGCTCGGGGCGGACCGTGACGCGGTGGGCGAGGGCGGCGACGGCGACGGCCTTGACGTCCTCGGGGACGACGAAGTCACGCCCCTCGATCAACGCGTAGCCGCGAGCGCTCAGCAGCAGGGCCAGCGACCCCCGCGGCGAGGCGCCGACGAGCACCTGGCGATGTCGTCGCGTGGCCGTTGCCAGCTCGACGCAGTAGCGCCCGACCGAGTCATCGACGTGGACCTGCTCACATGCCCGTTGCAGCGCCCGCAGACCATCGGCGTCCGTGACGGCGGCGACCGTCTGTGCTTCCTGGCGCCGCCCGATGCGTCGCGCGAGCACGTCCCACTCCTCGTCGGCGGTCGGGTACCCGAATGCGACGCGCACCAGGAAACGGTCGAGCTGGGCCTCGGGCAGCGGGTAGGTGCCCTCGTACTCGACGGGGTTGGCGGTGGCCAGCACGTGGAATGGCTCGTCGAGCGGGAACGTCGTGCCCTCCACGGTGACCTGGCGCTCCTGCATCGCCTCCAGCAGCGCAGCCTGGGTCTTCGGTGGCGTGCGGTTGATTTCGTCGGCGAGCAGGAGGCCGGTGAAGATCGGTCCGGGGCGGAACACGAAGTCGGTCGTTCGCTGGTCGAAGACGAACGATCCGGTGACGTCGGACGGCAGGAGGTCGGGCGTGAACTGCACCCGCCGGAAGCCGAGGCCGAGCGCCTGGGCGAAGGAGCGGGCGGTGAGCGTCTTGCCGACGCCGGGCACGTCCTCCAGCAGGACGTGCCCTCCGGCGAGGATGGCGGCGAGCACGAGGCGCAACGGCTCGTCCTTGCCGACGACGGCCTCGGCCACGCGTTCCAGGACGACCGCCGGCAGCGCAGCAGCGGGTTCTTCATGTCGCGCCGTGCTCGTCACAGCTGCTCGATCGCGGCGACGGTCCGGCTGAGCACGGCCGGGGACACCGGCTCGCTGACGACGTCGGTGAGGAACCGGAACGCGTCGTCACCGAGGGCGACGCGGGCCCTGTCCGGCTGCTCGAGCAGGTCGATGCCGCGGTTGTGCCGCAGCCGATGCGTCGCCAGGTCGAACAGCATCGGCTGCACCCGGAGACGGCACTCCGTCTCGTCCTGGACGCCCCGGCGCAGGGCGGTCTCGATCGTCGCAACACGCGGGTCGAGACCGGCCCGCTCGACGGTCGGTGACTCGAGGAGCGGCCACGTCGGTGGGCTGACGGCGGCGGCGACGCGCCACACGGCGGCGACGCTGACCGCCCCGGCGACCGCGAGGGCGAGCACGTACGGGACACGCGGCGACCATCCGGCGGCGACGATGCCCAACAGCGCCACGGTCGCGGCGACGATCGCGCCGACCGCCACCCACGCCGTCGTTCGCACGGACCGCACGACGCGCGCGGTCACGCGCGGGCCCCCGCGATGCTGCTCCTGATCGCCTCGAGCGCGCTCACCGCGGCCGCGCGGTCGGTCTCGCCGAGGTGGCGGCGCGAGAACCGCGCCGTGCGGAACAGGCGCAACAGTGTGTCGACCGGCGCCCGCGGGACCCCGAGCTCGGCCAGGACGCGGGCTGCCAACTCGGCCGGCGCCTCCGCCGGAGCCCGCGCCACGCCGGCGGCGGCTGCAGCCTCCTCGAGGCGCACCCAGCAGGCGACGATCACGTCCTCGGTCTCGCCGCTGGCGAGGGCGGCGAGAGCCCACTCGACCGTGTCGTCGACCAGCTCGGGCAGCGGGATCGCCGGCGCGTCGCGACCGAGGTCCTCGCCGCCGGGGGGCGGCGGCCGCTTGCGCAGCACGATGCGGGCGATGAACATCAGCGCGATGGCGCCGACGGTGAACGCGATCGTCTCCTCGAGCACGTTCGCCGAGCCGCGCGCACGCTCGGCACCGGTGCTGCCATCCCCGACCGCCGTCGCGGGTGAGCCATCAGGAACCGTGCCCGCGGGGTTGTCGAGGTGCAATCCGCCGCTGCCTTCGGTCGCGATCGGCACTCGGCCGCCGCTCGCCACGACGGTGACCATCACCAGCGTGGCGACGATGAGGGCGATGGCGACGGCGGCTCGGCGCCGGGCCACGGGGTCGGCGGACGCCGCCATGGCGCGACCCTAACGAGCCAGCCCCGCCCGATCGGTCGCCGGTAGCGTGACCAGCCGTGGAGCCGCGGTCGTACGTCGTGCGCACATTCGGGTGCCAGATGAACGAGCACGACTCCGAGCGCATCGCCGGGCTGCTGGAGGCCGACGGGCTGGTCGCCGCCGGCGGGCTGGCCGACGCCGACGTCGTCGTGCTCAACACGTGCTGCATCCGCGAGAACGCCGACAACAAGCTGTACGGCAACCTCGGTCACCTGAAGGCGTGGAAGCAGCAACGAGACGGGCGCCAGATCGTCGTGTCCGGCTGCCTCGCCCAGAAGGACCGCGACCTCGTGCGCCAGCGGGCCAGCCACGTCGACGTCGTCCTCGGCACGCACAACGTGCACCGCGCGGCCGAGCTGCTGCACGACGCCCGCCGCCTGGGTCCGGTCACCGAGATCCTCGACGCCGCTGTCGTCGACGACCACGCCCGGTTCCCCTCGGCGCTGCCGGTCGTGCGCGACGTCGCGTTCGCGGCATGGGTGACGATCCAGATCGGCTGCGACAACCGGTGCGCGTTCTGCATCGTTCCGGCGGTGCGCGGCGTGGAGATCTCCCGCCCGCTCGACGACATCGTCGGCGAGATCCGTGCGCTGGCCAGTGCCGGCGTGACCGAGGTGACGCTGCTCGGGCAGAACGTCAACAGCTACGGTCGTGACCTCCAGCTGGCAGCCCGCCGCGACGGCGACGAGACGGCCAGGGTGCGCCCGCTGTTCGCCGATCTGCTGCGTGCCGCCGGCGCCGTCACTGGCATCCGCCGGGTGCGGTTCACCTCGCCCCACCCCAAGGACATGCGCCCGGAGACAATCGCCGCGATGGCCGAAACGCCGGCGGTGTGCCCGCAATTGCACTACCCGCTGCAGGCCGGCTCCGACCGCGTGCTTGCCGCGATGCACCGCGGCTACACCGCCGAGCGCTACCTGGCCCGGCTCGCGGAGGCCCGCCGCGCCGTGCCCGACCTCGCCGTGTCGACCGACATCATCGTCGGCTTCCCGGGTGAGACCGACGACGACTTCGAGCGCACCCTCGAGGTCACCGCCGAGGCGCGCTTCGACGACGCCTTCACGTTCATCTTCTCGCCCCGGCCCGGCACCGAGGCGGCGGCGCTGACCGACCGGTTCGTCGCCCCGGCCGTCGCCGGCGAGCGCTTCGACCGCCTGCGTGTCGTCGTCGAGCGCAGCGCGCTCGCTGCCAACCGGGCCCGCGTCGGGCAGGTCGAGGAGGTGCTGGTCGAAGGTCCGAGCCGCAAGGATCCGACGATCCTCGCCGGCCGCACGCCGCAGCATCGCCTCGTCCATTTCCGCGGTGCGGTGCGGGCGGGCTCGTACGCCGAGGTCGAGATCACCGGCGCCGCCCCGCACCACCTGACCGGTCACCTGCTGGACGTCGTCGCCGAGCCGAGCCACCGCACCCGCATCCCCGTCGCTGCTGCCCCTTGACCACACCTCCGGTCGTCGTCCTCGGCCCGACCGCGGCGGGCAAGTCCGACGTCGCGATGGCGGCCGCCCGCTCGGTCGCCGGCACCGAGATCGTCGCCGTCGACGCGATGCAGGTCTACCGCGGGATGGACGTCGGCACGGCCAAGCCGACGTCCGCCGATCGTGCTCTCGTGCCCCACCACTGCCTCGACCTCGTCGCCCCGAGCGTCGACTTCACGGTCGTCGACTACCGCCGCGCCTACGACGCTGCCGTGGCCGGCATCGCCGGGCGCGCGCTGCTGGTGGCCGGGACCGGGCTCTACCTCGCCGCGGTGATCGACCGGCTCGACCCGCCCGGGCAGTGGCCCGCCGTCCGTGGCGAGCTGGAGGCCGAGCCCGACGTCGACTGCCTGTGGCGGCGGCTCGCCGCGCTGGACCCGGTCGCCGCGGCGCGCATCGAGCCCGCCAATCGCCGGCGAATCGTGCGCGCCCTCGAGGTCACGCTCGGCGGCGGCCGGCCGTTCAGCTCCTACGGCCCCGGCTTGCAGGCCTACCCGCCGACCGACGCGACGCTGATCGGCGTGCGCTGGTCCCGCGCCGCGCTCGCCGACCGCATCGAGGCGCGCGTGACGGCGATGATGGCCGCCGGCCTGCTGGCCGAGGTCGAGCAGCTGGCGACGGCCGGGATGTCGCGCACCGCCCGCCAGGCACTCGGGTACAAGGAGCTGCTCGCCCACCTCGAGGGCACCGTCAGCGTCGACGAGGCGGCCGCCGCGATCGTGCTGCGCACCCGACGATTCGCCGCGCGCCAGGAGCGGTGGTTCCGCCGCGACCCGCGCGTACGCTGGTGCGACGTCCAATCCGACCCGGTTGCCGAGGTGGCACCGGCGGTGGTCGCGGCTCTCGAGCGCCTAGCGCACCTCAACGCATGACCCGTCTCACGCTCACCAAGCACCACGGCCTCGGCAACGACTTCCTCGTCGCGCTCGATCGACTCGACGACGACCTCGGCGCCCTCGCCCGACGGCTGTGCGACCGGCGCACGGGCGTCGGCGCTGATGGGCTCATCGTCGCCGAGCCGGCCGACGGCTTCGCCGCGCGGATGACGCTGCTCAACGCCGACGGCAGCCGAGCCGAGATGAGCGGCAACGGGATCCGGTGCCTCGCCCAGGCGCTCGCCGCCCGCCGCGGCGACCTGGCGGCGCAGACGATCCTCACCGATGCCGGCCCGCGAACGGTGGAGCTGCGCCCGACCGAGGACCCGCTGACGATCCTCGCGACCGTCGACATGGGCGCTGTGGCCGAGCGGCCGGCGCCCGCCGGGTGGGCTGCGGTCGGCACTCATCCCGACCGGCCCGTCGCCCACCTCGATCTCGGCAACCCGCACACGGTTGTCGGTGTCGACGACGTCGCCGCCGTCGACCTGATCACGCTCGGCCGCCGGGTGCCCGACGTCAACCTCGAGCTCGTCGAGCCCGGACCGGGGCGCCACGCGGTCACGATGCGCGTCCACGAGCGCGGCGCCGGCATCACGCAGGCGTGCGGCACGGGCGCCGCGGCCGCTGCCTGGGCCGCGTCGCGTTGGGGGTTCGTCGACGCTGGCGAGGTGCTCGTGCACATGGACGGCGGCACCGCGAGCGTGGCCCTCGACCGCCCCGAACCCGGCCACGTCACGTTGACCGGCCCGGCCACGTTCGTCGCCACGATCGAGATCCCGTGAGCACCCCGTACTCCGAAGCGCTCGGCGCGACCCTGATCGAGCGCAGCGTCCGCGAGCGGATCGTCATCGTCGGGGTGACGTTCCCCGGCAGCGACGACGACGAGACCGAGGCCAGCCTCGACGAGCTCGTCCAGCTGATCGACACCGCCGGCGCCGACGTGGTGGGGCGAATGGTGCAGCGGCGCGATCACCCGGACCACACCTGGTTCGTCGGCAAGGGCAAGGCGACAGAGCTGCACGAGCTGTGCCTCGGTGTCGATGCGGACACGGTGGTCTTCGACAACGAGCTGTCCCCGGCCCAGCAGTACAACCTGGAGAAGCTGCTCGGTCGCACGGCGATCGACCGCACGGCCGTGATCCTCGACATCTTTGCCCAGAACGCGCACACGCTGGAAGGCAAGGCGCAGGTCGAGCTGGCGCTGCTGCGCTACCGGCTGCCGCGGCTGCGGCGTGGCGCGACGGCCAACCTGTCCCAGCAGCGCGGTGGCGTGGGCACCCGCTTCGGCGGCGGCGAGACCAAGCTGGAGGTCGATCGGCGCCGGATCAAGCAGCGGATCAGCCGGCTCGAGCAGGAGCTGGCGGCGCTCGCCGAGACCCGCCGCCTGCAGCGCCAGCAGCGCGACCGCAGCGGCCTCGCCGCCGTCACGATCGTCGGCTACACCAACGCCGGCAAGTCGACGCTGCTCAACACGCTCACCGACGCCGGCGTGCTGTCGCAGGACCGCCTGTTCGCCACGCTCGATCCGACGACCCGGCGCCTTGCGCTGCCCGGTGGCGAGCCGGTGCTGCTGACCGACACGGTCGGGTTCGTGCGCCGGCTCCCGCACGGACTGATCGAGGCGTTCAAGTCGACGCTCGAGGTGGCCAGCCGCGCCGACTACCTCGTCCACGTCGTCGACGCCAGTGCGGCCGACCCGGACGGCCAGATCGACGCTGTGCGCGAGGTGCTGGCGGCGATCGACGCCGCCCACGTCCCCGAGCTGTTGACGGTCAACAAGGCCGATCTCGCCCCCGCCGCCGCCAAGCGGCTGGTCGCCGACCATCCCGGTTCGGTGGCCATCAGCGCGCTGTCGGGCGAGGGGCTCGACGGCTTCCTGCGTGCACTGGCCGACCGCCTGCGCTCGATCACGCGCACCGTCGAGCTCGCCGTGCCGTTCGACCGCGGTGACGTGCTGGCCGCCATCCACCGCGAGGGTGAGGTCGTGTCGACCACCCACGGACCCGACCATCTGCGTGTGCGGGCGAGGCTGTCGGAGGCGTCAACGGGGCGGCTCGCAGAGTTCGTCGTCGACGCCCCGGCGGGCAGACCGTGACGGCGCTGGCCGCGGCCGGGTTCGTCCCGCCGCCGTATCCGTACGACCGGCTCGACCGCCTCGTGCCCGTCGCCGACCGCTTCGAGGGTGGCGTCGTCGACCTCTCGATCGGCACACCGGTCGACCCGCCGCCGCCCGCCGTGGTCGCCGCGTTCTCGACGTCCGGGTTGGAGCGCGGCTACCCGCCGAGCATCGGCACCGTCGAGCTGCGGCGAGCCGCCGCCCGCTGGATCGCCCGGCGGTTCGCGGTCGAGGTCCCGATCGACGCGATCGGCGCCACGATCGGCAGCAAGGAGTTCGTCGGCACGCTGCCCCAGTGGCTGCGCCTGCGCAGGCCCGACCGCGACACCGTGCTCTACCCGGCCGTCAGCTACCCGACCTACGAGATGGGGGCGATCCTCGCCGGGTGCCGCCCGGTCGCCGTGCCGATCACAGCGTCCGGCGCGCTCGACCTGCCGGCGATCGGCGCACAGGACGCGACGCGGGCGCTCGCGCTCTGGGTCAACAGCCCGTCCAACCCGACCGGCGCGCTGGACGACCTCGGCGCCGTCGTCGCCTGGGGCCGGGCGAACGGCGTCCCCGTGTTCTCCGACGAGTGCTACGTCGAGTTCACGTGGAACGGCCCCGGCCGCAGCGTCCTCGAACACGGCCTCGACGGCGTCGTCGCCGTGCACTCGCTGTCCAAGCGGTCGAACCTCGCCGGGGCGCGAGTCGGCTTCTACGCCGGTGATCCCGAGCTGGTCCGCTACCTGCAGGAGGTGCGCAAGCACGTCGGGATGATGGTGCCCGGCCCGGCGCAGGCGGCCGGGGTCGTGGCGTTCGACGACGACGACCACGTCGCCGCGCAACGCCAGCGCTACCTCGCCCGGTTGCGGCGGATGGGCGAGATCGTCGGGTCGTGGATCGGCCGTGCCGTCGACCTCCCGGCCGGTGGGTTCTACCTCTGGGTGCCAGTCGACGACGACTGGGCATTCACCGAGCGCCTCGCCGCCGAGGGCGGCGCGCTCGTCAGCCCGGGTGAGTTCTACGGCGCGCCGGGCCACGTCCGCATCGCTGTCGTGCAGCCGGACGAGCGGCTCGAGCTGGTGGCGACCAGGTTGGGGGTCTAGGTGGCCCGAGCGGGGCGGGCAGGACGCGGGCTGCAGGTGCTGGGCGTGATCATCATCCTCGCCGCCTTGGTCGGCGGCGGCGCGCTGTGGTGGGGTGCCGGCAAGCGCTACGATGACGCCGTCGCCGAGCTGGCGCCGGCGTTCGTGGGCTGCGACACGACGCTCGTGTTCGAGCGCACCGGCACGTACACGTTCTTCGTCGAGACCAAGGGCGACGTCGGCCGCGTCGACGGTGACTGCGCTGCTGACGGTCGGTCGTACGAGAGCTTCGGAGACACGCCGCGGGTCGCGCTGCGCCTGGTGGATGGTCGTGGCGACGAGGTCGACCTCGACCGGGCCAGCGGGCCGACGTATGACCGCGACGGCCATCGCGGCGTCGGCGTGCGCACCGCGCAGATCGACGAGACGGGTGACTACGTTCTCACGGCGACCGCCGAAGACCCCGACGTCGTGGTGCGGGTGGGCCGAGATCCAGCTGCGGGCGTCACCGCGCTGCGCATCGGCGCGTTGAGCTGCATCCTCGCCGGCCTGATCGGCGGGATCCTGCTGCTGGTGCTGGGGCGCCCTCGCCCTGCGCCGGTCGTCCAGCCGACCCTTGGGCCGACTTGGCCCTACGGTCCACAGCCCCCGCCGCTCGGCCCGCCATCCGCGGCGCCGCCTGCGGCGCCGCCGTACGTCCCGCGGCCGCCGTCGTACGCGCCGCCCCCGCAGCCGGCCACCCGTCCGGAACCGGGCCGACCCCCGGGCGGCTGGCCCGGCGGAGGACGCCCGCTCCCGCCGCCAACGCCGCCGGCGACCGGCGAGTAGGCACCGACACCTCGTCCAGTTCAGGGAGAGCCCACTGTGCGGTTCGATTGCCACGCCCGCCGGCCGGGTACTCAACTGCCCCATGAGCAACGAGCCTGGACACGGCGCCGACGATGCCTGAGCGCTGGTTCCGCCACGCCGTCGTGTACTGCCTCGACGTGGACACCTACCAGGACTCCGACGGCGACGGTGTCGGCGACCTGCCGGGGTTGATCGACCGCCTCGACCACCTCGCCCGGCTCGGCGTGACGTGC
Organism: Ilumatobacteraceae bacterium; assembly: GCA_044867195.1. Lineage (GTDB taxonomy): Bacteria > Actinomycetota > Acidimicrobiia > Acidimicrobiales > Ilumatobacteraceae > JALZMG01. The sequence continues at coordinate 24,190 of JBIOUO010000541.1, forward strand.
ATCTGGCTCAACCCGATCCATCCCAGCCCGGATCGCGACGACGGCTACGACATCACCGACTTCTACGCCGTCCACCCGCGTCTCGGCAGCCTCGGTGACTTCGTCGAGCTGATCCACCAGGCTGGCAACCGGGGGATCCGCGTCATCATCGACCTCGTCGTGAACCACACCTCCGACCAGCATCCGTGGTTCCAGTCGGCGCGGTCAGACCAGGCGTCGCCGTTCCGCGACTGGTACGTCTGGTCGGCGGAGGAACCGCCGGACGCTCACCAGGGCATGGTCTTCCCCGGCGTCCAAGACGCGACGTGGACGTTCGACGAGGAGGCGGGCGCCTGGTACTACCACCGCTTCTACGACTTCCAGCCCGACCTCAACATGGCCAATCCGAGGGTCCGCCAGGAGATCGAGAAGATCGTCGGGTTCTGGCTCCAGCTCGGTGTCGCCGGGTTCCGCCTCGACGCCGCGCCGTTCGTCATCGAGATCACCACGCCAGGCGAGGCGACTCCGCGCAAGGACTTCTCGTGGCTCTCCGACCTGCACGAACAGCTCACCTGGCGGCGCGGCGACGCGGTGATCCTGGCGGAGGCGAACGTCGAGCCGCAGGAGCTGCTCGAGTACTTCGGCCAGGGGTCCCGGCTGCCGATGCTGTTCAACTTCATCCTCAACCAGCGGGTCTTCCTCGCCTTGGCCCGCGGCGAGGTGGCCCCGATCCTCCAGGCGCTGGCCGAGACGCCATTGCTGCCCGAGTCGTGCCAGTGGGCGACGTTCCTGCGCAACCACGACGAGGTCGACCTCGGCCGTCTCGTCGGCCACGAGCACGACGAGGTGTTCGCCGCGTTCGGGCCACAGCCGGAGATGCAGCTGTACGGCCGCGGCATCCGGCGCCGTCTGGCGCCGATGCTGGGCAACGAACGCGCCCGGTTGGAGATGGCCTACGCCCTGCAGTTCAGTCTGCCCGGCACTCCCGTGATTCGTTACGGCGACGAGATCGGCATGGGGGAGGACCTCGCGCTGGCGGAGCGCAACGCGATCCGCACACCGATGCAGTGGAGCGCGGGGCCCAACGGTGGGTTCTCGACGGCTCGCCGCAAGCGGGACCTGCGCCGCCCAGTGATCACTGGCGGGGACTACGGCTACGCGCGGGTCAACGTCGAGGATCAGCAGCGTGATCCGGCGTCGCTGCTCAACTGGTTCCAGCGCGCCCTGCTCGTACTGCGCGAGTGTCCCGAGTTCGGTGTCGGCGGATGCCGCTACGTCGACACCGGCGACCGCGCCGTGCTGGCCCTCGTCCACGATGCCGCGAGCGGCGCCATGCTCGCCGTGACCAACCTCGGTCCCCGCGCCCGCACGATCGATCTCGGCCGCCAGCCCGAGCAGGACCAGCGGGACGAGCAGGACGGCGACCCGATCGACGTGTTCGCCGACCGGACCTACCCTCCCGTCAAGCCCGACCTCGACGCGATCGAGATCGCCGGATACGGCTACCGCTGGATCCGGTTGCGCCGCACCGTCGGCGGCCGTGCCGGCTCGAGCCGTCAGAGCCGGCGCATCACGGTGACGACGCGACCGTAGATCTCCACGTCGCCCTCATCGAGCACGATCGGCTCCATCGACGAGTTGGCGGGCGTCAGCGTGATCCGCCCGCTACGGGCGCTGAACCGCTTGACCGTCGCCTCCCCGCCGGGGATCCCGGCGACGACGACATCGCCGGTGCTCGCCGTTGGCTGCTGGACCACCACGACGTAGTCGCCGTCGAGGATGCCGGCCTCGATCATCGAGTCGCCGCGTACGCGCACCATGAACAGATCGCCCTCGCCCGTGAAGTCGGCGGGCACCGGCAGCAGCTCCTCGACGTTCTCCTCGGCCAGCACGTTGGTGCCGGCCGCGACGTCACCGACGAGCGGCACGTGACGGACCGGCCGCCGCTCCATCGCCGCCCCGGAGTTGGGATCCCAGCGAACTTCGAGCGCCCGCGGCTTGGTCGGATCGCGGCGCAGGTAGCCCATCCGCTGGAGGCTGTTGAGGTGGCTGTGCACGGTCGACGGCGACGTCAGCCCGAGGGCGTCGCCGATCTCGCGCACCGAGGGCGGATAGCCGCGCAGGCGCGTCTCCTGCTCGATGAAGTCGAGCACCTGGCGCTGGCGGGCGGTGAGCTTGGAGGAGGAGGGGCGCGGCACCGTTCGCGCCGAGCGGGGTGGGGATTCGTTCATGCGTTCATCGTACGAACGTTCGGCGGGGAAGTCAAACATCCGTTCTGGCTTTTTTCGGCGAACTCATTGACGACGAACGAACGTTCCCGTACATTCGTTCGCGTGTGCCTGACCGGTCCCAGCGGCGTCCCTGCCTCCGTCGCAGGGGCCGGGAAGGCACCCGCAGTATCGTGGCCGCGTGCATTGCCCGGCGTGCCATGCCGACGACACCAAGGTCGTCGACTCCCGGCTCGCCGAGGAGGGCTCAGCGGTCAGGCGGCGACGTCACTGCCCGTCGTGCGCCCATCGATTCACCACCTTCGAGCGCGTCGACGAGATCCCGCTCGTCGTCGCCAAGTCGGACGGGCGGAGCGAACCGTTCGAGCGCTCGAAGATCGTCGCCGGCATCCTCGCCGCGACCAAAGGTCGCCACGTCGACACCGCCACCGTCGAGCAGATCGCCGAACAGATCGAGGACGCGGCGCGGCTCCGGGGGTCCGAGGTCACCAGCGCCCAGATCGGGCTCGCCGTGCTCGATCGGCTGCGCACGATCGACGAGGTCGCCTACCTCCGGTTCGCCAGCGTGTACAAGGACTTCGACGCCGCCGCCGACTTCCACCGCGAGATCGAGTTGCTCGGCAAGTCCGCCGCCGAGGCGTGAGCGAGCGAGTCTTCGAGCGAGCGAACAATTCGGCACGGTCTTTCGCTCATTGGTGCCCCGAAGGGTTCGAGGATGCGAGATCGTCGCATGATGACAGGGGGCACCAATGAGCGAGGCAATTCAGCACTTCGAGCAAGCGAGCCATTCGGCACGGTCGCTCACGTGCGGCGCACCCATCGCCCGAACAAGTAGCTGTCGTCGGTCGCCAGGTGGGCCAGCTCGAGGCGCTCGAACACGGGTGGGCCGCCGCTCGTCACCCGCTGCCCGTCGCCGCCGGCGAGCACGGGGGCCAGCGTGAGATCGAGTTCGTCGACACACCCGCTCGCCAGCAGCCCGGCGTTGAGGCGCGGTCCGCCCTCGGCCTGGACGAATGCCGGCGGCGCCATGACCTCACCCAGGCGTCGCAGCGCCAGGGCCAGGTCGACGGTCCCTGTTCCAGCCCGCACGACGTCGACGGTGCCGGTCCGGGGCCGCGGCGGTTCAGGGCCATCGTCGGGCATGACGAGGAACCCGGATCCGCTGGCGAACAGCTCGGCGTCGATGTCGAGGTCGCCGCGGCGGGTGACGACCCCGATCCGCAGACCGGGCTTGTCCGGGGGCCCGTACGATTCGGCACGGGCGGTGGACGCGCCGACGAGTACCGCGTCGGCTGCCCGGCGCAGCGAGCGGAAGACGGCCGCGTCGCCGGCGTTGCCGAGGCCGCCGGAGAGACCGTCGACGACCGTGCTGCCGTCGATGCTGGCGATCATGCAGATCCCCACCCACGGCCGATCAGCCAGGCGGGGCCGCTCGCCGCCGTACAACACGTCGACGTCGACGTCGGCATCGACGTCGGCATCGACGTCGGCATCGCCAGCGGAGGGGAGCAACAGGCGCATCGCGGTCGATGTTGCCACGGTCCCGGACGATCCCGGACGGCCCGGACCGGTCCCGGACGGTCGCCGGCGGGTGAACGCCCGGTTTCCCACACGGAAATTCACAGGGTTGTCCCTCTATCGACACACAGGCGCCGGTGCGTAGGTTGGCGCTCGTGCCGGCTGCGGTGCGGCACGCGGAACGTCAGCTGGCCCAGGGTGGGGACGGCGTGGGGCCTTTGGTCCTGAACCTGCGATGTCGCACCGCGCGCCGGGGCCGACCCGGCCCCCGGTCCCCGGGCGGGGTCGGTCGCGCCCGCCGGGCCGCGACGCCGAGATTTCCGTGGGCGATCGTTGACAGGGTCGTAACTACAGTGCTGTAATCTGACTCGCACACAAGAAGTAGTGGGTCTGGTGATTCTGCGGGGGAGTGAGCCACCAGATCTTGTGGTCACGGGTCCCACTCGCCACGATCCCGACGGAACACCGACTGCGGCCGGCGGTTGAAAGAGGTCTCCATGTCCCTAGCGCCCGAACGACTGAGCATCGGCCTTCGGAGGCTGTTCACCTCACCCGGTGTCGACCCCTACGACGAGGTGCTCTGGGAGCGCCGCGACGCCCGGATCACGAATTGGACCGACGGCACGGTCGCCTTCGAGCAGCGCGGCGTGGAGCTCCCGGTGTCGTGGTCGCTCAACGCCACCAACATCGTCGCCCAGAAGTACTTCCGTGGGACGCTCGGCACCCCCGAGCGGGAGTCCTCGCTGCGCCAGGTGATCGACCGGGTGGTCGACACGATCACCGGGTGGGGCCGGGAGGGCGGCTACTTCGTCGACGCCGACGAGGAGCAGGCGTTCAGTGCCGAGCTGCGCTACATCCTGGTCACCCAGCGGGCGGCGTTCAACAGCCCAGTGTGGTTCAACATCGGGGTGTCAGGCGTACCCCAACAGGCGAGTGCGTGCCAGCCGTACGACGCGCTGGTCAGCACGCCAGACGGGCTGGTGCCGATTGGCGAGCTGGTCGCCAACGACGCCGTGGGCACCAAGGTGTACGACGCCCACGGGTTGACCTCGATCGTCGCCACCAAGGCCAACGGACGCAAGCGGGTGATGCGGCTGCACACCAAGGCGGGGTACACGCTCGACGTGACGCCCGATCACCTCGTCTGGCGAGCGAGCGCCGTGGGCACGGGTCGCTTCGTGCCGGCGGCCGAGCTGCAACCGGGCGATCAGGTCACGTGGCACCGCCGGGAAGCGTGGGGCGAGGGCGAGATCGACCCGCAGGCGATCTCGGAGGCTGCGCTGGCAGGCTGGCTGCAGGGCGACGGGTTCGTCGGCAAGTACGAGTACGGCACCAACCGGTCGTTGACGATCGAGTTCATCACGGTCACCGAAGCCGAGCACTCGTGGGTGCTCGCCCACCTCGATGTCGTCTTCCCGGACGTACACCGCAACGTCCGTGCGATCGACCTGCAGGACGCGTCGCTCGTCGGCAGGCGCATCCGGCTCTACGGTGCGGCCCTGCGGTCGTTCGTCGAGCGCTGGGGCCTGATGGCGCGGGGACCGGCGATGACAGTGCCGGCGCGGTTGCTCACTGCGCCGCAGCCGGTCGTCGCGGCGTACCTGCGCAGCATCTTCCAGGCGGAGGGCTCGGTCTCGCTGCGCCCGCGGGCGGCAGCTGTCGTGCTGGACATGGTCGGTGAAGCCCACGTGCGCGGCATCCACCAGCTGCTCACCCGGTTCGGGATCTTCGCCCGCGTGCGCAGGAAGCACGACCCGCGCGTCGACCGCCGGGGAACCTGGTCGCTGACCATCCGGCCGTTGCCCGAACGCGACCGCTTCGCCGCGCTGCTGCCGTTCATCGACGGTTCGAAGCAGGGCAAGATCGAGCGCTCGCTGGAACTCGAGGGGATCCGCGCGACGGACTCGAAGCGGCTGGAGATCGAGCGGATCGAGGAGCTCGGCGAGATGGAGGTCTATGACATCCAGACCGAGAGCGGCGAGTACCTGTCCGGGGCCGGGTTGCGGGTGCACAACTGCTTCATCCTCGCCGTCGACGACACGATGGACTCGATCCTCAACTGGTACCGCGAAGAGGGGATCATCTTCAAGGGTGGCTCGGGGTCGGGCACCAACCTGTCGCGGATCCGCTCCAGCCACGAGCTGCTCAACGGTGGTGGCACCGCCTCCGGGCCGGTGAGCTTCATGCGCGGCGCCGATGCCTCGGCGGGCACGATCAAGTCAGGCGGCAAGACACGGCGCGCCGCCAAGATGGTCGTCCTCAACGTCGATCATCCCGACGTCGAGGAGTTCATCTGGTGCAAGGTCAAAGAGGAGCGCAAGGCGCGTGTCCTGCGCGACGCCGGCTTCGACATGGACCTCGACGGCGCCGACTCGTTCTCGATCCAGTACCAGAACGCCAACAACTCGGTGCGCGTCACCGACGAGTTCATGCAGGCCGTTGCCGAGGACGCCGACTGGGGCCTCGTCGCCGTCACCACCGGCGAGGTCCTGCGCACGGTCAAGGCCCGTGACCTGTGGCGCCAGATCGCCCAGGCAGCGTGGGAGTGCGCCGACCCCGGTCTGCAGTTCGACACCACGATCAACCGCTGGCACACCGCTGCCGCCACAGGGCGGATCAATGCAAGTAACCCTTGCTTCACGGGCGACACGCTGGTCCACACCGACAAGGGCCTGATCCGCTTCCGCGAGCTGTTCGACCGCGCCAACCACGGCGAGGAGTTCCAGGTCTGGACGCACGACCTGACGAACCCGCAAGAGCCGCGCTCGGAGATGGTCCTGACCACGCCCGACGCGTTCATGATCACCGGACGAAATCAGATCGTCCGGCTCCGGTTCAGCAACGGCATGGAGCTGCGCTGCACGCCCGGCCACCGCATCTTCACCACCAACCGGGGATATGTCGAGGCCGCCGAGCTGACGGCCGACGACGATGTCCGCTCGCTCGACCTGCCGGCGCCGGCGGTCAACGCCGATTGGGCGATCCCGGTCACCCCCGACGTCGATGCCTACCGCGGCAAGGGTGAGGGTGAGCACGACTGGCGGCTGCCGGAGGTGTGGTCGGAGGAGCTGGCCCACTACCTCGGCTGGCTGATCGGCGACGGCTCGACAAGCGACGGCACGACCGCCACGATCTACGGTTCGGCCGAGGACCGCGATGAGGTCCTGCCCCGCCACCGCGAGCTGGTCGAGTGGATCAACGGCGACCGCCCGCTGAAGATCAGCGAGCAGGCCAACGGCACGGCCCAGCTGCGCCTGGCCCGTCGGGTGTTCAAGCGCTGGCTGGAGACGCTGGGTGTGGCGTCGGTGACGGGCGAGCACAAGCAGGTCCCGTGGTCGATCGAACAGGCGCCGCCGGAGATCGTCGCTGCGTTCCTGCGTGGCCTCTACGACGCCGATGGTTGCGCGGTCGCCAATTCGGAGAAGGGCTCATACGTGGGGCTCGGCTCGATCTCGCCGGAGCTGTTGCGGGGCGTCCAGCGCCTCCTGTCCACGTTCGGCATCAGTTCGCGCATCTACATCGCCAACCGGGCGGGCCA
>JBIOUO010000542.1:0-4213 GCA_044867195.1 Ilumatobacteraceae bacterium
TTCGCGACGATGCCGCTGCCGGTGGTCAACGGGGCGATGACGATGTGCTCGTTCGGGCTCGCTCCGAGCACGCTCGTCGTGATGCCCGAGAAGCGGACGCTGATCGAGAACATGCCGGCGGCGAACATCATGGACAACAAGCCGTTCGCCAACATCCTCCCGTTCGGGTTGTGCACCAGCCTGGCGAACCCGATCACCGCAGCCCAGACTGCGGCCGCGCTCGGCGTGCTGACTCCGGGGACATGCACGCCGGTCACCGTCGCCCCGTGGGTCCCCGGCGCACCAACCGCGCTCGTCGGTCCGGCGCCGGAGTTGCACCAGGCGTGCCAGTGCATGTGCGCCTACGGCGGCGTGATCACGATCACCAACCCGGGGACGACGCGCACCACCGTGATGTGACGGCGATGTGACCGTGATGTGACCTCGGCGTCGAGCGCCCGCCGCGGGCTGTGGTAGGTTCCCGAATCGCCGGTTGCACCGCGCCCCATGGGGTCGGTCAGCCAGCGAATGGGAAGAGGGACTCGGGCCGAGACGACGCCTGGTCGGCGTGCGCGCGGTCACGACTGAGTAGAGGGAGACAAACGTGGCGACCACGTACCTGACCCCTGGCGTCTACGTGGAGGAAGTTCCTTCGAGCTCCGCCACGCTCACCCCCGGCGCGACGGCCATCGCGGCCTTCGTCGGGTTCACGGCCAAGGGCCCGAAGGATGATCCGGCCGACCCGCAGGGCCAAAAGCCGCGGCTGGTCTCGAACTGGGCGCAGTTCGAGCAGCTCTACGGCGGCTTCACGCCGGGGGCGATGCTGCCCCACGCGGTGTACGGCTACTTCAACAACGGCGGCGCCCTCGCCTACATCGTCCGCGTGCCGCACACCGAGCCGTCGAGCGACCCCGGCGTCCTGGCCCTGCCGGCGGCCGACCGCTCGCTCGGCCCGGCCGTGGAGATCACCACTGTCGAGCCCGGCGCCGACCTCGCCGTGACGGTGACACCGGAGCCCCCGGCCGACGACGCCGACGGCGACGCGCCACCGACGTTCCGTGTCGACGTCACCGAAGGCGGCAACGCCGAGCCGGTCGAGTCGTTCCCCGGCCTGACGCTGACCAAGGGCGACCGCAACATCGAGACGGTGGTCAACAAGGAGTCGGCCAAGGTCAAGGTGGCGACGAAGATTGACGTCTCGCAGCTCGAGGCCGACCTCGCCAGCTTGCCGGCAGGGAGCTACGCCATCGAGCCGGCGCCGCCGACGCCGGTCGCTGTGCCGGGCCGCGCGTTCGCCGGTTCGGAGACTGCCCGCCAGGGCATCAACGGCCTCGTCATCGCCGAGGACGTGACAATGGTGATGGTGCCCGACCTGATCACGGCCGCCAGGAAGGATGACGGCTCGGTCGACCTCAACCTCTGGAAGTCGGTGCAGCTGGCGCTGATCAACCATTGCGAGGGCCAGGCCAACCGGATGGCGGTGCTCGATGCGCCGCCCGGCATGACGCCCCAGCAGATCAAGGAGTGGCGCAGCAACGTGGCGATGTACGACTCGCCGTTCGCCACGTTCTACTACCCGTGGATCAAGGTGGCGAACCCGGTGGCGACCAACGGCGACACCGAGATCCTCGTCCCGCCGAGCGGTCACATGGCCGGCATCTGGGCCCGCACCGACGACACGCGCGGCGTGTGGAAGGCCCCGGCCAACGAAGTGGTCCGCGGCGCACTGGACGTGGAGATCAACATCACCAAGGCCGAGCAGGGCTTGCTCAACCCGATCGGGATCAACTGCATCCGCCCATTCGGCACGCGGGGCATCCGCGTGTGGGGCGCCCGCACGCTGTCATCGAACACCGATTGGACCTACATCAACGTCCGGCGGCTGTTCAACATGATCGAGACGACGATCATGAACGGCACCCAATACGCGGTGTTCGAGCCCAACGACATCACGTTGTGGGAGGGCCTGAAGCGCACGATCAATGCCTTCCTGCGCGGCCTGTGGCGTGACGGCGCGCTGTTCGGCGCCACGGCCGAGCAGGCGTACTTCGTCAAGTGCGACTCGGAGACGAACCCACCCGAATCGATCGACCAGGGCAAGGTCGTCGTCGAGATCGGCATCGCCCCGGTCAAGCCGGCCGAGTTCGTGATCTTCCGCATCGCCCAGATCAAGGAGACGTCGGCCTGACGCCGGCGTGACGAGGAAGGAGGGGACGCATGCCCGTCACCACCCCCGGTGAGGCCAAAGACGTCGAACTGGTCGGTTCGTGGTTCTATGTCAAGCTCGACAACGGCATCGAGGGATTCTTCACCGATGCCAGCGGCTTCGGTTACGAGGTCGAGGTCATCGAGAAGACCGAGACGAAGAACGACACGCGCACGATCAAGCGCCCCGGTACGACGAAGTACCAGGACATCACGCTCAAGCGGACGCTGGGACCGGACAAGAAGTTCTGGAACTGGGCCAAGTCGATCCGTGACGGCACGCTCGAATACCGCACGAACGGCTCGCTCGTCATCAACGACATGTCGGGCAAAGAGCTCAGCCGGTGGACGTTCACCAACGTCTGGCCCTCGAAGTGGTCGGCCTCGGACCTCGACGTCGGCACCGACGACCTGATGACCGAGGAGGTCACGCTGGCCGTCGAAGAACTGGTCCGGGACAAGTGAGGAGGTGAGCCATGACTGATGCCAAGACCCATGACGCGTCCTACCAGGGCTCGTTCTTCGCCCTCGAGATCGACTCGCTCACGCTCGCCTGGTTCACCGGGTGCAGCGGCCTGTCGATCGAGTTCGACGTGACCACGTTCAAGGAGGGCAACGGCAAGAAGGTCATCGAGCGCAAGCGGGCCGGCAAGCCGAAGTACAGCGAGGTCACGCTCAAGCGAGGATTCACCACCAACACGGCGGTCCACGACTGGTTCAAGGAGGTCGTCGACGCCGCGAAGCCGACACCGTACAAGACGGCCTCGGTCGTCATCTACGACCGACAGCAGACCGAGGCCGCCCGCTTCAACCTCGAGGCCTGCTGGCCGTCGAAGCTGTCGGTCTCCGACCTCAGCTCGGGCAGCGACGACGTGATGGTCGAGGAGCTGACGATCCAGCACGAGTTCCTTGACTGGGTGAATCCCTGACAGTGGCCGGACTGCAGACCGAGTTCGCGTTCACCCTACCCAAGGGGTACGTCGACAGCGACGGCGTGCTCCACCGGCGGGGGACGATGCGGCTGGCGACGGCGCGCGACGAGATCGAGCCGTTGCGCGACAGCCGCATCGCGGGGCCTGACGACCCGTACCTCACGGTGCTCGTCATCTCCCGCGTGATCACGTCGCTCGGCACGCTGCGCCAGGTCACTCCCAACGAGGTCGAGGGGCTCTTCGCCGCCGACCTGTCGTTCCTGCAGGACCTCTACGGGATCATCAACTTCGGTGACCCAGCTGACGTCGAGGTCCTGCAGCGGGCGGTGCTACCAGCCGAGGACACCGCGTCCGACAACGGGGGCAACGGGCAGTCCGGCCTCGGCGCGCTCGCCGAGGCCGGTGAGCGCGAGGATGCCGGCGAGCCGACGCGAGCCCGCGCTCGCGGTCAGATCGAAGAGGTGCCCTCGGCGAGCGAGCGGTGACGGGAGCTGAGCATGCGGCTGTACCCGGAGGAGTCGCTGTGGGACGAGATCGCCTACCTCGCCTACCACCTCCACTGGGACCTTGACCGCCTGCTCGACCTCGCCCACGTCGACCGGGCGCGGCTGATCCGGTCCGTCTCCGAGCTCAACGACCGGGCGTGGGAGGCGATCACCAATGCCCGATGACGGCTACGACGGCCAGCGCGTCACTGCGTCGACGTTCCTGTTCGAGGTCGACGGCGTCGAGATCGGGCGCTTCATGGAGGTCGGCGGGCTGGAGGTCAACGTCGACGTCGAGGAGCTCGCCGAGGGGGGCGAGAACAGCTACGTGCACAAGCTGCCCGGCCGGATGACGTGGCCGAACATCACGCTGACGCGAGGCATCACGCAGAACGACTCGCTGCTGACGTGGCTCAACAAGTCGTCAGGCGAGCAGTTCGCGGCATCCGGTAACAAGCTCACCCGCTCGACCGCGGCGATCACGCTGATCGGCCCGTCCGGGACGCGGCTGCGCGCCTGGGAGTTCGACGGCGCGTTCCCGGTGCGCTGGAAAGGCCCACAGTTCGCCGCCGGCTCGAACGAGATGGCGACCGAGGAGTTGGAGATCACGCA
>JBIOUO010000543.1:0-15099 GCA_044867195.1 Ilumatobacteraceae bacterium
GGCTGGCCGCCACCGCGGTACCGACGGAGGACGGCTCGGCGTACATCCTCAACGGCGTCAAGCTGTGGACGACGAACGGCGTCGTCGCCGACTTGGCGGTCGTCATGGCGCGCGTGCCCAAGAGCGAGGGCCACCGAGGCGGGATCAGCGCCTTAGTTGTCGAGGGCGATTCCGCCGGCATCACGGTGGAGAACCGCAACTCGTTCATGGGCCTGCGCGGCATCGAGAACGGGGTGACCCGGTTCCACAACGTCACCGTTCCGGCCGAGAACCTGATCGGCGCAGAAGGCATCGGGCTGAAGATCGCGCTCACCACGTTGAACACCGGCCGCCTCTCGCTGCCCGCGATCTGCGCTGGCGCGGGCAAGTGGTCGCTGAAGATCGCCCGGGAGTGGTCGAGCGCGCGAGTCCAGTGGGGTCGCCCGGTGGGTGAGCACGAAGCGGTGGCGGCCAAGATCGCCTTCATCGCGGCAACGACGTTCGCCCTCGAGGCTGTGGTCGACCTGTCGGCCCACATGGCCGATGAGGATCGCAACGATATCCGCATCGAGGCCGCCCTGGCCAAGCTGTGGGCATCGGAGATGGGATGGCTCGTCGCCGACGAGCTGGTGCAGGTCCGGGGTGGGCGCGGCTACGAGACGGCAGCGTCGCTGGCGGCGCGCGGCGAGCGGGGCGTTCCTGCCGAGCAGCTCTTGCGGGACATGCGCATCAACCGCATCTTCGAAGGCTCGACCGAGATCATGCACCTGCTCATCGCGCGGGACGCGGTGGACACGCACCTCTCCGTAGCCGGCGGCCTGATCGACCCGGACGCGGAGTTGTCGACGAAGGCCAAGGCCGCTGCGCGCGCGGCCGGCTTCTACGCCAAGTGGCTGCCGCCGCTCACCGTCGGCAAGGGGCAGGTCCCCACCGCCTTCGGCGAGTTCGGCTCACTCGCCCCGCACCTGCGCTTCGTCGAGCGCCGTTGCCGACAGCTGGCGCGCTCGATGTTCTACGCGATGTCCCGGTGGCAGGGGAAGATGGAGCGCAAGCAAGGCTTCCTTGGTCGAGTCGTCGACATCGGTGCCGAGCTGTTCGCGATGACCGCAGCTTGCGTCCGAGCCGAGATGCTCAGGGAACAGGAACCCGAGATCGGTGAGGCTGCCTACGAGCTGGCCGACGCGTTCTGCAGCCAAGCGCGACTGCGAGTCGACGCCCTGTTCGACCGCCTGTGGCACAACACCGACGACCTCGACAACACGGTCGCCAAGGGCGTGTTGCAGGATCGCTACACCTGGTTGGAGGAGGGCGTCATCGACCCATCCATCGACGGCCCGTGGATCGCAGACACCACCCACGGTCCGTCGGCGATGAACGACGTGCACCGGACGATCGGCTGAGCACCGGCACTGAATCACCCCGCCGGACCCAGCGCCCGGCGGCTGCACTCCTCGTGAGCGTCATGGTCACCCGGACGGTCATCGGTCGGTTGGTCGGGCTGGGGAGATTCGAGCTCCCGACCTCTTGACCCCAGACAGATCGGTACGCCGCTTGCCGCCGTGTGTGCCTGTCCGGTTGACGCGGAGGCGGGGAGTGCTCGGATGCCGGTGAGGGCTTCGATGAACGCGGCGGCCCAGGGGTGGCGGCGGGGCAGGCGCAGCCATAGTTGGCGGGCGTGAGTGACGACGCGGGCGGCGACGTTGAAGAAGGCGAGGCGGAGTCGTTTGCCGCGGCAGCGACGGAACCCGCGGCGCCGGGCGAGCACGCGGTGCTCACGCACTCCTGCCCGTCCTTGCGGATGCCGGAGGCGACGCCTTGGTGACGGGCCGGTAACGGGTACGGCGTTGCGTAGGACGGGTGGATCGTCCGGCGAGCGCCGCGGCATGACCGACTACACCGCCGTACGGGCCTGCTCAGCGACCCTGCGCGACCTGCTCCGGGACCACATCACGGCGACCACCGAGCCCGGCCTCAATGGCGTGCAGATCGATCTGCGCTCGCCGCGCGAACTGGAACAGGCCAACGTCAACACCGCGGTCTCGGTGTGGCTGTACCGGATCGTTGTCGATCCCGACACGATCAACCGACGGCCCGCCAGGCCGACGGCCGACGTGGTGCTCGTCCACCCCACTCCGGTGGAGCTGTGCTACTTGATCACGCCGCTGCACCCGACGACCCTCGACGAGCACTCCCTCCTCGGGAGGATCGTCCAGGTGCTCCACGATCACGCCAAGCTCGCCGGCAGCCAGCTTCGCGATTCGCTCGCCGGCACGTCGAGCGTGCTGCGGTTGAGCTTCGACATCACTACGGTCGCCGACACCAACAACCTCTGGTGGTCGTTGCAGAGCCAGCACCGCGTCGCCGTCGCCCTCCATGTCGACGGCGTCGTGATCGACTCCCACCTCCCGGCCGTGTCGGGCCCGCCGGTGCTGACGCGGCAGACGACCCATACCCAGATCGTGGGGGTCTCGTGATCGCCCGCCGCACCGTCTCCACCGCCGACGCGACGTACACGGTCGTCGACGCCGAGCGGCTCGTGACCGGCGCGCTGGTGATCGTCCGGCTGCTCGACGCCGGGTCGGGAACGCCGCTGGCGACGGCGCGCGTGCACACCGACCGTCAGTTCGCCCACGTCCACGTCTCCAGCAGCGGGCACCTCGCGGTGATCGGCCGGGCCGACCTCGTACTGCCGCACCTGGCGACCGTTGACGAGACCGTCGTCGTCGAGATCGAGCGCGCCGGACGGCGCCCGCAACAGCTGTCGCTCCTCGTGCCGATGGGCTCGGCGTTGCCATTGGAACTCGCCGACCTCCTCGTCGAGGCGGCGCCGATCGGCATCGCCGGCACGGTCACCACCGCCGCCCACCCGTACACGCCGGTGGCCGACGCCGTGGTCCGCGCGATCCTGCCGGCCGGCGGCCCGCCGTTCGCGCTGGCGCTGCGGACACCGCTCGCCCGCGATCACCCGGCGACCACGACCATCCGGTCACGAGTCCTCAACCCGGTCACGGCCACGAGCCTCGCCCAGCCGGTGACGGCCGGACCGACGGCGGTCACCGTGGCGCTCGCCAGCGTCGCCGGCTGTGCCCCGGACCGCGTGCTCGCCGTGGGGCCGCCGTCCGACATCGAGCACGTGGTGATCCACGCCGTCGACGCCGCCACATCGACCGTCACCCTGCGCTCACCGCTGCGGCGCAGCCGGTCGACGGCCACCGTCGAGGTGCTCGCGCTGGGCGCCAGCGGCGCCAACGTGAACCTGGACCGACCACCGCTCGCCGCCGACGGCCTCGTCCTCACCGCCACGGACCTCACCAACAGCGACCTCGTCGAGGTCGTCGATCCCGATCCCCTGCGGATCGAGCTGCGCACCACCAACGCCTGGACCGACGGTGACGGGCGCTTTCGTCTCTCCGGGATCCGCGGGCTGGAGCGGCTCAGCCTCGTGCCCGAGCTGTCGCCGCAGCCGCCCGGCCCCATCGTGACCGTCCTGCTCGATTCGACCTTCGACCCCGTGCGGGCCGACCTGACCCTCTGACGGCAAGGAGTTTCGATGCCCGAGTACCTCGCACCAGGCGTCTACGTCGAGGAGATCAGCGCCGGTCCTCCGCCGATCGAAGGCGTCGGCACGAGCACTACCGCGTTTGTCGGCATGACACGACGCGGGCCGACCCGCGGCCGGCCGTTGCTGGTGACGAACTACGGCGAGTTCGTGCGCACGTTCGGTGGCGCCTTCACCCCCGACCCGACGTTCGCCGGCTTCCAGGACCTGCCGCACGCAGCGCGCGGCTACTTCGCCAACGGCGGGCGTCGCCTCTACGTGTCACGCGCCGCACCGACAACGGCCACCGCGGCCGGTGTGACCACGTCCGGCGGGGTGGTGACCCGCCTGCTGCGATCTGTGCCGCCGACGCAGACCACGGCGCAGCTGCAGAACCTGCGCGGGATCCAGGTCGGGACGCAGCTGCTGTTCCGGATGGTGCGCGACGGCATCACGACCGACTCGCTGCCGCTGCAGGTCAACGGGATCGACGCCGCCCAGAACCAGGTGACCCTCAACGGCCAGCTGTCGGGCACGCTCACGTTCGACGCCGGCGCGACGACCGTGCTCACCGGCACCACCGGGCTCGCCGCCGACGGCACGCTGACCGGCGGCGCGCCGCCCGCCGCGCGGCCGGGTTCGATCCGCTTGGTCGCGTCCAGCCCCGGCGCGTGGGGCCGCGACGTGCGCATCGCCAGCAGCCACCAGTCGGCGGCGCGCACCGTGCTCGACGCCTTCGTGTCCGGGGCCAACAACGACAACCGCCTGCGGCTCGTCACGAGCGCCGGGTTCTACGTCGGAGCCTGGGTGGAGATGGACCGCGGCAACGCCAAGATCTACCGGCCGTGCACGGCCGTGACCGGCGCCGTCATCACGCTGGCCGGGCCGGCGATGACGGCCGCCAACGTGGCCCCGCAGGCCCCGGCCACCCAGACCCGGGTGGCCACCTGCGAGTTCGGGATGACCGTCGCCTACGAGGACCCGGTCGAGCGGGTGCTCGTCACCGAGCGCTTCGACGGCCTGACGCTGGCGCCGGTGCCTGGCCGGTCGTACCTCGAGCGGCTCTCCGCCGCCGGACTGATCGCCGACGGCGCCGTGGTGCCGGCCGACCAGAACCCGCTCGTCTTCCCAATGGCCGACGATGGCGCGGCGATCGTCCTCAGCGGTGGCACCGACGGCACCGCGGCGCCGACCACCGGGGACTTCGTCGGCACCGACAACGGGCCGAACCAGCGCAGCGGACTGCTGGCCGTCGAGGACGTCGACGAGGTCGCGATCCTCGCCGCCCCTGGCGTTCCCACCACCGCCGTCCAACTCGCCGTGATCGAGCAGTGCGAGCGGCTGATGGACCGGTTCGCCGTCCTGGACCCGGTCACCGGAGCGTCGGGAACGCCGGCGACGCTGCAGCAGATCCAGGACCAGCGCGACCTCTACGACACCAAGTACGCCGCCCTGTACTACCCCCGCGTGCTCGTAGCCAACCCCCTCGGCGGGCCGGACGTGGTGGTCCCCCCGAGCGGCCACGTGTGCGGCGTCTTCGCCCGCACCGACATCACGAGGGGGGTGCACAAGGCTCCGGCCAACGAGCTGATCCGCGGGATCCTCGGCTACGAGACGGTCGTCTCGCGTCAGCAGCAGGAGATCCTCAACCCGCGCAACATCAACGTCCTGCGTGACATGCGCACGATGCAGCGCGGCCTGCGCGTCTACGGCGCCCGCTGCCTGACAGGCGACGCCGAGTGGAACTACGTCAACGTCAGACGGCTGTTCATCTACCTGGAGGAGAGCCTCGACGAGGGCACGCAATGGGTCGTGTTCGAGCCCAACGACCAGCGTCTGTGGGCCCGGGTCATCGAGTCCGTCTCGATCTTCCTCCGGCGCGTCTGGCGTGACGGCGCGCTGATGGGCGCCAAGCCGGAGGAGGCCTTCTACGTGCGCTGCGACCGTTCGACGATGAGCGACGACGACATCCTGAACGGCCGGCTGATTCTTGAGATCGGGGTGGCGCCAGTGCGCCCGGCCGAGTTCGTGATCATCCGCATCGGCCAATGGCTCGGCGGCTCGTCCCGCCAAGAGCTCTGAGCCCGGCCGAGACTCTGAGAGGACATGACCTGCCATGGCCAACGGCGAGCGCATCGACCCCTTCCGGGGATTCAACTTCCGGGTGGAGATCACCGGCACCACCGACGCGGTGGCGGCATTCCGCGAGGCGAGCGGGCTGGTCTTCACTATCGACCCGGTGGAGTACCGCGACGGGAACTCACCGGACCTGCACCCCACCAAGCTGTTCGGGCTGCGCAAGTACTCCAACATCATGCTCAAGCGAGGGATCACGCAGAACCGCGAGCTGTGGCTCTGGTACCGCAACGTCGTCAACGGCGTCGCCGACCGCCGCAACGGCGCCGTCGTCCTGCTCGACGAGGAGCACCAGGACGTCGTGCGGTGGAACTTCCGCGAGGGGTGGATCTGCAAATGGGAAGGCCCGTCGATGAACGCCACCCAGAACGAGGTCGCCATCGAGTCCATCGAGATCTGCGTCGAGCAGGTCGAGCTGGTCTGACCCGGACGAGCTGCGGCGATCGGGGCATCAACCGTGGCGGTGACCTACCCTCCCGGCCTCCATGTCGAGCTCGTCGACCCTCCCGAGACCGTCGAGCCCGGTCGCGTCGACATCGCGGCGTTCGTCGTCGTGTGCGAGCGCGGTCCGGTCGACCGGCCCGTCCGGGTGGCGTCGTGGCGGGTGTTCGAGGAGGTTTTCGGGTCGTTCGTCCCCAACGGGCTCGGGGCCTACGCGGTCAAGTCGTTCTTCGACAACGGCGGCCTGCTCTGCTACGTGGTGCGGGTCGCCGCCCCCGAGCACGTCACGACGCTCACCGGGGCACAGCCGACGTCGCGCCGCCTCTCGGTGCTCGCCGACGTCACCGGGTTCGTGCCGGGCGCGGCGGCCACCGTGCGGCTCGGCGACCAGGTGCACCAGATGCTCGTCACCGATGCCAACACGGTGACGAGCACGGTCACCTGGGACCGGCCGCTGCCCGACGCGCTGATGCTGACCGACCCGGCGCTGCGCGTCGCGACCGGCGCCGCCGCGGCTGCCACCGAGCTGGTGAACACCGCCGGGACCCCCATCCTGCGGGTCGCGGCGAGTGGACCAGGGTCGTTCGGCGACCGGCTCGCGGTGCGCGTGTCGCCGGGCCGGCGGGCAAGCACCACCAGCCGCACGAGCGAGCCCTCGATCGGGCGGGCAACGCCGGTGGACCGCATCGACGGGTTCGCCGTCGGTTCCCTGGTCCGCGTCACCCAGGTGGCCCCCGTCGTGTGGCAGGCGACCCGTGTGGTCGCTGCCGTCGACGCCGCGCGCCGGGTGCTGACGTGGGACACGCCGCTTCCCGCCCTCCTCGACCCGACGCGACCTTTGACGTGCGAGACGGACAGCTTCACGCTGTCGGTGCTGGAACGGGGCGACCTCCGCGAGGTGCACGAGGACCTCGTGCTCGTCAGGAGCCACGCCCGGTACGCGCCCGCTGTGATCGCTGCCCTCTCGATCCTCGTGCGTGCGACCGACCTGACCGCGCTGGCGCCGAGCCATCCCGCGATCGACCAGCCCGGCGCGGTCGCCGGGGCGCGACCGCTCGTGGGTGGCCGAGACGGCACCGCCGCGATGGTCGACGACGACGTCCTCGGCGACGAGCTCGCCGGAGTCGGCCGCGGGCTGGCGACGCTGGCGGACATCGACGAGCCGGCCGCCGTCGCCATGCCCGACCTCGTCGCCGAGCGGACCGACGCCACAGTCCTGCTGCCCCCGGAGCCGCCCGATCCCTGCGTGCCATGCCCACCGCCGGTGCGGGTGGTCCCGGTGACCGCGCTGATCACGGAGGCGGCAGTCCACTTCGACGACGAGACCATCGCCCGCGTCCAGCAGGCGATGGTGGACCACTGCGAGCGGCGCGGTGACCGGCTGGCCCTGCTCGACCCGCCGGCGGGCCCCGGGCCGCTCGACGTCGGAGCGCTGCGGGGCTGGCGGGCCAGGTTCGACTCGAGCTTCGCCTGCCTCCACGCCCCGTGGCTGCGGGTGGTCGAGCCCCTGCCCCGGCGCCGTGGACCCAGAGGTGGCGTGCGGCGGCTGCCGCCGAGCGGTCACGTGGCCGGGCTGCTCGCCCGCGTCGACAGCGAGACCGGGCCGTGGCTGGCCCCGACCAACCGGACCATCCAATGGGCCGTCGGGTGCGACCTGGATGTCGACGACGACGCCCACGCGCTGCTCAACGAGAGCAACGTCAACGTGCTGCGGGCGCGGCCGGGGCGCGGCGTCGTGGCGATGGGCGCTCGCACTCTGTCCCACGACATCGCGACGCGACCGCTCAACGTGCGGCGCCTCCTGATCCACGTCAACCGGGCTTTGCGCGCGGCGCTGGCCTGGTCGGTGTTCGAGCCGGCCGACCACACCCTCGACGTGCTCATGGCGACCGTGGTCACCGGCTTCGCCGAGGGGCTCTGGGAAGGGGGAGCGCTCGTGGGGGACACCCCCGCTGACGGGTTCCGGGTGCGCACCGGGCTCGGCGACCGGGGCGTCGGCGAGGTCATCGTCGATATGAGCCTGGCCCCGGCGCGGGCCAACGAGATGATCCTGTTGCGCGTCAGCCGCACCGACAACCGCCTCGAGCTCAGCGAGCAACCGGAGCGCAGCGCATGAGCCCCACCACCGCGTTCAACTTCACGGTCCGCCTGATCGAGACCGCCAAACCGGCGTCGGCGATCCTGTCGTCGATCTCGCCAGCGCCGGCGGCCGGGTTCGCCGAGTGCAGCGGCCTCGACGCGATCATGCAGATCGACGAGTACCGCGAGGGTGGCCGCAACACGGGCGTCCTCAAGTTCCCCGGGCGTGTCTCGCACTCCAGCGTCCGCCTCAAGCGCGGCGTTGTCACCTCCACCGACCTGTGGGACTGGCACGACGGCTTCCTGCGCGGTCGGGGCAAGCGGCGCGACGGGCTGATCGAGCTGCTCAACGACACCGGCGACGTCGTGCGGTCCTGGCGCTTCCAGCGCGGCATCCCCGCCAAGTGGGTCGGCCCGATGCTCGCCGCCAACCAGGCCGCGGTCGCCATCGAGGAGCTCGAGATCGCCCACGAGGGCTTGATCGTGCGCTCGCTGGGCGCCGTCGGCGAGATCGCCGCCACCATCGGGTCGATCGGCGAGGCGCTGAGGCGGTAGCGGTGGAACTCGAGATCGGAGAGGTCGACCTGACCGTGCGACCCGTCGACGATCGCACGCTGCTGTCGCCGGACGTGCTCGAAGCGGTCGTCCGCGCGGTACTGGCTCGGCTCGCCGAGCAGTCCGACGGGGCTCACCGCGCTCGCGACGAGCGCGGCATGTGGAACTCCGTGCGGGAGACGTGAGCGGTGCCGGCGCTCGCCCACGCCCGCTTCCAGCGGCTCCCCAACCCCGGCGCGATCTCGGGTGGTGCGACGCTCGACGTCCAGTTCAACCCCACCGAGTACACGCTCAACAAGGAGAGCCAGCTTGCCGAGATCGCGATCCCCGGACTCGACGCGCCGATCATCCAGTTCGTGCGGGGGCAGACGGAGAAGCTGACGCTCGACCTGTTCTTCGACTCGACCGAGGACGGGACGGCCGACACGGCGACGCCGGTCACCGAGCGGACCGACCGCTTCTACGACATGGTGAAGATCGACCCCGACACGCACGCGCCTCCGGTGCTGCTGTTCACGTGGGGCGGCACGGCTTTCCCCGGCGCCGACCGCAAGGGGTTGAAGTGCGTGGTGGCGAGTGTCCGCCAGCAGTTCACGTTCTTCTCCCCGTCCGGGGTGCCGCTGCGCGCCAAGCTGACCGTCGACCTGCGCGAGTACAAGACGCTCGGCGAGCAGCTGCGCCAGCTCAAGCTGCGTTCGGCTGACCACACCAAGGCCGAGGTCGTGAGCGCCGGCGACACGATCACCGGCATCGCCTTCCGGGCCTACGGGGACCCCGCGGAGTGGCGGCGGATCGCGGCGGCCAACGGCATCGAGAATCCGCTGGCCCTCACGCCTGGCACGATCCTGCGGATACCGCGCGGCGACGGGTGACGGGCGATGACCAAGGTGATCCCGCTGCACGAGGCCGGCCAGCCGTTCTACGCGCCGGCGTTCAAGGTTCACTTGCGCGGTCAGGCACTTCCTCCAGAAGTGGTGCGCGACGTGATCGAGGTCAGCTACGAGGACAGTGTCGACAAGGTCGATTCGTTCACATTGGTGATCAACAACTGGAACTCGCTGGAGCGGCACGCCAAGTTCCTCGGCCAAGGGGCGTTCCCGCGGCTGTGGGACCTGGTGCAACCGGGCAACGAGATGCAGCTGCTCATGGGCTACGAGGGCCGCAGTCCGGACATGCGGACGATGACGACCGGCTACGTCACCACCTTGGAGGCCGACTTCCCCGAGGGCGGCGCGCCGCGGCTCACGGTGCGCGGACTCAACGTGCTCGACCGCCTGCGCGGCAAGCAGTACACGTGGGGGTGGCCGGAGGGTGAGGCGGCAGGCATCACCGACAGCGAGATCGCCAAGGACCTGGCACGCAAACCGGACCAGCCGGAGGGCCGGCCCGGCCTGGGGATCAAGGTCAAGATCGACCCCGAAGCGGCCAAGCAGGAGCCGGTGGTGCCGTCCGTGCTGATGAGCAACGAGTACCCGATCGTGTTCCTGATGCGCCGCGCCCGAGCCCGCGGCTACGACGTGTTCATCACGCGCGAGCCGGGGTCCGCCGAGCCGGTGCTGTACTTCGGCCCCTCGCGGCGGGTGCGCGACCGCACCTACGAGCTGGCGTGGGGCAAGTCGCTCACCAGTGCCAAGGTGACGATCTCGACCGCCCGTCAGGTGAAGAGCGTGACGGTCTTGGGCTGGGACCGAAGGACCAAGAAGCAGATCAAGGGCGAGGCGAAGATCGCCGACCTGCGGAACGTCCCCGCTCCAGTCAAGGAGTTCGCCCTACGCAACGGGCGCGACGAGGTGGTCACCGACCATCCGGTCCCCACCGAGTCGGAGGCCAAGAAGCACGCCGCCGAGCTGCTGGAGCGCCAGTCGCTGGAGCAGATCCAGGTGGCCGGCGCGGTGGTCGGCCTGCCCGACCTGCGCGCCGGCCGCGTCGTGATGCTCGCCGGGCTGGGCACGATCCTGGACGGGCGCTACTTCGTCACCGAGACCGCCCACGTGCTCGGCGACAACGGCTACCGCACGACGTTCAAGGCGCGCCGTGAGAACGACCGGGCGGGCGGGCCATGAGCATGTCGACGGCCGACGGCGCCGGCCCGGCGCATGGCTCCCCGAGCGGGAGGATCTACGGCGCCGTGCTCGGCACGGTCGAGAAGGTCAACGACCCTGACAACCAGGGCCGGGTCCGGGTGCGGATCTGTGAGCTCGGCCAGAACTTCCTCACCACCTGGGCACCCATCGCGTCGCTCATGGCCGGCGACGACCGCGGGACCTGGATCATCCCGGAGGTGGGTGACGAGGCCGTGGTCGTCTTCCAGCGGGGCGTGGTCGACTATCCGATCGTGGTCGGCTTCGTCTGGAACGGCGTCGACCGGGCGCCGTCGACGTCGGTGCGCGAGCGGCTGATCCGTTCGAAGAACGGTCACACGATCCGCCTGATCGACTCGACACCGACCCGCGGCGGCAACAAGGGGGCGGTGGTGGTGGAGGACGCGCACGGCAACCACGTCGTGCTGACCAACGGCAAGGTGACCGTGCGCTCGCAGGGCGTGCTCGAGCTCTCCGGCTCGACCGTCATCATCCGGTCCGCTGGCGTTGCTCGGATCGTCTCGCCCACCGGCAACCCGATCTGAACGCGGCGACACCGCGGTGACGGGGCCGTAACGGGCCGCCGGTTGGCTCAGAGCGGTGGCCCGGATCGACATCCCCGTCAGCGTGAGCGTGCAGGCCGCGCTCGACTTGCCACCGTGCGCCGAGCTGTCCATCCCCAAGCCCTCACCGCTGACGCTGACACTGCCGACGGGCGGCACCTTGCAGGCGATCACCGATGTCTCCAAGGGCATCCCCACCGACTGCGCCCAGACCCTCAGCCTGATGCTGCAGGTGTCGCCGTTGCTGGCGGCGATCGACTGCCCGCTCAAGATGCTCAAGGTGATCGGGCCGCTGGTGGAGGCGGTGACCGGGCTCGCCGATGTGCCGCCGTCGTTCCCGACTCCCGCGCTGATCGGCAAGATCATCGACGCCGTGGCCGAGCTCGCACCGTGTCTCGGGCTCGTGATCCCAGGCGGCTCGATGGTGCCGTTCGTGAAGGACCTGCTGTGCCTGATCCGCAAGATCCTCAACTGCCTGCTGAGCCAGCTGCGCAGCGTGCGCGACCTGTTGCAGGGGCTGCAGCTGTCGCTGGACAGCGCGCAGGGCAACGACGAGCTGCTGGCGCAGCTCGAGTGCGCCGAGGAGAACGCCGACGCCGCGATGGGCAACGTGATGCAGGCCATCGAGCCGGTGAGCGCGCTGCTCTCGCTGATGAGCCCGCTGTTCGCGATCGCCCAGATGCCGCCGCTGACCCTGTCGGTCGAGGGTGGTTCGGCGAGTGCCGAGGGCCTGACGACGGTCGTCGACACGCTGCAGGCGTTGGTCGACGCCATCGACGACGCCACCGGTGGCATCTGTGCTTGACAGGCGGGAGTTCCTCGGCAACGGATGGCGCTTCCCGATCGCGGTCAGCCCCTTCGGAGGGCTCGCGTGGTCATCGGGAGAACGCGATGTGGCCGAGGCGATCTGGCTGATCCTCTCCACCGCGCCGGGCGAACGACAGATGCGGCCGCGGCTCGGATGCGCCGCCCACCAGCTCGTGTTCGACAACGACACCGCTGCCACCCGGGCGGCGGTGGCCCAGCACGTGCTCGACGCGCTGACCGAGCAGGAGCCGCGCATCGACGTGCTCGACGTACGAGTCTTCGACCCGAGCACCGACACCGACGTTCTGACGGTCTCCATCGACTACCGGATCCTCGCCAACAACACGATGCACAACCTCGTGTACCCGCTCTACGTCACCGAAGGTGGCAACCCGTGAGCGGCCTCCAGGCGCCCGAACTCGACGACCGCCGGTTCGAGGACCTCGTCGCCGAGGCCCGATCGCTGATCCCTCGCTACGCACCGGAGTGGACCGACCACAACGAGAGCGACCCAGGCATCGCCCTGATGCAGCTCTTCGCCTGGTTCACCGACCTCACCCTCTACCGTGTCAACCAGATCCCGGAGCGGGCCTACGTCAAGTACCTGCAGCTGCTCGGCATCCAGACACGACCGGCGACCCCGGCGACCGTCGAGCTGACGTTCACGACCACCGGGCTGACCACCGACGCGCTGGTCCCTTCGGGCACCCAGGTCGCGACGAGTGGCGGCGACCCCGGGCCGGTGGTCTTCGAAGTGGAGGAGGGATTCACCGCGATCGGCGCGCGGCTGGCTGCGATCCAGGGCTACGACGGCTTCTCGTACCGTGATCTGACGGCGGCCAACGACGTCGCCGGCCAGAGCTTCGAGCCGTTCGGCGCCCACACCCACGAGGGTGCCGCCCTGCTGCTCGGCTTCGACACCCCAGCGGCGCTGGCGGCGACGCCGATCACGGTCTACGCCTACGTGCGCGCACCGACGAGCGCGATGGCCGTCGCCGCGGAGGCTGTTCGGGAGACAGTGGCGCTGGCGCTGCCGGCGGAGGTGGTCGCCGAGTTCCACGACGGCACCGGCTGGGAGCCAGTGGCGATCCAGGTGGACGAGACCCGGGCATTCTCGGTCAGCGGACGGCTGGTCATCGCCGGGCCCGGCGCCCGGGCCGCCAACGTCGCCGTCGGCGCCGTCAACGCGTCGCTGTGCTGGCTGCGCCTGCGCCTCGTCCGCAGTCGGTACCAGACCGCCCCCCGCCTCGATCAAGTTGCCGTCAACACGGTGCGCGCCGTGCAGGCGGTGACGGTTCGCGACGAGGTGCTCGGCGGCACCACCGGCCTGCCCGACCAGGGCCCGTTCGTCCTCTCGGAGATACCGGTGGTGCGCGGTGACCCCGACGATGGCGGCGGCATCCGGTGGCGGTCCGACGGTGGTCGCGTCGTCGTCGGCGACATCGAGCTGGTCGTCGACGAGGGCAGCGGGTTCGAGCCCTGGCAGCAGGTCGACGACTTCCTGGCGTCTTCCCCGAGCGACCCCCACTTCGTGCTCGATCGCACCACCGGTGAGATCCGTTTCGGCGACGGCCACACCGGGCGCATCCCGGTCGCCAACGCGGCCAACCCGGGAGCCAACATCGTCGCCCGCTGGTACCGCGCCGGAGGGTCCGCCGGCGGCAACGTCGGTGCCGGCAGCCTCACGACGATGCAGACCGCCGCGCCGGGGATCGCCACAGTCACCAACGCCCTCTCGGCGTCGGGTGGAGCCGACGAGGAGCGGGTCGAGGACGCCAAGCGGCGGGCGCCGTCGGCGCTCAAGTCCAAGGGCCGCGCCGTCACGGCGGAGGACTTCGAGGTGGTGGCGCTGGACGCTCCCGCCGCCGTCGGGCGGGTCCGGGCGCTGCCCCTGCGGCATCCGGCCCATCCGGGCGTGGACGTGCCGGGAGCGGTCACCGTGCTGGTCGTCCCGGCATCGCCCGGCCCGGCACCGCAGCCGACCGAGACCACCCTGCAGATCGTCTGCCAGCACCTCAACCGGCACCGCCTCATCACCACCGAGGTGTTCGCCACCGGGCCGACCTACCGCCGTGTGCGGGTGCTGGGAGACCTCATCCTCACCCGGGACCGCGACCTGGCCACCGTGCGGCTCGCCGTCGCCGAGCGCGTGACGCAGTGGCTGCACCCGTTGCGCGGCGGCGACGACGGGCTCGGATGGCCGTTCGGCGGGACGGTCTACGCGTCGAGCCTGCTCGGTGCGGTGCTTGGCGTACCCGGCGTCGCCCGCATCCGCGACAACCAGCTGCTCGTGGAGCTCGACGGTGAGGTCCAGGCGTTCTGCCGTGACGTCGAGCTCGGGGAGGGTGAGCTGATCGAGGCGCTCGAGCCCGAGCTGCTCGTGGCGTATTCATGACCGCGCTGGTGAGCCCCGAGGCGGCAGCAGGCGCCCCGGCGCGCATCCTGCTCGATCGGCGTGCCGGGTGGCACGCCGATTCCGTGCTCTCCGCCGACGTGCGGTGGACCGACGGCCCGCTCACGCTGGCCCCGCTGCCCGGTGCGCCGCAGCCGCTGACCGACCCGAGCGGGACGTTCGGCGGGTTGCACGAGCCACTCGGCGTCGCCGTCGGGCCGGGGGGCGACGTCGTGATCGTCGACCGCGGTGGCACGAGGATGCTGCGCTTCGATCCCTGCACGGGCAGCTTCACGCCGTTCGCCTGCCTGGACAGCGAGTGGCTGGTCGGGGCGCGGGGGCTGGCCGTGACCGACCGCGGCGACGTCGTGGTCGCCGACCCGGTGTCGCATCGTGTGCTCCTGGTGACCGGCGACGGCCGCGCCGTCCGGCGGGTCATCGGTCCGCTGATCGCCGTCGCGGCGACCCCGGCCGGGCCCTGGGACGTCCGCCCGGCGCCGATCGAGTGGGTCATCCCACCGGGCGGCG
>JBIOUO010000544.1:0-2184 GCA_044867195.1 Ilumatobacteraceae bacterium
CGTGCGCGGCAGTGTGCTGGCGTCGTATGACTGTGCGGAGGAGGCCTACGACAGCCGGTGGTCGCGGCTGCTCGGCGGCCCGATCCGGCCCGAGCCGGCGATCACCAACTTCGCCGCAATGCGGGACGGCGCGGCCCGATTCATCCACGGTGGGGAGCGCCTGCAGTACGTGGCGTCGAAGTTCGAGCTGCGCACCGTGCCCGCCGGCGTGGAGCACACCGACGAGCGGCCGACCGAGGTGAGCTGGGTCGCACCAACGGTGGTGTCGCTGTTCTCCGGAAAGATCTCGACCTGCGTCGCCGGCGCCGAGCAGGTCTGCCAAGCACTGGCCCGAGCAACACGGGCAACACGAGAGGAGCAGACGATGGGATCGATCGACGAGCGGATCGCAGTCCGATGAACGTCCCACCGCCCGACCAGTTGATCCCGCAGCCGAAGATCCTCCTCGAAGGCACGTCGCTGACGAGGAAGACCGACACCGCCTTCGAGCTGGCCGAGCACCCACGGATCATCGGCGACCGCCGCCATCGCTGGCACATCCCGCTGGTGTCGTCGGAATGGGAGACCCGCTCCGACGTCCAGCCGACGAAGGGCGCACCGGGATCGAGCATGATCACGTTCCAGCCGCACGAGGAGGCATGGGCGCTGGAGTGCTTCCACACCTACCTGCGCCTGTTCGAGCTGCACGTCGACTACTACTGGATCATCGACCGCTTCCACATCTCGACGATCATCCACCAGGAAGCGGTCCACGGCCGCCGCTACGACCTGCGGTGGGTCGACGAGCGGCTGGCTGCGATCGGCTTCCGGCTCGTGTTCCTCACGCGGGAGCGTCACTCCTTCGAGGCAGCACGTGAGGAACGGCTCACCTACTCCGAGAACCCGTGGCGCTACACCGATCTGGACAAGCTGGCGCGTGAGCAGGATCGCGTGCGGGCGCTCGTGGAGCAGTCGTCGATCCCGTCACTGGAGCTCGACGTGACCACGCTCTCGGTCGCCGACGCGGCGAACCGGATCATCGACTGGGTCGAGTCGACCGGCGGGATGTTCCGGCCGCCCGACCGGCGGCCACCGCACGTCTACGTCGACTCGGCGCCCCCTGCGGCAACCGGCCGGGGATTGGAGATCCCGCCCAGGTAGTAGCGGACGCTGGCGTTCATGCTCGACACGATCGGCACGCCGGCGCGCAGCAGGTTCAGCAGCAGCATGTCGTCGGGGCAGTCTCCCCGGTCGATCGAGTCCTGGCTGTAGGACTCCGGCAACGCGTGGCGGACGAAGACGTCGCGGCGCACGAGCCACGACGAGTGGTCCACGAGCTGCACCGGATCGCACGGCCGAGCGATGACGCTGTTGCGGAACACGCCGCCGATCATCGGCCCGGCTCGGTCGCGCAGGATGTTCGTCCCCGCCACCCACACGCCGCGCTCGCGCAGCGCGCGATACGTGGCGGCGGCTCGACGCTCGTCGTCGATCCACGGGAACCGCGCCTCGAGGTACGGCGAGCCGTCAGCGTTGAAGATCCGCCGCCACGAGTGGGCGGCCGGCGCACCTGCCGCGTTGGCGGCGCCGACCACGGTTCGGAGGTGATCAGGCTCGTACTCGTTGTCGTCGTCGAGCAGCGTGATCCAGTGCGTGGTCGCGGTCGCGGCGACCGAGTTGATCAGCCGTCCCATCCGGCCGTACACGCTTCGCCGCGACGCGCCGGCCGCACCCTGCTCGCCCCACAGGCGCGTGGTCGCCACGACGCGCAGCCGGCGCATCCCTGGCTGCCCGCCGCCGGTCTCGACCGCCGCCAGCGCGGCCGCCGAGCGGGCGCACTCGTCGATCACGACCACGTGCACGATCAGCCCCTCGTAGTCCTGCGCCATCACCGAGTCGATCGCGCGCCGCACGAGCGACGGCCGCCCGCGGGTCAGCGTGATCACCGTCACCGGCTCACCCATCGAGGTCACCCGCCAGCCGCTCGTCGACCAGTACGGCCAGCGCGCCGAGCTGCTCCGGTGACGAGGCAGCCATCAGCTTGCGGTCCATCCGCGCGTCGAGGTCGAGCAGTGTCGCCCCGTTGCGCTCGCACACCGCGCCGCCGGATTCGGCGAGCACGAGCATCGCCCCGGCGTAGTCCCAGATCGACTGCGTGTTGCGCCAGTCGACGTAGGCGTCGACCGCGCCCTCGGCCACGAGGCA
>JBIOUO010000545.1:0-37535 GCA_044867195.1 Ilumatobacteraceae bacterium
CCGTTCTGGACAAGGAGCCCATCGTGGATCAGGAACTGTTCGGTCGTTTCAAGAAGTGCGCCGTCGAGGTGCTGTCGGTCTCCGAGGACCAGGTCGTGCCCGAGGCCCGCTTCGGCGACGACCTCGACGCCGACAGCCTCGACCTCGTCGAGCTGGTGATGGCGCTCGAGGAGGAGTTCGACATCTCGGTCCCAGAGGAGGAGCTGGAAGGGATCGAGACCGTGGGCCAGGCGTACGACCTGGTCGCCGGCAAGCTCTGACGATGTTTCGCTTCGCAACCGGAGGTTGCTCAGCGAGATCGCAGAGCCGGCCTCCGGCCGGCACCGAAGAGCTACAGCTCATCGACCGGCGGAGCCAGATCGATGAGCGATCGGGGGGCTCCGGCCCAATGGCCTCAGCCCCCCGAGCCCCCCGCCTTGGGGATCGACATCGGCGGGGCTCCTGATGGAGCCGACTGGCCGCCGCGTGGCGGTCACCGGGCTCGGGGTCGTGGCGCCGTGCGGCATCGGCCGTGAGGCGTACTGGCGCGGGCTGCTCGGACCCGGCATCACGTCGGGCCAGGCGACGGAGATCCAGAACTGGGACCCGACGCCCTGGTACGACTCGCCGAAGGAGGCGCGGCGCGCCGACCGGGTCGAGCAGTTCGCGATCGCCGCGGCGACGGAGGCCTTCGAGCAGGCCGGCGGGCTTGATGCGATCGGCGTCGACCCGGCGCGGTTCGGGACGATCTTCGCCACCGGCGTCGGCGGGCTGCACACGCTCGAGCATCAGGTCGAGGTGCGCATGGAGAAGGGCGTCCGGAGGGTGTCGCCGTTCCTCGTGCCGATGATGATGGCCAACGCATCGGGCGCGGCGATCTCGATGCGCTTCAGCCTCCAGGGTCCCAACGAGACGATCTGCACGGCGTGCGCCGCCGGCACCCACGCCATCGGCAACGCCGCCCGGCTGATCGCGTGGGGTCGGTGCGACGCGGTCGCCACCGGTGGCGCCGAGTCGTCGGCGACGGTCACCGCGCTGGCCGGGTTCGGGAACATGACGGCGCTGACTAACGCCGGTGTCAGCCGGCCGTTCGACGTCGACCGCGACGGCTTCGTGATGGGTGAGGGAGCGGCGGTGCTCGTGCTCGAGGAGTGGGAGCGGGCGGTCGCTCGCGGGGTGACGATCATCGGCGAGGTGGTCGGCGCCGCCAGCAACGCCGATGCCCATCACATCACGGCACCGTCACCGGGTGGGGTCGGCGCGGCGGCGTGCATGCGCCTGGCGCTCGCCGACGCCGGGCTGTCGCCGGGCGACATCGCCCAGGTCAACGCGCACGGGACATCGACGCCGCTCAACGACGCCGCAGAGGCCGAGGCCGTGGTCACGGTCTTCGGTCCCGAAGGGCCGCCGATCACGTCGACCAAGGGGGTCACCGGTCACGCCCTTGGCGCGGCCGGCGCGCTGGAGGCGGCGGCGGTGCTGCTGTCGTTCGAGCACCGCCAGATCCCGCCGACGGCGAACACCAAGGTCGTCGACCTCGGCATCGACGTCGTCATGGGCGACCCCCGCGACTGGGAGCCCGGCCCGGCGATGTCGAACAACTTCGGCTTCGGTGGCCACAACGGCAGCGTGATCCTGAGCCCGGCCTGAGTCCCAAAGTCCCGTTGGAGGGTTTGCGCCGTTGGAGGGTTTCGGCGGGGAGGCCCCCAGCGCAAACCCTCCAACGGGCGAAACCCTCCAACGGGTTACGCGTCGACGACCACGAACAGGAGGTCGCAGCTGCAGGCCAGCTCGCCTTCGACGTGGGCGCGGCCGCTGCCTTTGCCGGCGCGGGCCGACATCCGACCGAGCTGGACCTCCAGCGTCAGCTCGTCGCCGGGGCCGACCTGGCGGCGGAAGCGGGCGGCGTCGAGCCCGCCGAACAGCGGCAGCTTGCCGGCGAAGCGGTCGTCCATCAGCACGGCGATCGCTCCCACCTGGGCGATGGCCTCACACATCAGCACGCCGGGCAGCGTCGGCCGGCCTGGGAAGTGGCCGGCGAAGAACCACTCGTCGCCGGTGAGCCGCCACATGCCGGTCGCCGACTGACCGGGCACGAGCGCCGTCAGGGCGTCGACGAACAGGAACGGCGGCCGGTGCGGGATCACGTCCGCCGGCGCCGGCAGCGCGCTCCCCTGGTCGGTCACGCCCGCCGTCCGATCTGGGCGCGTTCGCTGCCGACTGCTGGCAGCCAGCGCGCCCACAATCCGGACCGGCAGAGATCGCGCCCAGATGGCTGTGGCTCGCTCATGCCAGCGCCGCCAGGAGGTTCTTCGGCGTGTCCGCCGGGCTGATCTTGTACCACGCCTCGGCGATGTTGCCGTGCTCGTCGATCAGGAACGCCGACCGCTCGATGCCCATGTACGTCCGGCCGTACATGCGCTTCTCCTTCCACACGTCGAACGCCTCGGCCACAGCATGGTCGGGATCGGACAGCAGCGGGAATCCGAGCCCGTACTTCTCGGCGAACTTGAGCTGCTTCGACGGCTTGTCCGGGCTGATCCCGAGCACCGCGGTGTCCCCGACCTCGCCGAGGATGTCGTTCAGCCCGCACGCCTGCTTCGTGCACCCCGGGGTGTCGGCCTTGGGATAGAAGTAGACGAGCACCTTGCGGCCCTTGTGCCCCCTCAGCGTCACCTCGTGGTCGTGCTGATCAAGCAGCGTGAAGTCCGGGGCGTCGTCTCCAGGCGAAAGGGCCATACCGGCGATGCTAGGTCGCCGAGGGCGAGGCGCTCGGCCATGAGCTGAGGACCGCACCCGGCTCCGCGCTGCCAGGGACCTTCTCCTCTACCGACCGGCTCGCCGGAATCGGACCATGGATGCGTGAGGTCACAGCACGCGTGCGAAAGGCGGCCACCATGACGATCACTCCGACACCACTCGTGGAGACCCAGACAGCGATCGCGGCGCGAGCCGTTGATGCCGTCAAGGTGTACGGCAAGGGGGCGACCGAGGTGCGTGCCCTCGACGGCGTCACGATCGACTTCGAGCAGGGCCGGCTGACGGCGATCATGGGCCCGTCGGGTTCGGGCAAGTCGACGCTGCTCCACTGCCTCGCCGGCCTGGACTCGCTGACATCGGGCACGGTCTTCATCGGCGACACGGATCTGACCACGCTGAACGACAACCAGCTGACGATCCTCCGGCGCGACCGGATCGGCTTCGTGTTCCAGTCGTTCAACCTCATCCCGACGTTGACGGCCGGCCAGAACATCACGCTCCCCGTCGCCCTCGCCGGTCACCGGCCGGACGCCAAGTGGGTGGCCACGCTCGTGGACGCCCTGGGCATCTCCGACCGCGTCCGACATCGACCGTCCGAGTTGTCGGGCGGCCAGCAGCAGCGGGTGGCCGCCGCCCGGGCGATGGTGACGCGGCCGGAGCTGATCTTCGCCGACGAGCCGACAGGCAACCTCGACTCGAAGTCGGCCACCGAGTTGCTGAACCTGACGCGGACCGCGGTTGAGGCCTTCGGCCAGACGGTCGTCATGGTGACCCACGATCCGCGGGCGGCGAGCTTCGCCGACCGCGTGGTGTTCCTCGCCGACGGTCGCATCGTCGAGGAGATCACGGCGCCGACCGTGGAGCTGATCCTCGATACGTTGAAGCGTCTCGGGGCGTGAGGGCAGGGCCATGCTTCGCCTCGCCCTGAAGAGCTTCCTGTCCCGGAAGCGGCGGCTGATCAGCACTGGCTTGGCGGTGACGCTCGGCATCGCCTTCCTGGCCGGGACACTCGTGTTCACGGACACGATCAAGCGGACGTTCGATGACCTGTTCGCTGACATCTACGCCGAGACCGACACGTTCGTGCGGTCGTCGACCAGCATCTCGATGGACTTCGGCGCCGACGCCCGCGGCCGCATGCCCGAGTCGGTGCTGTCGACGATCGCCGGCGTCGATGGTGTCGCCGATGCCCAGGGGCTCGTGCAGGGGTTCGCCCAGGTCGTCACGTCCGGCGGCGACGCGATCGGCGACCCCGGTCGCGGTGCCCCCACGCTGGGGATGAGCTACATCTCCGGTGCCCTCAGCCCGTGGCAGCTGACCGAGGGCAGCCGGCCGCCAGGCCCCGGCGAGCTCGTCCTGGACAAAGGTTCCGCCGGCAAGGGTCACTTCACGATCGGTGACACGGTCACCGTGCTGACCCAGACCGGCCCGCACCAGTTCCCGTTGGTCGGCATCGCCCGCTTCGGCTCGGCGGACTCTCCGGGCGGAGCAACGGTCGCCATCTTCGACCTCGCCACCGCCCAGCAAGTGCTGCTCGGACGACCCGGTGAGCTCGACGCCGTGATGGTCGACGCCACCGCAGGCATCGACCAGGCGCAGCTGACGTCGCGCGTCGCGGCGGCCCTGCCGGACGGCACGGAGGCCCTGACCGGTGCGCAGATCACCAAGGAGACGCAGGACGCGATGCAGGAGGGGCTCAGCTTCTTCAACACGTTCCTGCTCGTGTTCGCCGCGATCGGGCTCGTCGTGGCCTGCTTCACGATCTACAACACGTTCCAGATCGTTGTCACCCAACGGCGCCGGGAGATGGCGATGCTGCGGGCGGTCGGCGCCTCGCGGCGCCAGGTGCTGTCGGCACAGCTGCTGGAAGCGGGATTCGTCGGCGTCGTGGCGTCAGCCGTCGGCCTCGCCGCGGGCGTGCTGGTGGCCGGTCTGCTGAAGGCGATGATGACCCAGTTCGGGATCGACATTCCTGCCGGCGGGACCGTCGTGCAGCTGCGCACGGCCGTCGTCGCGATGGTGGTCGGGACGCTGGTCACGATCGTGTCGGCGGTCTTCCCGGCGCTGCGCGCGTCGCGGATCCCACCGCTCGCCGCCCTGCGCGACGTGTCGTTCGGTGGCGTCGAGGCGCCCCGCCGGCGCCTGCTGGCGGGTGTGGTCGTGCTGACCGCTGGCGTCGGGGCGATGGCGATCGGGCTCGCCGGGTCGGGCGTCGCCTGGGTCGGGCTCGGGGCGCTGGCGGTCTTCATCGGCGTGTTCGTGGTCGGCCCGCTCATCGCCCGACCGGTGGTCGAGGTGGCGGGTGCGCCGCTGCCCGCGGTGTCGGGGGTCACCGGCGAGCTGGCGCGGGAGAACGCACTGCGCAACCCGAAGCGCACGGCCCGTACGGGCGGCGCGCTGATGGTCGGCGTGGCGCTGGTCGCCGCGATCACCGTGATGTCGGCGTCGCTCAAGGACTGGATCCGCGACACCTTCGAGCAGCAGTTCACCGGTGACTTCGTGGTTGCCACCAACACGTTCGGGTTCGGCGGCATCAGCCCGCAACTGGCGGCCGACCTCAACCAGCTGCCGGAGGTCGCCACCGCGACCGGCGTCCGCGTCGGCGTGGCTCGGGTGGGTGAAACGAACCCGAGCGACGAGGGATACGTGTCGGTCGATCCGCAGACCGCGGGCGGGGTCTTCGACGTCGGCATGGTCCAAGGTTCCATCGACGCGCTGACGACCGACGGTGTGCTCGTCGACGACGACGAGGCCAAGCGGCTCGGCGTCGGCGTCGGCGACCCCCTCCAATTCCAGTTCCTGAACGGCACGACCCGCACCCTTACCGTGGAAGGCATCTACACCGAACAGGACATGGCCGGCGCGTTGGTGGTCAGCCACGCCCTCCACGAGCAGAGCGGTACCGACCAATTCGACTTCGCGGTGTACGTCGAGAAGTCGGATGATGTGAGCGATGCTGCCGCCCAGGCCGCCATCGCCGGTGTCAGCGGCGCCTACCCGAACGCCAAGCTGGACAGCCGCGCGCAGTACATCCATGACCAGGCCGCCCAGCTCGACCCGATCGTCAACATGATGTACGGGCTGCTTGGTCTGGCCGTGGTCATCGCCCTGTTCAGCATCGCCAACAGCATGTCGTTGTCGATCTACGAGCGCACCCGCGAGGTGGGTCTGCTGCGGGCCGTCGGGATGACCCGGCACCAGATCCGCACTGCGGTGAGGTGGGAGTCGGTGCTCGTCGCTCTGCTCGGTACCGGCCTCGGCGTCGTCGTCGGGATCTTCTTCGGATGGTCGATCAGCGTGACCATTCGCGGCGGCGGGCTCGGTACGTTCACGGTCCCGTGGACGTCGCTGCTCGTCGTGGTCGTGCTCGCCCTGCTCGGTGGCGTGATCGCCACCATCCGCCCGGCCCGGCGAGCGGCCCACCTCGACGTCCTCCAGGCGATCGCCACCGAATGATCGCCTGATACAACGTCTGGATGACGACCGCCGACGGGTTGGTGCGCCCCGAGGACCGGCCCGGTGCCTCAGCGCGTGGGCTCACCGCCGCCGAGGTGGCAGCGCGGGTGGCCGACGGGCGCACGAACGCCACCGACGAGTCGCCATCGCGCTCGATCGGGGAGATCCTCCGGGCCAACGTCCTCACCCGGTTCAACGCCCTGATCGCCGCGCTCGCCGTGGTCGTGATCGTCGCCGGCGACGTGCGCGACGCGTTGTTCGCCGTTGTCATGGTCTGCAACGCGCTCATCGGCATCGGCCAGGAGCTGCGGTCCAAGCGGACGCTCGACCAGTTGAGCGTGGTGGCGGCCCCGCAGATCACGGTGCTGCGCGATGGCCTGGAGGTCACCGTGGCCCGCGGCGACGTCGTGCTCGACGACATCGTGGTGCTCGGCGCCGGTGACCAGGTCGTCGTCGACGGCCCGGTCGTCGCCGCCGACGAGCTCCGCGTCGACGAGTCGCTCCTCACCGGCGAGTCCGAGCCGGTCGCCAAGCGACCCGGCGACGCGCTCCTCTCCGGCAGCTTCGTCGTGGCCGGCGCCGGCCGGATGGGCGCGACGGCCGTCGGTGGGGACGCCTACGCGTCGCGGCTGACCCGAGAGGCGAAGGCGTTTCGGCGCCGCCAATCGGAGCTGGAGCGGGGTATCGATCGCATCCTGCAGGCGGTCACGTGGCTGATCGTTCCGATCGCCATCGCCCTGTTCCTCACCCAGCGCTACGGGGCGGATGATCCGCTCGACCGGGCGCTCATCGGCACCGTCGCCGGGCTCGTGGCGCTGGTCCCGCAGGGACTCGTGCTGCTGCTCAGCATGGCTCAGGCCGTCGCCGTCATCCGCCTCGGACGCGTGCGAGTGCTGGTCCAGGAGCTGCAAGCGGTGGAGACGCTCGCCCGCGTGACGCTGCTGGCGACGGACAAGACGGGGACGCTCACGACCGGCGCCATCGTCCTCGATCGAGTGCAGGCGCTCGACGGTGCGCCCGCCGACGAGGTTGGCGCGGCACTCGCCGCGCTGGCGGCCGCTGATCCCCATCCCGACGCCACGATGCGCGCCATCGCCAGCGCCGATCCCGACGCGCCGGTGTGGAGCATCGTGCAGCGCGTGCCGTTCGCGTCGTCGTACAAGTTCAGCGCCGCCGACACGGGACCGCACGGCGTGTGGTACCTGGGCGCCCCGGAGGTCCTGGTCGGCCGCCATCCGGATGTGCTGGCGCGAGCCGACGCGGCCGCGGCCAGCGGGCTGCGCGTGCTCGTGCTCGCCCGCAGCGATCGCCTGCTGGCCCCCGGAGACGTTCCGGACGAGCTGCAGCCGGCGGCGCTGATCACGTGCATCGACGAGACGCGCCCCGACGCGGCACAGACGATCGCCTACTTCGGCGCCGAGCTGGTCACGACCAAGGTCATCTCCGGCGACAACCCGCGCACTGCGGCTGCCGTCGCCGCCCGGTGCGGTGTGCCCGGCGCCGACCGCTGGATCGACGCCCGCACCCTCAGCGACGACCCCGAGGAGCTGGCCCGCGCCGCAGCCGGCGTCACGGTCTTCGGGCGGGTCACTCCGGACGTCAAACGGGCGCTCGTCCACGCCGCCCAGTCCGCCGGCGAGGTCGTGGCGATGACCGGCGACGGCGTGAACGACACGCTCGCTCTCAAGGACGCCGACCTCGGCATCGCCATGGGGTCGGGGACGCCCGCCGCCAAGTCCGTCGCCGAGCTGGTGCTCCTGGACGACCGGTTCGCGACCCTGCCCGGTGTCGTCGCCGAGGGTCGCCGCGTCATCGCCAACATCGAGCGGGTTGGTCACCTGTTCCTGACCAAGACGGTCTGGGCCGCCACCCTCGCCATCGTCACCGGCGTGCTGATGGCCAGCTATCCGCTACTGCCCCGCCAGCTCACCGTGATCGACGCCATCACGATCGGGATTCCCGGCGTCGTGCTGAGCTTCGAGCCGAGCCACGAACCCGCGCGGCCGGGGTTCCTCCGCCGCCTGGCGCGGTTCTGCATCCCGGTGGGCATCGTCAGCGGAGGCGCCGCCGTCGCTGTCTTCGGCGTCCTCAACGCGCCGGCAGTCGGCGCGACCCACGCCGCCGCGCAGAGCGGCGCAACCCTCACCCTCACCGCACTCGGGCTGGTGGTGGTCGGGGTGCTGGCACGGCCACTCGATCGGCGTCGCCTGACGCTGCTCATCGCCCTCGGCGCGCTGGCGGTGGCCGTGTTCACCATCCCGCCGGTCGCCGACACGTTCTCGCTGCAGGTGCCCCGCGGATGGCAGGCAGTCGTCGTCGCCGCCGGTGTGGCGAGCGGGACGCTGGGCATCCTCCTCGCCACCGCCCGTCGCGGTCGCGGCACCGAGGAAGGTGGCGGACGATCGGGACCTCTGGCCCTGTGAACCCGGCGGCGGGAGCGCGCATAGTCGGCGTGAAAACGCCCGCGTCACGGAGGTCAGGATGCGAGACGGTGCCACCATCACTGTCGGTTATGACGGCTCCAGCTGTGCCCGCCGCGCCCTCGAGTGGGCGGCCGGCGAGGCGGACGGCCGCCGTGCCCTGATCCGCGTCGTCGCCTGCTGCAGCGCGCCGGTCACCGCCGAGCCGTGGTACGTCCCGCCACCGGTCGACATGCCCGCCGTGTGCGCCGACGCGCTCCGGCGCGTCGAAGACGTCGTCGCCGCGGTCCGCAGCAGGCATCCGTCCGTCGCCTTCGTGCCGGCGGTCCGCACGGGGGACGCCGCCGATCGACTGGTCGAGGAATCAGCCGGCACCGCGCTGCTGGTCGTGGGCACGCGCGGGCACCAGCCACTCGACGCCTGGCACCTCGGGTCGGTCAGCCATGCCGTTGCTCGCCGTGCACCATGCCCAGTGGTCGTGGTGCCCGACGTCGGTCCGCGGCCCCGGCAGCACCGCGTCGTCGTGGGCATCGACGGTTCGCGGACGGCGAGCGCGGCGCTGCTGTGGGCGTGCGACGAGGCCGACGATCGGGATGTCGAGCTGCTGGTGGTCCACGTCTGGGACTACCCGTACGCCACCGAGCTGACGTCGACACAGGCGCGCGACCTGACCGAGGTGGACGCGGCCCTCCAGCTCGAAGCCGCGGTGCGCGTCGCGTGTGAGCGCCGGCGCGGCCCGACGAAGGAGCTGCTCGTGCTCGGCAGCACACCCACGATGCTGATCGATCAGGCTGAGGACGCCGATCTGCTCGTCGTGGGTTCGCGGGGTCGCAACGAGGTCCGGTCGCTGCTGTTCGGATCGGTGTCCCACACGGTCACCGCCCGCAGCCCGTGCCCCGTGGTGATCGTGCGCGACGACACCTGCACCGGCTGATCGGGCGCCGGCGCGCTCAGGCTGTCTCCTCACCGTCCCCGGTCGTGTCCGCCTGCGACTTCGCGCCCGGCTGCCAAGCGTTGACCAGCTTGGCGACGGCCGTCACGAGGAACAGCTGGCCGACCAGCGCCTCGAGCACTGCGAGGCTCTGGCCCGGGTTTTCCTCCGGTACGAGGTTGCCGTATCCGGTCGTGGTGAGCGTGACGAAGCTGAAGAAGAGGTCGTCGGGTACGCCACCCTCCCCCGCGTCCCCGAAGAACGGACCGCTCTGCACGTCGGCCAGGAACCGGTAGGCGAAGGCGAAAGCCATGCCGAAGAACAGGTAGGCGGCGAGGACGCCGAGCATCGTCTCGCGGTCGATGATGCGCCGGAAGATGATCTCACGCAGGATCGAGAACGGGGCGATGAAGTACAGCAGGCTGCTCCCGAGGAACACGACCGCCAGCACGCCCTCCTCGCGATTGGTGGCGATGTTGGCGACGGCGGCAAAGGCGGCAAATGCCAGCAGCACGTCCGACGCTCGCCGCAGCACGACACCAGCTCGCGACGTGTGCAGCGAGAGGCGCACGGTCACGATCTGGGCGAGCAGCACGATCGCCGCTCCCCACCGCTCAGACGTCAGCGATATCGCCATCACGTAGGTGATGATGATCATCACCAAGACCAGCCCGAAGCTGTCGGGCGACCGGAACGACCGCAGCAAGCGGCGGATCGACCGCTGGGCCTCGCGGTCGCGGGCGGCCTCGTCGGTCATCCTGCACCGCCGCTGTGGCTGCCGCAGCGGTCGCTCGCGATCACGGCACGCACCAACCCATCATGGCAAGGGCGTCCTCGTCCGACTGTGATGCGGCAGCGACCGGCCCGGACCACCGGGGCCGACCTGCTCAGTCAACGATCGAGGCGATGACGCCGCCGAGGAGCAGGCCGGCACCGAGCCCGGCCGTGACGTCCAGAGGGTTGTGCGCCCCGACATACACCCTCCCGACGAGAACGAGTCCGGTCAGCGTCATCGGGACCCACACCCATGCGGCGGGCAGGTTCGGTGCGACGACACAGGCCACGCCGGCGACGAGGATCACGTGCCCGGACGGGAAGCTGGGTCCCGACGACGGCACGTCGCCGCGCAGGATCGCGCCGACCTGGCTGGACCCTGGTCGCTGGCGCACGGCGAGGTAATCGGCCATCTCCCTGCGCACGACGCGCTCGACGACCAGCTTCAAGGCCATGGCCAGCAGCACACCGACGGCAACGGCGAGGTCACTGTCGAACAGCGCGACGAGCAGGCCGGCGGCGGTGCCGACCACCAGGTTGCC
Source organism: Ilumatobacteraceae bacterium (assembly GCA_044867195.1). Classification (GTDB taxonomy): domain Bacteria; phylum Actinomycetota; class Acidimicrobiia; order Acidimicrobiales; family Ilumatobacteraceae; genus JALZMG01. The sequence goes on from JBIOUO010000545.1 coordinate 10,863, forward strand.
GAGCTGCATCGGCAGCCACAGCCACGGATACAGCGCGTCGGGCAGTCCGTTGACGGCGTGGAACACCCGTACTTCGACAGGGCTGATGACCATCTTGCGCGCCCCGGCGACCGACACCACGGCGATCAAGAGGCCGGCCCCGGCAACCGTCAGCCACCCGGGGTTCATGGAGCGCCAACGCCGGCGGCGTCCCTGACCCGGCTGCGGAGCTCGTCGAGCAGGCCCGGGCGGGCCTTCAGCGCGGCGCGCGTGGCACCGCTCAGGCCCCAGCGGCGAAGCCGCTCGACGGCCCGCGCCAGCGTTGGGCTGTCGACGGCGCGAGCGGCGTGGGCGACCGCTCGCTGCGGCCCGACGTACACGCTCGACGAGGCGATCAGCTCGGCGACGTCGGTGGCCAGCAGCAGGTCGGAGGCGGCGACCTCGCTGAACCCGAAGTCGATCAGCCACGCCTGCCCGGCGTCGTCGAGGAAGATGTTCGCCAGCCGCAGGTCGCGGTGGGCGATGCGGTGCGTGCGCAGCTGGCGCACCAGATCCCAGATCGCCGCGAGCACGGGATCGGAGACCTCGCTCGGGTCGAGACGGTCGAGCGACCTGCCCTCGATCGCCTCGTAGGCCAACACGTAGCCGTGCGGTTCGGCGGTCGCGAACGCCCGTAACGCCGGCGTGCGGACGCCGAGCGCCGCTGCGTTGAGCGCGACGAACGCCTCGTGCTCGACGCTGCGGCGCAGCGAGTCGAACGGTCGCTCGTCGCCGAAGTTGTGCGGTTGGAGGCCGCGGTAGATGCGGAACAGCAGATCCGCGCTGCGCTCGTCGACGCCGAGGGCCTTCACGAACAGCGGGGCGCCGTCGTGGGCGACACCGAAGTACGGCGTCGACCCGCGGGCATCGACACCTGCTCGATCGAGCTGTCGCACGGGGAGCCCGACCGCGCCGAGCCCGTCGATGACAGCCTGTTTCGTCGGCCGCCGCGATGGCGCGCCGGCGATGACGAGCACGGCCGCCCCGCAGAGCCAACCGACGGACAGGGCCAGCAACGGGTCGAACGACACCGGCGCCTGGATGAACGTCGTCAGCACGAGGCCGGTGCCGAGCAGCCATCCCACCTTGCGCCAGCGCCGCCCGAGCCACGGCGCAGCGGCGGTGAGCATCGCCGCGGCCGCGGCGATGCCACCAGTCGACGCGAAGCCCTCCGTCGTCAACGGCCCCAGGTGCCCGTTCACCTCGACCGGGTCGAGACCCTCGGGACTCGTCACCACGGCGTCGAGGGCGGCGAACACGGCGACCGCGAGGATCAAAGCGGCGACCACGGTTGCCAGCATGCGCCAGCGCCGGCCGTGCAGGATCCAGACCAGGCCTCCTCCCACCACCACCGTGACGAGGAGGCGAGTGCCGATCACGATGCCGTCGACGATCCACTGCGGAAGGGCATCGAGCCCGCGCAGCAGATCCGACGCGAACGTCACCAGCGTGTCGCCGAACAGCCACTCGACCACCAGGATGAGCAGCACCACGACGGCCGCGACGACCAGTCGCAACACGTCCGCCGGCGAGCGGCTGACTGGCTGTCGAACGTCCTCCGCCATCCGGCCACACCGTAGGACGGTCGCACGCCCCTCCGGGGTGATACGCGTGTCAGGGCCCCTTGACCGCCTCGTCCGCCCCGCGCGAGTGTCCCCGAAGGCTTAAGCGCGGTGAAATCGGGGTCATGCGTGGCCATCTCGTGGCCGGCGCGGCCGAGGTTGGCGATCTCCACAGCTGCGTTGCTCTGGAAGCGAGGGTGCTGACGTCGCCGACGTGATCGGCGCTCGCGCCCGATCTGGGCGGGATCAGTATCTGGGCGGGATCAGTATCTGGGCGGGAATCGTCCCGGAATCCGAGACGATTCCCGCCCAGAAGCCCATCTGGGACGATTCCCGCCCAGTTCGCGGGCACGGTGGGTCGCGTCGGGCGATACGACGTGCCACCCCTTCAAGAGCTCTTCGACCGCTCTCGGTCGGAGCAATTGGACGTTGCCAGGGTTCCCGACGGAATAGCCGCCCCGCGCTAGCTGGCGGTGATGGTCTTGACGTACTGGCCCATCGCTGCGTCGCGGGGATGAGCGACCTGCATCGAGCGCTCGTTCATCGAGCGGCCGCGGGCGATCAGGTAGACGAACACGCCGAGGTACGGCAGCACGATGACGAAGATCATCCACAGCGCCTTGCCCCATCCGGAGAGGTCGCGGCTGCGGAAGATGTCGGCGAAGACGTAGAACAGCAGGAAGATCCAGAGGACCCACAGGAAGAACCACAGCATCCAGAAGAAGAGCTGCCCGGTGCCCAACTCTGCTGACACCATCACGCTTCCTCTCGTGCTCGCGCCGGCTCGGATGCTGCGAGCTTGTCGTCCACGCCCGCGCGGCGTCAAGCCCTGTCGGGGGATCGCGCCGCGTCGCGGGCATTGACCCGGCGTGCTCGGTGATCGCTACGTTGGAGCGCGCCGTGCGGTTGATGGAGCGTCGATTCGAGCAATGGCCGCGGGAGCGCCTGGCCGAGCGCTTGAGCGCCGCCGCGTACGGCACGGTGCTCGTCCTCGCCGCCCTGCCGTTGATCGATGCCGAGGAGGTGTCGGCGGGGCTGGGGTGGGAGCTCGTGACGGGCGTCGGCGTGGCGACATGGGTCGCCCACCTCTACGCCGAGGTGGTCGGGGACCACGTTCGCAGCAGCTCGCCGCTCGACCGCGAGGAGATCACCAAGTCGATGAGCGACGGCTTCCCGATCCTGCTCGCCGCCGTGCCGCCGGCAGCCGTCCTGCTGCTCGGGCGGCTGCAGGTCCTCGGTGCTCGCCTGGCGCTGTGGGCCGCCGTCGCTGTCGCCGTCCTCCAGCTCGTCGGCGTCGGGACGTTCGTCGGATCGGTTGCCGGCCGCACCCGGACGTGGGGGTACGCCTGGGCGACCGCCCTCGCGGGGATCGGCGTCGTCACCCTCAAGCTGATCCTCGGTCATTGATCACGGGGGCTCCGCCCCCGTGGGTCCCCGGAGGACGAACGAGTCGTCGCCGTAGCCGGCGAGTGGTTGAGAGCGTCGAGGCGGAGTCCCGGTGGGCAACTCCCCGAGTCAGTCACGCGGACAGCTGATCGCCGCAGACGACGACCGGTCTTGGGGCAGTCGGGGGCACAGCCCCGGACGGAGCGCCTATCGGCGCTCGTTGTCGAGGTCGAAGAAGTTCCGCAGCCACGCCGACTTGCGGGGCAGCACACGCACCACCGGCAACCCGAACACGAACTGGGAGATGCTGCCGAACCGCTCGTAGAGCACGGCGTCGATCGACATGCCGAGAACGATTGCCCGGCCGAGGAAGAAGAACCACCCGAGCGTGACGATCGTCGTGGCCAGCGCGCCGTACAGCGCCGAGGCCCGCCCGATCTTGTCCGGGAGGTAGATCTGGGACAGCGCCTGCATCGACGCCAGCACCAGCCCGACCAGCACCGCCCCCGGGAGGAGCGCGGCGGGATCACTCGTCGCTCGCGGCAGCACCATCGACATCGCCATCCAGGCGACCGCGTAGATCACGACCACCGCCACGAACGACAGGCTCGCCGCGCCGAGCCCGAGATCGTTGCGGATCCGGTTCATGATCGAGAAGACCAGGATGATGCCGACGATCAGGCCGATCACCGAGCCGATGACGCGCACCGACGCCTTGGTCGTCACCGGTAGCCGCCATGCGAGGCAGCTGGCGGTGACCATCACCTTGCTCAGCGACCGACCCGCCCATGCCATGCCGACCAGCCCGGTGAACGTGGCGATCCAGCGCGTGCTGTTCGGCTGGGTGAGGGCGCTGTTGATCTGGACCGCGATCGACGCGCTGAGACCGGCGGCATCGTTGATGTCGGCGGCCTCGATCCAGTTGGCGAGGAAGCCGAGCAGCCCGACGGCGAACAGCGCGAACGGCACGAAGAACAGGAACAGCCGGAACGCGAGCGCGCTGCCGACCACCGATCCGGCGCCCTCCCGATCGCGCTGGTAGATGCGCAGTGCGACGTCGAGCAGCGGGCGGTCGTGATAGCGCTCGATGAGCTCGTTCAGGCGGGCCTGACCGGCTGAGATCCGTGCCCGGTTGCGTTCCACCAGCGCGCCCAGGGCGCTGGTGTCAACGGGCTGGCCGTCCTCGTCGCGCTCGGATCCTGGATCACCGTCTGCCATCGTCCTGATCCCGTCTTCGCGGTTCACCGGCGACTGCGCCAGCGCAGTCCGCGGCTACTCGTCGCGCCCGAGGACGCCGAGCTGCTCGAGCCCGGCGAGTTGATCCCAGTACTGGCGCACCGCGCAGATGCGCTCGCCGGCAAACTCGGCAACCGTCACCCCGTGCAGCGCCACCCCGATCTCGGACGGCTCGACGGTCAACTGGTCGCCGAGCCTGATCGTGCCGGTGTGGGTCATCTCGACGGTCCACTCGACGCACGCGTACTCACCGCCGACATCGAGTGCGGCGACCTCCAACTCGACGTCGGAGAACGCCTCGTCCCGCTGATCGAGCTGCTCGACCAGCTCCGCCAGCGAGGTGGTCGACAGCGACGGCGTCCACACCACGACGTCATCGGTGCAACACTCCCGCAGCGCCTGCGCGTCGCGTTCGATCCCCGCGCGCAGCGCGCGCGCCAGCGTGTCCGCCCGCTGCTGGTTGGAGGTCATCGACCGAGCAGGTCGGCTTTGGCCGACGCGAACTCGGCGTCGGTCAGCGCGCCTGATTCCTGGAGCGCCGCCAGGTCCTTCAGCTGGGCGATCGGGTCGCGCTGGGCGGCGGCTGGCCGTGGGGCCGCGACGCGGTGGGTCGACTGGAACCGCTCTTGCAGCTGCCGGTTGTAGGCGGCCTGCTGGGTGCGGTTGCGCGGGAGCGAGTACGGCATCCACGTCTCCCGAGGCCGGTACAGGAACAGCATCTGCGGCCGCTGGTCCCTCAGGACCCGAGGATCTTCGCCTTCTGCGCGGCGAACTCCTCCTCGGTTAGGATCCCCTGGTCCTTGAGCGCGGCGAGCTCCTTCAGCTGCTCGATCGGATCCGGGGCCGCGGGAGCGGGAGCAGGTGGGGCGTACTGCTGCGGCGGCGGTTCGTAGTACTGGGGTTGCTGGGCATACTGGGCTTCGTCCTGCTGCGACCACCGGTTGGCCTGTCGCCGCGACACCCGGTTGGACACCGCGGTCGCCGTGCCGGCGACCACCGCGGTGCGGGCAACTCCTCGAAGCAGTCCTGGCATTGCGTTGTCCTTTCTCAGTCGTCTGTCAGGTGGATTCGATCGCGTCGAGCGCGGCGGCGACGTCGGCCAACGGGATGTAGCCGGCGGCCACCAGCTCAGCCCCGCCTTGCCGCATCCCCTCGACGAACGCCGTCGCCCAGCGGTTCTCGAAGACGAGGATGCCGGCCGACGAGCCGGGCTGGATCGCCTCTTTGGCGTCGTCGTAGTCGGACTGGTCGAGCAGCCCAGACACGGCGCCGTCGAAGACGCTGACGTCGAACTCGCCCGTGTCGACCTCGCGCATCGAAATCGCCTCCACCGACCCGTCGTCGCGACGCGTCACGAACTCGAGATCGAGGATCCGGATCAAGCCTCGATCGACGAGATCGATCAGGGCCTGCAGACCCTCGCCGGTCATCTTGTTGCCCGGGAATTCGACGATCAGATAGCTGACCGGGCCCATGGCCTCCGCTTCGTCCGTCACCGGCTGGTCCCCTCTCCCGTTCGTCCGTGCGTCGCACGGCCGCGTCTCGTCAGCGGAGCGTAGACACATGGCGCGCGTTCCCGCCAGCGGGCGCCGGCGACGGACGCCGCTCGGCGGCTCATCCTCTACGGTGGCGCCGAGCGAGAGGAGGCACCATGGCAGTCGACACGTTCATGGTTTTCGTTGGGGTGTACGACGACGTGGCGGACGCCGAGTCGGACTACGAGCTGATCAAGGACCTGCACACCGAGGCGGACCTCATCGACGCCTATGACGCAGCGTTGATCGAGCGGCGAGCCGACGGCAAGGTGAAGATCGCCAAGAAGCACGAGACACCGACGCGGGTCGGCGGCGTGATGGGCGGAGGCATCGGTCTGGCAACCGGTCTGGTGGTGGCCCTGTTCCCGTTCGCTGCGATCGGCGGCGGTCTGCTCGCCGCCACCGCCGGTGGCGGTGCGGTCCTCGGAGCGGTCGCCGGGCACGCAGCCGCGGGCATGAGCCGCCACGATCTCAAGGAGCTCGGCGAGCAGCTCGACGCAGGTCAGGCCGGGCTGGTCGTGGTCGGGGTCTCGGACATGGGCGCCAAGATCGAAGCGGCGATGAAGCGGGCGAACAAGGTCGAGACCAAGGACCTCAAGGCCGACACCGCGGTGCTCGAGGCGGATGCCAAGTCGGCCCAAGCCGAGGCGGCCGGCGACGGCGCTGCGCCCACCGGCTGAGCGACCGGTCTGCGGCCGCCTGGACCCGCGGGATGTCAGGCCGGGGCGGCCACCACGCTGCGTGACTCGCGCAGCGCTCGGTCGAGGCGCAACAGCGCCCAGCCGATCAGGATCAGCACGATGCCGACGCCGAAGGCGAAGAACGCCACGCCGAAGGCGACGACCGACGTGAACAGCGAGGCGCGCAGGAACGACGCCGTCATGACAGTGTCACGCCGGGGATCGTCGCGCTCGAGTTGGGCGTACGTCAGCCCGTCGGTCGCCTCGAGCGCGTGGGTGTTGATGATGTCCGCCTGGGCATACGCCGTGAACGGCCCGTTGACGTCCCAGCCGGCAAGGAAGTCGGCGTCGTCGGACACGACGATCTTCTCGTTCGACAGCTGGTCACGCACGACGAACCACGTGACGACGCCGGCGACGACCATGATCGCTCCGGCGACGATCACGATGACCGAGATCAGCCGCAGTGGGCCAGTCCGGGGCACGGCGACGGCCGGTGCCGCAGGTGGTGGGGTGTCGACGGTGGCCGGCGCGGTCGCCGCCGGCACCTCATCGGTCGCCGTGACAGCCGGGGCGGGTGGCTGGTCGACTGACTCGTTCGTCACGTCATCTCCTCTGTCGTCGGGATGGTGAGGCGGCACGCCGGCGAGGCCGGCCGACACGCCCGAGGACGAGACTATGAGATCGGCACCGCGCGCCGCGTGATCCCCATCGACCGCCCCGGGGCGCCATCCCATACGGGACCTTCGACCCTACGAGCGCCGGCCACCGATCCCGTTCAATGACGTGTGGATGATCGATGCCCTGCCGGCAACTACCTGACCGAGTGCAGGGCTGGCTCCGGCCGGCGATCATCCTCCACGGATACGCCGCCTGAAGGGAGCAACGATGAGTAACGAGGACCTGGCCACCACCGCCAAGGCGATGGTGGCGCCCGGCAAGGGTATCCTCGCGGCAGACGAGAGCTCAGGGACGATCGAGAAGCGCTTCAAGTCGATCGCGGTGGAGTCGACGGAGGAGAACCGCCGTGCCTACCGCGAACTGCTGTTCACCACCGACGGGTTGGGCGAGTTCATCAGCGGCGTGATCCTGTTCGACGAGACCCTCCGCCAGCGCGCCGTGGACGGCACCCCGTTCACCGACGTGCTCAGCGCGCAGGGCGTCATTCCTGGGATCAAGGTCGACAAGGGAGCCAAGCCGCTGGCCGGGTTCGACGGTGAGAAGATCACCGAGGGCCTCGACGGGCTGCGCGACCGCCTGGCCGAGTACGCGACGCTCGGCGCCAGGTTCACCAAGTGGCGCGCGGTCATCACGATTGGAGACGGAATCCCGACCGCGGCCTGCATCGCCGGCAACGCCGAGGCGCTGGCCCGCTTCGCCGCGCTCTCGCAGGAGGCCGGACTCGTCCCCATCGTCGAGCCGGAGGTGTTGATGGACGGTGACCACTCGATCGAGCGCTGCTACGGCGTGACCGCCGAGACGCAGTCCACCGTGTTCGCCGCCCTGCGCCGGCACCACATCCAATTCGACGGCATGTTGCTCAAGCCGAACATGGTCGTCGCCGGCAGCGAGTGCCCCCAGCAGGCCGGCGTGCAGGACGTGGCTGAGGCCACGGTTCGTTGCCTGCGTGACAACGTGCCCGCAGCCGTGCCCGGGATCGTCTTCCTCTCCGGCGGTCAGAGCGACGAGTTGGCCACCGCGCATCTCGACGCCATGAACCGCCTCGGGCCACAGCCGTGGCAGCTCAGCTTCTCCTACGGCCGGGCGTTGCAGGCGCCGGCGCTCAAGGCGTGGAAGGGCGACGCGGCGAACGTCGCCAACGCACGCTTGGCCCTCTACCACCGGGCCAAGCTGAACGGCGCTGCCCGCTTCGGCCACTACAGCGAGGAGATGGAGCGCGCCGACCTCGTGGGAGCACAGCAGACGTGACCCGCATCGGAGTGTTGACCGGTGGTGGCGATGTTCCCGGGTTGAACCCGTGCATCAAGGCGCTCGTCTACGGCGCCGTCGAGCGCGGCTATGAGATCGTCGGCCTGCGGCGAGGGTGGGCGGGCCTGCTCGACTACGACCTCGACTCTTTCGAGCCGCAGACCCAATGCGCCCAACCACTCAGCAAGGGCGACGTGCGCACGGTGGACCGCACTGGCGGGACGTTCCTCCACACCAGCCGCACCAACCCCGGCAAGGTCAGGTCGGCTGACGTGCCGGGGTTCCTCACCGGGCAAGGCCAAGGCGAATCCGAAGGTCCCTTCGACTTCACGGACCATTGCCTGGCCGTGATCGATCGGCTCGGGTTGGACTGGCTGGTCCCGATTGGCGGCGACGACACCCTGTCCTACGGCGAGCGGCTCTCCCGCGAAGGCGTACCAGTGGTCGCCGTGCCGAAGACCATGGACAACGACGTGTTCGGGACCGACTACTGCATCGGCTTCTCGACGGCGGTCACTCGCAGCGTCCAGTTCATTCACCAGCTGCGCACCCCGGCGGGGTCGCACGAGCGGATCGCAGTCATCGAGCTGTTCGGCCGCAACTGCGGCGAGACATCGCTGCTCGCCGCCTACCTCGCCGGGGTCGACCGGGCGTTGATCTCCGAAGTCCCGTTCGACCCTCAACTGCTTGCCCATTACGTGGTGGAGGACAAGGCCGCCAACCCGTCCAACTACGCCATGGTCACCGTCAGCGAAGGCGCGCACATGCTCGAGGGTTCCGTCGAGGAGTACGGCGAGGAGGACGCCTACGGTCATCGCAAGCTGGGCGGGATCGGGCTGATGACCGGAGACGTGTTGAAGCGATTGACTGGCGAGGACGTCGTCTACCAGCAAGTCTCCTACCTCATGCGCTCTGGTGCCCCCGACGCGCTGGACCTGATGGTGGCCGTCAACTACGCCAACATGGCGTTGAACCTGATCGACCGCGACGAGTCAGGCCGGATGGTGTCGCTGCAGCGTGGGATGTACACCTCGGTGCCGATCGACACCATCGGGCAGGGCGTCAAACGCGTCGACGTCGACGCCCTCTACGACTCGAAGACATACCGCCCGCTGATCCGCGAGGTGGACGGCAAGCCGATGTTCCTGTATTGACCTTCAGGTCCCCGTGAGCCGAACACGTGATGGTGATGGTTGACGTCGCGCGTGGGTTCGACTCCGCTGTGCGGTACGCAACACGAGCACCCCTTTCCGCCATCCCGGGGCTCTTGTCGAGCCGCAGGTCCGCTGGCGTGGTGTCACACTTCGGGTGGTCTTTGCTGAAGAAGGTGTTGTGAGGTTTCAGACGTGCGGTTTTGCCAGCGCGAAGCGCCGCCCTCCGGTCTCGGCGACCTAATTGGACAGATTTCGGCGGCTCTCCTTTCGGAGTTCGTGAGTGACCCCGTGGAATCACCTCGTCGCGTCCGGCGCGTTCGGTGCTCGTTCGACCATCGCGCTCGTGAAGGTGTCGGACGGAGCCGAAGGTCCCGCTTCTTCGGGATGCCGGCGCCGACGCGGGAGCCGGCGTGGTCGCCCGGCGTTACAAACGAAGGAAACTGGCTGTGACCGGACCACGGCCCGACGCGTACCGTTTCATCCTCGTCGGGGCGCTCGGGCTGCTGGTGATGCCTGTGGCCGGCTGCGGGGGTGACGACGGCGGTGCCCAGCGAACGATGACGGTCGTCGGGACGGAGATGGCCTTCGAGGCACCCGACCGCGTGGTCGAGGGCGACTACGCAGTCACGTTCCGCAACGAGGGGGCTGTGCATCATGAGCTGGCGTTCATGAACTCCCAGGGCGAGTTCGTCGGCCGTCGCAGCATCGGACCAGGGCAGAGCACCACGATGGACGTCGAGCTCGAACCTGGCACGTGGGAGCTCGGCTGCTACGAACCTGGCCACTACGACGCCGGGATGCACCGACCGCTGATCGTCGAACCCGAGTGATGAAGCGCGCGCTGCCTGGGCTTCTTCCCCAACGCGGTCTCCCGCACGAAGGGGTCGGACAGTGCTCGTCGGCGTGACGGCACCGTCCCCCGCGCTCACGAGCAGGGCGCAGCCGACGATTGACCCGCAGCTGCCGGCGCGCAGGCGGGATGGACGTGGATGTTCACGTGGTCGATGTGGGCGACGCGGGTGGTCAGGCGTTGGTGGGTGGCGGTGGCCACCTGGTGACCATGCTCGACCGTGGCGGTGGGATCGACCTCGATCGTGATGTCGGCCGCGAGGCGGTGTCCGAGCCAGCGCACCTTGATGTCGGACACGGCGCGGACCCGAGGCGTGTGAGCTGCTTCCTCGCCGGCACGCTCAAGAGTGTCTATGACCTGGTGCTGTGGCGCTGGTTCCACCACGTGCCGCTCCCCGACGAGACCGCCCGGTGATCGTCTGTCTGCGGACCGTTGAGGTTCCCAGCCGACGCGCGCGATCGCTCCCTCGCGAGGATCGCCGGATGGTCGGGCCGTGCGCCATCCGACAGCATTCTCGCCGAGTTCGTCCTCGAACGCAGCGCCGGTGACGGCGAGACCGTCGTGGCCACGGTGCGGCCGTCAAACGAGGCGTTCGAGACTGGAACGCGACCGCCTCATCGCATCGGCGGTGCACCAACCCGCCGACTGCGCCTGCGAGGGAGGAATCGGCGCGAGATCTGGTCGACGAACAGGCTGAGCACGAAGGCCGTCGGCCCGCCTCCAGGGGCTGCGGGCGTGCCCAGCGACAGCGAGCCGCGGGCTGATCGCTTTACGAGCGACGTTCAGTCGGGTGCCACGTCCGGCGCGCGCTCTCCCTCGTTGATCACGTGTTGGCGGTAGATGATCCGACCCGTGATCTGCTGCGGCTCGATCTCGATCCAGCGGTCGTGAGGGCCGGGCGCCCACGCGTGCTCCCCCGTCTCCACGAGGGCGGCGATCCGCTCCGCATCGACGACGTGGGTGGCCGTCCCGCGGACGAGCACGCTCCAGCCCGATTCGGAGATCGGATCGATGTGGTCGGCCTCGAATGCCACCACGCGTCCAGGGCCCAGCCGGTCGAGCATCGAGCCGGCCTGCGTCCGGAACACGACCACGTCGCCGGAGAACACGCAGTTCACCGGCAGGACCGTCAGCCCCTCGTCGTCGTCGTCGAACGCCACGCGGCCGAACGTGCAGCGGACCAGGAACCGCTGGCACACGTCCGCTTCGAGCTCGTACATCTTGACGAGGTACTCGCCGCGGAGCTCGACAGGGACGTACTTCACGGGCGGTCCAAGACGGAGATCAGGATCGCGATGTCGCGACTCAGTGGCGCCGTCGGCATGTCAACTCCTCGCGTCCCCGAGCGACGTTCCTCGGTCGGTCTGGGCCATGATGTCGGCGAGCGGCCGCAGGGCCATCCACCACCCCGGAGCCCGTGTCCGCTGGAAGCCGCGCTCGACGAGATCGGGGAACTGGCGCAACGGCGTGAACTCCACCTTGCCGCGCCGCACGCCGACCATCGCGCATTCCCGGCGGTCGGCGAGGGCATCGTTGATCAGGTGGTCGATGCCGGCCGAGGCCAGCCTGGTGGCGTGGATCCGGTCGAACGGCGACGGTGCCCCTCCCTGCTGGACATGGCCGAGGATGGCGCGGCGCACGTCGAACCGGCCATCGCTCTCGTGGGCGAACAGCGACTCGACGAAACTGGTCGTGAACAGGTCGTCAGCGCGCTCACTGCGTATCACGAGGCCCAGCCGCTTCCCGAACCCGAAGCCCTTGCGCAGGGCATCGAGATCGGTCTGCAGGTGGTCGAGCGTGATGCCTTCCTCCGGGAGATAGACCCGCTCGGCGCCTGTCGCCAGCCCGCCCATCAGGGCGAGGTACCCGCAGTCGCGGCCCATCACCTCGACGACGAAGCACCGATGCGACGCGACTGCCGACTGCTTGATCTTGTCGACATCGGTCGTGATGCTGTTCAGGGCGGTGTCGGCACCGATGCTCAGATCGGTGCCCGGGAGGTTGTTGTTGATCGAGGCGGGGATGCACACGATCGGGATCGCCAGCCCGGGATGGTCACCGGCGTGGATGGTCAGCTCATGCGCCGCGACGTAGCCGGCCCAGCCGCCGATCAGCAAGAGACCATCGATGGCATTGGCGGCCAGCTGGCTGGCGATGCGCGGGAGGTCGTCGGGCTCGGGCCTGAACCTGCTGGTGCCCAGCTCGGCGCCCGGCCGTGACACCCAGCCGCTGACGCCCATCCACGCCATCTCCTCGACGCGGCCGTCCGCCAGCCCGCGGAAGCCATCGCGGACGGCCAGCAGCGTGTGGCCGCGTTCCATTCCCACCCGCACCGCCACACGCACGGCGGTGTTCATCCCGGGGGCCGGCCCACCGGCGTGGAGCACGGCGAGTCGCAACGCCCGCTGACCGGGCTCAGGGCGGTGCGGCCGCGCCTGCGTCATCGTCCGCAGTAGCTGATAGGAGTCGCGGAAACTGCCACCCCGCAGCTGCATCGCCTTGTCGCTGTCCCGAGCGGCGATCACGCCGGCAATCGATCGTGTCGTGGAGACGCACTCGAGCAGCGGCGACTTGCGCACGCGGTGCCCGCGGATGCCGATCAGCTGCGGCTCGCCGTTCGGCGAGTCGAGGAGGTGGCGCACGGCCTCGTGACCAAGCACGGTGGCCAGATACCGGTCGAACGCGCTCGGCGAGCCGCCCCGCTGCAGATGGCCAAGGATGGTCACGCGAGTGTCCTCGCCGAGACGCTTCTCGAGCACGTCGCGTACGTGATCGGCCGTCACCGGATCGCCGACGCTGTCGCGGGCACCTTCGGCGACCAACACGATGTTCGCCCGCCGTCCGACGTCGCGCCCCGCTCGTAGCACCTGGCACATCTCGTCCTCCCAGGCCTCGCCAGGAGGATTCTCCGGGATCAGGACGAAGCTCGCGCCCGCCGCGAGGCCTCCCATCAGGGCGAGGTAGCCGCAATTCCGTCCCATCACCTCGATCACGAACGTGCGCTGATGGCTCGACGCCGTGCTCTGGATCGCGTCGACCGCCTCGGTGATGCGGTGCAGCGCGGTGTCCGCTCCGATCGTCATGTCGGTGCCCACCATGTCGTTGTCGATCGACCCGACGAGGCCGACGAGCGACAGGTTGTGATGCGCATCGGCCTGTGCCCGGTCGATGGTCCCCTCGTCCACCAGCTCGTCGAGCAAGTCGGGCCATCGCGCTCGCAACTCGGCGGCGCCGCTGAGGCTGCCGTCGCCGCCGATGACCACCAGTGCGTCCACGCTCCGCTCGATCAGGTTGCGAGCCGCCCGCCGCAGACCGGCGGCGGTGCGGAAGTCGGCGCTGCGGGCGGTGCCGAGCACGGTTCCACCCTGCTGCAGGATGCCGCCCACGTCGGCCGAGGACATCGGCCGTATGCAGGCTCCGCCGTTGACGAGGCCCTGCAGCCCCTCGTACACCCCGAACACGTCGATGCCGGCGTCGAGCGCCGTGCGCACGACGGCCCGCACCGCAGCATTCATACCGGCGGAGTCACCCCCGCTGGTGAGGACGGCAAGTTTGGACGGAACCGGAGCCTCCCGGAGACCGATGAACGGCGGACCTGGAGTGCGTCATGATAGGCGAAGCGGGGCACCGACCACCCGGCGCGAACGGTCAGGCGTCGGCGCTCACTGGCGAGCCGCCCCGAGCACGCCCTGGCGCCCCCCGTACGCCACCAGGGGCAGGATCACGAGCAGCGCCAGCGCGACGCTGAGGATCGTCCACAGGGGCTGGAAGAAGATCCACTGGAACGACAGGATGGCCGCCAGCCCGGCGGCCACGATGCCGACCCATCGTGCCCATTCGGCGCCTTTCACGACGGCGAACCCGGCGGCAATGAGCAGGATCCCGAGCGCCAGCCACACCCATCCCCAGGCGGCCAGGTCGCGATCGAAGAAGACGGTCTGGATCTCCCCGACCTCGTCGTCGTACTTGAACGCCCAGAGGGCGTCGAAGATCTTGAAGATCCCGCTCACCGCGAGGAGCGCGGCGGCGAACGAGAGCCAGCGGACCCCTGGCGGGCGCCTGTCCGGGTGCCACACCTGCTCGGCGACAACCACCTTCCCTCCTTCGTCCATCGTTCGAGGCTCGACGTGCCCGGCTCCCGAGCGCGGCGACTGGCGATCGATCGTAGGGCGGCGGCCGTCGCGATCACCGCCTCCTCGCCACCAGGGTGACCGTCCGCTACGGTCCGCCCCGCCGTCGTCGGCGAGAGGGAGGCGAGTGATGATGTGCGAGCAGGGAACTGGCACGAGGGGGTCCCGGCGGAGGCTCACTGTGGCCGCGCTGGTCGGCGCGCTCCTGCTCGCGGGGGCGTGCGGCGACGACGACGAGACGACCGGAACGCCGGCGACGAGCGCGACGCTGAGCGCTCCGACGAGCGAGCCGAGCCCGCCGAGCACACAGGACCCTGTGGCCGTCGCCGAGGCGCGCGTGGCGGCCGCCGAGACCGGGCGCACCGCCGCCGAGGATGCGCTGGCATCGGCCCGCCAGCAGTTCTGCACCGAGGCCCAGGACTACATCGGCGCCCTCGATCGCTACGGCAAGCTGTTCACTGGAGGTCAGGCGACCGTCGGCGACGTCAAGACCGCCGGCGCCGATCTCGTGGCGCCACGCGAGTCGGTCTCGTCCGCGGCCAGCGCGGTCGGCGCTGCGCAGGCCGACGTCGCGAGCGCCGAGCAGGAGCTCACCGATGCCCAAGCCGCGCTGCTGCAGGCGAGGGCCGTCGCGTCGAGCGTGCCGATCAGCACGACGACGCCGCCGTCGACGACCACGACGACGATCGTGCCGCCAGCCACGATCACCCGCGTGCAGCAGGCCGAGGCCGATCTGACGTCCACCGCGGAGGGGATCACTGACGCCACCCCACTCGCCGAGGCGACCGCCGAGTACAACTCGGCCGCGTTCGCGCTGCAGGTCGCATGGCTGCGGCTGCTCGCCGATGCCGGCTGCCTCACCGACGAGCAGCAGGCCGAGGCGCTGGCGCGGGTGAGCGACTACACGCTCGCGCTCCAGCTGCAGCTCCTGCAGGCGGGCTACTACGAGGGTGAGGTCGACGGGATCTACGGCCCGCTGACCGTGGATGCGGTGAAGCGGCTGCAGACCGACAGCGGCCTGCGGGCCACGGGGTACGTCGACGCCGCGACGCAACGTGCACTCGACGACAAGCTTGCCGAGCTCGGCCAGCAGGCGGCCGAGCAGACGCTGACGCAGACCGCCGCGCTGCAGACGGTGCTCCGGTTGGCCGGGTACTGGACCGGCCCGATCGACGGCAACTGGACCGATGAGCTGACCACTGCGCTGCAAGCGTTCCAGACCGCGCTCGGGGTCGAGCCGTCCGGCGCGGTCGACCCGGCGACGCTGGCTGCGTTCCAGCAGGCGTTGGCGGCCGTGCGCCGCGCGGCCACCACGACCACGACCCTCGCCCCGCCACCCACGCAGGCGCCGGCGACGCAGCCCCCCGCCGCTCCGCCGACCGCGGCGCCACCGACCGCCGCGCCGGCGGATGAGTCGACCACGACGACCTGATCTCGAAGCGTGGTGGTGGCGAATTGCGCCACCCTGACCGGGCGGTCGTGCGTACTGTGTCGGCTCGCGTTGGGCTCGAGGTGAGGGATGGCGACCAGCCAGTGGTCAGAGGCTGATTGGCGGACGTTATCGACGCGCATCCGCGCCGGTCAGGTGACTCCGGTGCTCGGCGCCGGCGCCAGTGCCTCGATCCTGGGCGATGCGGCGGCGGTCGCCGCGGCGTGGGCGACGGACGTCGGGTACCCGTTCGCCGACGGCGATCGGCTGGCCGCCGTCGCCCACTACGTCGCGACGACGAGCGACCGGGCGCTCCCGGCGGAATACCTGGCCGACAGGTTCGAGGCCGTGCTCGGCGGCTTCGTCGTCGCCGACATCGCGGATCCCCATGACCCGTATCGAGCGCTGCCGAAGCAGGGCTGCAAGGTCTGGCTGACCACCAACTACGACGATCTGCTGACGCGGGCGCTCAACGCGGCCAACAAGCCGCCGCGGATCGGCGTCTCGCTGTGGAACCCGCCGGATCGGTACTGGGACACCACCGAGTACGACCTGTCGGGCTTCGAGCCCGACCCTGATCATCCGCTCGTGTTCCACCTCCACGGTCGCTATGGGGACGGCAACTCGATGGTCGTCACCGAGGCCGACTACCTCGAGTTCCTCGAGCAGCTCGCACGCTCGCCGCACGTGCTGCCGGAGGTCGTCCAGCGAGCGATCGCCACGACCAGCCTGCTGTTCATCGGCTACAGCTTCCGCGACGTCAACCTCCAGCTCGTGCTGCGGCAATGGCGCATCCCCCGCCTGGCGTATGCCGTGCGCCCGTTGCCACCGGATCTGACCGATGAGCAGCGCGACGCCTACGTCCAGTACTACCCGCGGTATCTGAAGACCATCACGGGCGCCGACTTCAAGATGTTCTGGGGCACCGGCACCGAGTTCTGCGCCGAGCTCGACGACTTCGGGAAGCGGGTCGACCAGTGAGCGACGAGGAGCCGTTCGGCTTGCCGGCGCGCAGCTGGAGGGCACTGTGCGACCGCATCAGGAAGGGGGTGTGCGTCCCGGTGATCGGGGGCCAGCTGCGTGCCGGCGTGATCCCGGTTCCCGAGGAGCTCGCCCGCCGCTGGGCCAACGACCTCGGTTACCCATTGGTACGCAATCGTGAGCTGGCGATGGTCGCCGAGTTCGCCCGCCAGGAGGCGGCGGACGACGACGACCTCGCCGAGCTGTTCGTCGAGTTCGTCCACGCCCAGGTCGGCGAGTTGGCGGACGACTGCCTCGACCGCGGGCCGTTCCGCCTGCTCGCCGAGCTGCCCCTCAACGTCTATATCACCACCGCGTTCGACGACCTGATGGCGCGCGCGTTGCGCCGCTTTCGCCCCAACTGCGTCCCGCGATCCATCTCCTGCCGCTGGAACGCCGAAGCGGGACGTGGTCAGACCGAACCTGACGAGTCCGAGTCGATGTTCGAGCCGAGCATGCGCGAGCCGGTCGTGTTCCACCTCCACGGCCGGTGGGACGACCCGCCCTCGATGGTGCTCACCGAGCGCAACCACATGGCGTTCGTGTCGCGGTTCGCCGCCGACTCGCAGCAGGACGCGCAGAAGGTGGCGATGCTCCCGCCGCCGATCAGGCGGGCGCTCGCCGACGGCAGCTGGTTCTTCATCGGCTACGGGGCCGCCGACCCGAACCTGCGCGGCCTCCTGCGCGCGCTCGGCAGCCAGATCAGCAACACCCGCCAAGCCGTGGCCGTGCAGCTGCAGCACGATGACGCAGTCGACGGACGCGAGCGGGAGGCCGACCAGTTCCTCACGCACTACTTCAGCCGGCTGCTGCGGGAGAAGGTCGACGTCGTGCTCGACGACGCGATGACGCTGCTCACGGCCATCAAGCAGGAAGTGGAGCGACCGCGATGATGTCCATCCGGGCGGCAAGGACGTCGGTGTTCCGCAAGGGGCCCAAGGAGCACGAGACGCGGTCCAACCCGTTTCCCGGCGCCCGGCCGTTCCGCACCGACGAGAGCTCGCTGTTCTACGGCCGCGCCCGCGAAGTGCCCGAGCTCAGCGCGCTCGTGCGGGCGCAGCGGTTCTGCCTGCTGTACGCGCCGTCAGGTGCCGGCAAGTCCTCGCTGATCAACGCCGGCCTGCTGCAGCGCGTCAGCGCTGACCACGGCGACCGGCCGGCACCGGGGGTCGCCGAGCTCGACGTCGTCGGCATCGCCAAGGTCCACCCGGGCGCGGTGCGCGGCGCCTCCGGCTGGCCGGATGCCAAGGCGGTTCCAAACGTCTACGTCACCGCCGCGCTCAGCTCGCTCGTCAAGAGCAACCGCTCAGAGCACACCACGCTGTCGAGCTTCCTGGCCGCCCGCCCGCAGCAGTTCGACGAGTTCGGAGACCCGATCCAGCGACTGCTCGTGCTCGACCAGTTCGAGGAGATCCTCGAGCCATTCGGCCGCGCCGACTGGCTCAACTGCCGCGCCGATTTCTTCGATCAGCTCGACAGCGCGATGCGCGCCGACCCGGCGTTGCACGTGCTGGTGGCGATCCGCGAGGACCACCTGGCGACGATCGAGCGGCTGACGGCCAACATGTCGGTGCCGTTCCAGGCCCGCTACCGGCTCGACAAGCTCACCACTCGTAGCGCCAAGCAGGCAATGGAAGGCCCCGCCCGGGCATCCGGCCTGCCGTTCGACGCCGGGGTCGTCGACAAGCTGATCGAGGACCTCGCGCTGCGCCGGATCGACGAGTTCGAGGACGCCATCCCCGACGAGTTCATCGAGCCGGGACAGCTGCAGGTGGTGTGCAATCGGCTGTGGGCGAAGGCCGACGCCGACCCGGCCAACCAGGACCCGGCCCGCACTCCTGCGATCCGGGCGGACCACGTGACCGAGACCGGCGGGGTTGGCGGAGCGTTGCGCCGCTACTACGACGAGGCGGTCACGGAGGTCGTCAGCGGCCGCGCCGAGCGAAAGCTGCGCCGGTTCTTCGAGAAGCGATTGATCACCTCCCGCTTCACCCGCCAGCTGGTGCGGATTGATCCCACGTCGACCAAGACGGACGGCATCCCCAACGAGGTGCTGTCGAGGATGGAGTCCGAGTTCGGCCTCGTGCGCAGGGAGCAGCGCGGTGGCGAGTCGTACTGGGAGCTCAGCCACGACGGGTTCATCCAGCCGATCCGCAAGGCCAACTTCGACGTCTGGGACCGCCGCCGGATCAGGATGGCGCGGATCGCCTGGGGCCTGGTGATTGGTGTCGCCGTGGCGTTCTTCGCCTGGTCGGGAACGAGGGGATCCGACGACGACGACGCGTCCGTGGCGCCCGGATCGCCGACCGGTCTCGAGCAGTATCTGATCAGAGGCGCTGGTCCCACGATCGTGTTTCTCGGTGCGCGCGAGGCCGGCTCGTCGATGGTCGTCGAGCTGGTCCAGCCCCCCGGATCCACGGCGCGTTTCGCGTTGCTGACAGCCGACGGCGAGCCGATCGATGCGCGGTCGTCGAGCGGGGATCTGCATGCCTTCACGATCCCGCAGACCACCGACTACGAGGTGAGCGTCTCGGGTGTGTCGGACGAGGTCGGCATCAACGTCCGCATCAATTCCGAGCTGACAGGGCTCCCGGCGGACGTCGTCCATCAACCCGATGTCGTCGAGGAGCTCACGGCGGAGGGTCTCAGGACGACGACAGGGCCGACCTGCTCCGACCGCGGAGACGTGCAGACCGGCGACACGCTGCGCATCATCGACGTCGACCGGCGCTGGGTCGCCGGCGTGGATGGCGTGCTCGTGACACGGGACTCGCCGCCGAGCCAGACCCCGACGGTGGCGACGGGCACCGCCGTCATCGTCGAGACGTTCAACGGCCAACCCTGCGTCATCGAGCCGCCGCCGTCGGTGGTTCCCGGATCGTGACGCGCGCCGCCGTCAACCGAGCGCGGCGAGCAGCCGATCGGCGATCCGCGTGCGCGACCGGTCGTTCTCGATGCGCCCCGACGGCCCACGCTGCTCGGCGACGGCCGCACGCAGCGCGGTGCGCTCGTCCGGCGTCATCACGGGCAGCATCGCCTCGGCGGCCAGCAGCGCGTGGAACTGCTCGAACGCGCTCTGCGACGAGGTGATGCCCTCGAGCACGATCGCCGCCGAGCCGAGCTCCGGAAGCTGCTGGATCGCGCCGAGCGCGGCGACCCGGCGTCCCTCGTGGCCGCTCTCCCACATCGCCCGGATCCGATCCGGCCGGTAGCGGCCGCGCGCGGCGAGGCTCCGCACCCGGTCCACGAGCTGATCCATCGCCTTCGTGCGTGCCGGACCGGGCGGCGCCAGCCGCGCCTCCACATAGGCGAGATACGCTGCCGACGGGTTCTCGTAGTGCTCGGTGCCTTCCTGGACGATGCGCCGGACGCGCTCGTCGCGGACGGCTTCCTCGAGCAACGGCAGGGCGAGCTCGGGTCGCATGCCGGCGGCGGCGAGGAGGTCGTGGAGCTCCAAGGGACCGGACTCCAGGCTGTCGAGGAGCACCTGCCGGCGAGCTCGCGCCAGCGCCTCGTCCACGTCGAGGCGGCGGGCGCCGCCGGCATCGACGACAGTGGCCGTCTCGACGAGCGTCGCACGGACCTCGCGCGCCGATTGCTCGCGGTCGGTCGCCCACACCAACGTCGCCGCGGCGAGCGCGTGTAGCGCGGCGAATGACGTCCCGATCGCCGTGCTGTCGACCACCAGCACGGCGAGCGAGCTGTCGGCCACCGACTCAGGCGCGAACACCTCCGGCTTGGTGGCGTCGGGATCGAAGATCGAGTACGCCGTCGGTTGACTGTCGGCGCCGAGCGCACCCACGGCCAGCGCGCCGGCGCACCACGCCGGGTAGGCCGGCACACCGTCGTTGCCGCCGGCCGCGATCACGAGGCGGTCGTCCTTGACCAGCGCATTGAGCAGCGTGTCCCACACCGGGTTGGGCGTTGAGCTGCCGAAGTCGAGCAGGATGAGCTCGGCGCCGGCCTCACGCGCGCTGTCGAGCCACCGTGTGATCGCGGACATGTCCGCCGACCCGGTCTCGTCGAACGGGCTCGGGACGTCGACCAGCTCGGCCAAGCGCGACGTCGGGTCGCTGGACGTGTCGACGCGTCCGGCGACGTGGTGCTCGGCGGCGTAGCGCGTGATCCCGCGCGCGAACTCGTCGGCGCGCCCGCTGGTGTGGGGGCCGGCGACGGCGACACGAAGGGCGCGCGGGGCACGAACCCCGACCGTCCGCTTCTCTGCGGCGCTCGTGGCCACGCCGAACACCGGCGGTGGCGCCGATGCCTGGGACGGGACCGACCCGAGCGACGAGGCGACTCGACGGACCAACGTGGGCAGCTCGTCGGCGGTGGCACCGACGCCGCGGGACACCTCCTCGGCGAGCTGCTCCCAGTCCTCGAGCCGCGGCAGGTCGGCGTAGCACGCAGACAGCTGCGCCTCCTCGAACCGGGTCAGCACCGGCAGGTTGCGCCGGATCCACTGCCAGACGTCGTACCAGAGCAGCGGCTGCAGGAGGATGGGCCGCACATATGCCGGTTCGACGGATGCGACGAGTGATGTCACCTCGTCCGCCGAGGCCAACGCCAGTCGGGCCTGACCTCGCCGGCCAGTGAGATGTTGGATCGCGTCCCGCAGCGCGGCCACCTCGTCGCTGCCGTTTGTCAGCAGGTCGGCGTCGTCGATCGCCAACGCGAACGGGGTGTCGGCGACCACTTCGAGAAGCAGCTCCCACCAGACCGGCGCTTCGCGCACGCGCTTGGGGGCCTTGCGCCCGACGCGAGCCAGCAGCTCGGCGACTCGTTCGCACAGGAATTCCAGCGGATCGTCCTCTTCGAGCAGCCGCTGGGCACTGACGAGGAGGTACACCACGGAGGCGTCGAGCTCCTCGACGGCGCGGTCGAGGAACGCCGACTTGCCGGTCCCCCGCGCACCGGAGATGAGCAGCACGCGCGTGTCACTCCGCGCCGAAAGGACGTCGATCGCCGTCCGCAGCTCGGCCAGGCGGGAGATGAACCGCAGCTCGCCCTGGCGCACGCCGAGCCGAACGCCTTTGCGGCGCACGGCTGCTCGCGGGACGGCGCGGGCGTCGGGATCGACTAACGGACCGGGATCCGTGCCCCCGACGAAGAGGCACGGAACTGCCCAGTTGAGTCGGTCCCCGCCCGCATGCTCGTCCTCGGCGATCGCCAGGCGGGCCAGCCGGGCGGCTTCGGCGACCGGCCGCCCGCCGGTCAGCGCCTGGTAGAAGTAGCGGGTGAACAGGCGCTCCGTGCCGAACGGAAGCACCGCCTGCATGCCGACGACCATCGGGCAGGCGTCGCGCACGCAGTGGTCGGCGGTGGAGAGCTGACCCGGCCAGGCGCGGAGAAGCTCACCGCCCATGCTCTCGGGCGCTCGCGCGGTCTCGCAGCCGGCGAACACGGCGAGCCGAAGGTCTGGCAACTCCTGCAGCAGCCGGCTGAACTCGACGCTCGCGACCAGCCGCCCGCGTCCGCTCCGCTGCTCGAGCTTGAGTCCCTGCGGCTGGGCGTGGCCCACGTAGTGGAGGACGTGGAAGCCGCGTTGCTGGGCGCTCATTCGTGCCCGCAGCTGCTCGATGGACGGGCGATCCACGACCTCTACGCGCAGCAGGCCACGGTCGACGAGCGGCTGCAGCTCGGCCACTAGCTGGCGCTTCTCCTCGTAGAGGTCGAACGGCGTCTCGTCGTCGGCGAAGCTCTCGCGCAGCGGGCTGGAGAGCACCAGCAACAAGTTCAGCGGTGGGGTGATCCAGTCCCGCCGCGGCGGATAGGTTCGTTCACGCCCGGCGCGCACCACGTGCGTGTCGCGTGACAGGGTGAGGAAGCGCGTCGGCTGCTGGGGGTCCAAGAGCAGCTCCCATGGCCAGGCGCTCAGCGCGTCTGGCGCGGCCAGGACTCGGAACAGCACCTGGGCGCCGCGTGAGGCCGCGACACCCCGCGTCTGCTGGAACAGGGCGGCGATCTCGGGCACGCCGAACGTCAGGTCGAGGAGCTTGGAACCGATCTCCATGGCGTCATCGCGCGCATCGACTCGCGCCTGGCCGATGACGTGCTTCAACCACTCAACGGGGGCCGTGAATCCGCCGGACAGCTCGAACGTGAGCGGCGGTCGCGGGACGGCGTAGATCGAGCCCTGCTCGGACTGGGCCGACAGCCACAGGTGCCCCTCAGCGCCGAGGACGTTGAGCTCGAACGTCTCGAACGGGCGGATGGTGGGGCTCACGGCACCCGGTCGAGGTGCTGTAGCTCCGCCAGGTCGACGACGCTGGCAACGCCCGTGACCGCTCGGGTGCCGGGCGCGGTGACGGTGACGCGGTAGTCACTGGCCGCCAGGCCCTCGACCATCGCCTGCTGCCACCCGTCGGCTCCCGGCTGCAACGCCACCGTGCGCGACGAGCCGTCGCGGGCGTCTTCGAGGGTCGCCGTGAGGCGATGGCGGGGATCCTCGGGTCGCGCCCGCACGACCAGCGGCTCGGTGGTGTCGACGTCGTCGATCTCGAGCGACACCCGGTCGTCGCCGGCAGGGAACACCGGCACGGCCCGCCCGATCGCCTCGCTGCGCAGCAAGCCGGCGACATGCGTGAGCACCGGGCCGTCGTTCTGCAGCGACGCGTGCTGCTGCGACACGAACGTCGCGTTCGACGCTTCCGCCAGCAGCTCGTGGGGCATCGCCGACACGGTCGGCACCGTGCCGTCACCGCCCCACTCGTCGGGTCCGCGCGACTGCAGGATGCGCACGTTCCCGCCTTCGATCCGCGCCGCCCAGCCGGAGCGCTGGAAGTCGCCGACGATCGGGCGCACCACGTAGCCCGGCTCGCCGCGCTGCAAGCGCGCGTCGACGGCGGCGCGCAACGACCGCTGCAGCGCGATCGCCGCCTTCACCCGACCATCGTCGATGGGTGAGGTCCACGGGACCTCGTCGAGGTAGCCCCATGAGCCGGCCGCACTCTCCAGGCAGCGGTACGACGGGAGCAACTGGTACACCGACGTGAACGAGCGCAGCATGTCCGAGAGATCGATGCTCAGCGGGCCCCATCCCTTGCGGAACCCCTCGGCGAGGAACCGCAGCGCGTTCAGCGAGCCGGCGTACGGCGTACCGAACGTGATCAGCGTCCTGGTCTGCTTCCAGCCGTCGAGGGTCTCGAGGAACAAGCGGGCGACGAGCCCACCCATGGAATGCCCGATCAGCACCAGCTTGGCGTCGTCGTTGCCGCTCTGCGCCCGCCACTCGCGGAGCCACATGTGCGCCGACCGGGCGAGCGCCCGCGCGGCCACCCGGTTGTCGCGCCGCCAGTCGTAGGGCAACTCGAAGTAGTTGCGCCCGGGCCGGCAGTCGAACCGCTCCATGATCACGTCGCGGACGTGCCCGTAGCCGTCGATCTTCCAGTCCAGTCCGGGCAGCACATGCAGATCGGGCATCAGGCGAGTAGCCCGGATGCCGTCGCCGAGATCGTCGGCTTCCGGGTCGTCGCCGTCGAGTTGGAGCCGCTTGATGCTCCCGCCGAGAGACAGCACGCCGCGCAGCGCCGCCCCGGCGCTCAGTGCCCACACGTCTCGCCCGTCCCGCTGGAGGACCGATCCGCCGATCCCCGGGATGAGCACGATCACGTCCTTCATCGGATCCCGCATGGTCTCCCTCCCGTCGTCGCCGCGCCGATGGTAGAGGCCTCGCGTCGTGGCATCCGACGATTTGCCGACCGCGCCCGGTGGCCGGGTCAGGTGCTGCGCCGGCGGAACCCGCGGCCCCACGCGCGGGGCCGGGCGTGGGCGTGGTAGTGCGTCGGGATCGTCCGCAGGTCGTCGTCCACGACGTGGTCGTCGTCGAACGTGGCGGCCATCACGGCGGCCAGCTTGGCGTGCAATCGGTCACGCACCTCGGCCGGGGGGTCGGGGTCGTGGACTCGCCAGACGACCATCGGCACGCTGCACGACTCGCACTCCGCGATCCAGCACTCGTCGTCCTCGTAGAACCACTCCGTGAAGCGTGCGGCCTCGCACAGCTCGCAATCGCGCTGCTGTGTGTTCACGGGCGGGCGTCGATCGCCGCGCGGACCTCGGCGACATAGGCACCGACGGCGTCGGGCCCGTGCTCCATCAGCCGCCGCACGACCGACGCCCCCTGCACGACGCCGTCGGCCACCGTGCACACCTGCTGCGCCTGCTCGGCGTTGGACACCCCGACACCGACGAGCACCGGCACGTCGGTGATCGCTTTCAGGCGGGCGGCCGTGCGCGTCGCCGACAGCGCCAGCGTGGCCCGCTCCCCCGTCACGCCGACGACGCCGACGGCGTAGACGAAGCCGCGGCAGCGGGCGACGATCCGCGGCAGGCGCTCGTCAGGGGCGGTCGGGGCGGCGAGCAGGACGGTCTCGACGCCGGCCTCGTCGGCCGCCGCGCACCACGGGCCGGCCTCCTCGAGCGGCAGGTCGGGAAGGATGCATGCGTCGATGCCGGCGGCGACGAGGCGGCCGGCGAAGCGCTCGTGGCCGTCGTGGTGGACGAGGTTGTAGTACGTCATCACGGCGAGCGGGATCCCGACGTCGAGCCCGGCCACGGCGTCGAGCACGCCCGGCGGGGTGGCGCCGGCATCGAGCGCGGCCTGTGACGCCTGCTGGATCACCGGTCCGTCGATCACCGGGTCGGAGAACGGGATCCCGATCTCCAGACCGTCGGCGCCGCTCGCCGCCGCCGCCCGCGCCGCGTCCTCCCAGCCGGGATAGCCGCCGGTGACGTACGGCACGAGCAGCTTCCGTCCGCTGGCGCGGGCGGCGCGGAAGCGGTCCTCCATGCGCCCCACGGTCAGCGCGGCGGCCCCGGGTCGGACAATTCGGACGCTGCGGATGCTGCGGACCGTTCGGATCGTTCGGACCGTTCGGTCCCGATGAGGTCCATCGCCTGGGCGACGTCCTTGTCGCCGCGCCCGGACAGGCACACCAGCACGGTCGAGCCGGCCAGCGCCGGCGCCTCGCGGATCACCCAGGCGAGGGCGTGGGCCGACTCGAACGCGCACAGGATGCCCTCGCTGCGGGCGAGCAGCGAGAACGCGTCGAGCACCTCGGCGTCGGTCACCGGCGGGTACTCGGCGCGGCCGATCGACGCCAGGTAGGAGTGCTCCGGGCCGACCCCCGGGTAGTCGAGCCCAGCCGAGACGGAGTGCGCCTCCTCGACCTGGCCGTGCTCATCCTGGAGCAAGAAGCTGCGCATCCCGTGGACGACGCCGGGGACGCCGCGGCCGATGGCGGCGCCGCCAGCCGGCTCGGCGCCGACGAGGCGAGCGGCGGTGTCGACGAATCCGGAGAAGATCCCGGCCGCGTTGGATCCCCCGCCGACGCACGCCACGACGACGTCGGGATCGGCGCCGGTGAGCGTCCGGCACTGCTCGTAGGCCTCGGCGCCGATCACCCGCTGCAGCTCGCGGACGATCCACGGGTATGGGTGGGGGCCCATGACCGAGCCGAGGCAGTAGTGGGTGTGCTCCACGGTCGCCACCCAGTCGCGCAACGCCTCGTTGACGGCGTCCTTCAACGTCCGGCTGCCGCTGTGCACCGCCTCGACGTCGGCGCCTAGCATGCGCATGCGGAACACGTTGAGTGCCTGGCGGTCGACGTCGACGGACCCCATGTACACCTTGCAGTCGAGGCCGAACAGGGCCGCCGCGGTGGCTGTGGCGACGCCGTGCTGGCCGGCGCCGGTCTCGGCGACGAGGCGGGTCTTGCCCATCCGCTGCGCCAGCAGCGCCTG
>JBIOUO010000546.1:0-2888 GCA_044867195.1 Ilumatobacteraceae bacterium
ACGGGCGGATGAGGTCGGTGCGCGCCCAGTAGTCGAGCTGGCGGTACGTGATCCCGACGATCTTCGCCGCCTGCGTCCCACTGAATCCTGAGTCGTCCACGGCCCAACACCTCTCGACGAACGCTGCCGGGGGTTCCCGGCGACACCGGCGTAGTTACGTCGATGTGAGGAAGGCGACGCTACGACCCCCCGCCGGCGACGTCAAGGGGCGCCGTCGACGGTTCGGGCGATCACGTCACGTCGTGACACGCACGGCGGCCTTGCCCCGCCACGCGGGCGGAGCGAGCCACTATGCGAAGTCGTCGGGGTTCACGTGCTCGATGAAGTCACGGAACTCGTCGATGATCTCCTCGGCCTCTTCCTCCGGCTCCGGCGCCGGCTCCTGGCCGACCTCGTCGAGCAGCTCCTCGGAGGCGAACAGCGGCGCCGCGCAGCGCACGGCGAGGGCGATGGCATCGGATGGGCGGCTCGACAACCTCGTCAGCTCGCCCCCCGGGCGGCGTAGGTAGAGCTCGGCGAAGTAAGTGTGGTCGCGCATCTCGGTGACCACGATCTGCTCCAACTTCACGCCGAGCTCGGTCAGTGTCTGGATGAACAGGTCGTGGGTGAGCGGCCGCGGCGGCGTGACGCCCTCCAGGGCATAGTGGATCGAGGTCGCCTCCGGCGTGCCGATGTAGATCGGCAAGAGACGGTGGCGACCGGTCTGCTCCCGCAACAGCACCATGGGCGTGTTGGCAGGAACCTCGACCCGGACTCCGACGAGCTCGAGCGGCACCACGCGACGATCGTACCGCGCCGACGCAACCCGAGCCGGGCGCGATCGGTCACGGCGGGAGTCACTCCATGTAGTGGCGCAGCGCGTGGCGCATCATCGCCGCCCGCAGCCGGGTCCCGAGGGCGTCGAGCTCGCCGATGTGGGCGGCCGCCTGGCTGCGCGCCTGCGGGTTGCGCTGGCGCAGCGTCGGCAGGATCAACTGCTCGTAGAGCCCGGCCTCCCGCTCGACCGACGTCCGCCACGCGCGCAGGTGGCGGGCGTCCAACCCGGCGCGCAGGAGCCCGCCTGCCGCGGCCGCGATCTCGACGGCATCGTCGGCGTACAGCTCCCCGGCGCTGCGCTTGGGAATGACCCCGAACTCCTCGAGCTGCGCCAGCTGTTGGGGCGTGACCGACGCCATCGCGCACAGCTCGTCGCGGTTGACGAGCACGCCCGGCAGCAGCCTCGCCGCCGGTTGGTGGGCGGCTGCCGGCTGGGTCGGCGCAGCCGGCGTGCTGTCGGGCTCGACCTCGATCGGGTCCGCTGCTCGCGCACGCACTGGTCCGCCGGCCGCCGGGTGCTTGGAGACGTGTGCCGCCAACGGCTCCCCGCCGCCGACGCCCCGCTCGGGCGTCGGATCGCGCGGGTCGATCTGCCCCGAGTCGATCCGATCCTTGATCACGCGCAGCGGAAGGAACCGCTCGCGCTGCTCACGAAGGATCACCCGCAGCAACTCGACATCGTCGTCATAGAACTTGCGATAGCCCGACGGTGTCCGCTCGGGCTCGATGAGGCCCTGGCTCTCGAGGAACCGGATCTTGGAGATCGTGATGTCCGGGAACTCCTCGAGCAGCAGCCCGAGCACCTCGCCGATCGACAGGTGGGAGGCACCTGCTTCAGCCATCGGCGCGCTCGAACAAGACGAGGCGGAACTTCCCGATCTGCAGCTCGTCGCCGTGGTGCAGCACGGCGCGCTCGATGCGCCGCTGGTTGACGTACGTGCCGTTGAGCGATCCGACATCGGACACGACGTAGCCCTCGGCGGCGCGTTCGATCGTCGCGTGGCGCCGAGACACCGTGATGTCGTCGAGCATGATCTCGCTGTCGGGATGGCGGCCGAGCCGCGTCTCGTCGCCAGTCAGTGCGAACCGGTCACCAGCTTGCGGCCCGCCGCGCACGATGAGGACAGCCGTGCCAGCGGGCAGCTCGGCCATCGACACCACCACGTCGTCGTCGGAGCCGGGCGCGTCCTGCAACGGATCGACCGCGGTCAGGGTGACGGTGGTGTCACCCTTGACGTCCAGCGCCGATCCGCAGCTCGAGCAGAAGCTGCTGTCGGGCGGGTTGCGGTGACCGCAGTGGTTGCAGAAGACGTACGCCACGCTCAGGCCTCGATGAGCGCTCCGTAGGCTGCCGCGTCGAGCAGGCGGTCGTACTCCGCGGGCTCGCTCATCCGGATCGTGCAGATCCACCCGTCGCCGTACGGATCCTCGTTCAGCGCCTGGGGCCCGTCGGCGAGAGCGTCGTTGACCTCGACGACCGTACCCGTGACAGGCGCGTAGACGTCGGAGACGGACTTCGTGCTCTCCACCTCGCCGAACGACTCCCCTGCCGTGACCTCGGCCCCGACCTCCGGCACCTGGACGAACACCACGTCGCCGAGGGCATCCTGGGCGTAGTCGGTGATGCCGACGCGCACGACGTCGCCGTCACGGCTCACCCACTCGTGATCGCTCGAGTACCGCAGCTCCTCGGGCACGTTCATGGCGTGCAACCGTATCGAAACCTCGGGGTCGGCTCCTCCCCCGGTGAACTGGCGCCCGGGCCGGGGCGGCTCCGTCACCCGGCCTGCGCGGCCCGGGCGGCACGGCCGGCGGCGATTCCGGCGCGGATGTCCGGCACGTAGGCGATGGCCGTGGCCCACGAGATGACCAGGGCCGGGATGCCGAGCACCCATCCGACCGCCTCGAAGAAGGCGTGGGCGGGGAAGTCGCTGGACCCGAGCACGAACAGGGGGATCGCGATCAACAGCAGGCACGTCGCCGTCTTGCCCCACATCGTGACGTTGAAGCGGGCCATGCCGAAGAACACGGTGGCGATCGCCACGGTGCCGCCGACGAGCAGCTCGCGGGCG
>JBIOUO010000547.1:0-3834 GCA_044867195.1 Ilumatobacteraceae bacterium
TCGACGTCGGCGACGCGGTCGTCGCGGCGCGGCGTCTGCCCGGTGCGGGCGACGGTGAGCGTCGCCCCGTCGCGGACGTCGTCGAGGAACGCCAGCGCGTCGGCGATGTCGCCGAACGTCGCGCCGGGCTCGACCTCGAGCGCGGCGTCCTCGGAGTGCCGGCGCGGCCCGTCGCGCCCGACGACCTCGACGAGCAACTCCACTGACGCGACCGTACCGAGCCCCGCGCCGTCGTTCGATGGGGACCGGTCCCCTGACTCCCGTTGGAGTGTTTCCGCCGTTGGAGTGTTTGCTCAGGGAGGGCCCCCGAGCAAACCCTCCACGGACGCAAACACTCCAACGGATCGTCGGCTAGCGCATGCCGTGGCGGTAGGTGATGCTGATCCGGGGCTGGGCGTGGCGGAGCTTGGGGACGGAGTGCTCCCACTCGTGCTGGCAGGCGCCACCCATCACGAACAGGTCGCCGCCGCCGAGCTCGAACGAGATCGCCCGCCCACCGCCGCGCGGGCGGACGCGGAGGGGACGTCGTGCACCGACACTGACGATGGCCACGACCGGGTCGTCGACGGTGTGGCGGTGGCGGTCGCCGTGCCACGCCACGGAGTCCTCGCCGTGGCGGTACAGGTTGTAGCCGATCGAGTCGAACGTCTCGCCGTAGCGCGCGCTCAGCGTGTGGCGCATCCTGGCCAGGATCGGGAGCGGCTCGGGGCCGTCGTCGAGCGTCCACCACCACGTCAGGCGTGGCTCGGGCAGGCGGCGCTCCCACATCGTGACGGTCCGCTGGCGCCACGGCAAGTCGTGGAGCAGGTGGTCGAACACGTCCTGGTCGCCTGCGAGCCAGCCGGGCGCGTGATCGAGCCAGCTGTGGTCGTCGAGCATTCGACGCTGGAGCCCGGCGAACGACTCGTCGACCGCCGGCTCGGCGATCCCGAACAGCGATCCCTGCAAGTGCACGTCACTCAGCAAGTCGCCCGAGGCTGACGAACGCACGTTCACCGACATGTGTTCGATCGTCGCGCCTGCTGTCGGTCACGTCAAGCGCGGGATGATCGTGCCCGTGCTCGTGCCGATCGACGACGCCACCGACCCGCGGCTGGCCGACTACAGCGCGCTCAGCGATCCCGCCGCCCGCCGGCGGAGGGAGCGGGACGAGCTGTTCGTCGCCGAGGGCGTGACGGCGATCACCCGCTTGCTGGCGTCGGGACACCACGTCCGGTCGGTGCTGGTCACGCCGCAGGCGTTGGCCCGGTTCGACGGCGCGCTCGACGCGGTGGCGGCACCCGTGTATGTCGCGCCGAGGGAGGTGCTGGCCGCGACGGTCGGCTTCAACCTCCACCGGGGCGCGGTCGCCGCCGCCGACCGCCGCCCGCTGCCAGCCGTCGGCGAGGCGATCGCTGGCGCCGCGCGTGTCGCCGTGCTCGAGGGCCTCAACGACCCGGAGAACCTCGGCGCCATCGCCCGCTCGGCGCGGGCGTTCGGGATCGAAGCGTTCGTGCTCGATCCGACGTGCATCGACCCCTACTACCGCCGCACGATCCGGGTGAGCATGGGTGAGGTGCTGTTCGTGCCCGTGGCCCGGGCGTCGCGGTGGCCCGACGACCTCGACACACTGCGCGCCGGCGGGTTCGAGACGTGGGCGTTGACGCCCGATCCGTCGGCCGAGCCGTTGTGGTCGCTTGCTCCGCCGGCGCGAGTCGCGCTGCTGCTGGGTGCCGAAGGACACGGCCTGTCGCCCGCCGCCCGATCCGCCGCCGACCGGCAGGTCCGCATCCCGATCGATCCCGCCGTCGACTCGCTGAACGTCGGGCACGCCGCAGCGGTCGCCTTCGCGTACCTCGCCGCTCGCGATTCTCCGGCGTCTGCGGCACGCTGAGCGTGCCCGGAGGTGGTAGGGAATCAGGTCGCGGGCAGGTCAGAGCCAGCCGCTCTTGCGGAACCGCCGATAGAGGAAGATGCAGATCGTGGCCATGACCGCAAGGACGAACGGGTAGCCGTACCACACCGACAGTTCGGGCATGTGCTCGAAGTTCATGCCGTAGATCCCGGCGACCATGGTCGGCACGGCAGCGATCGCGACCCAGGCCGAGATCTTCCGCATGTCGTCGTTCTGGCGGATGCTCACTCGGATCAGGTTCGCCTCGAGAATGCTCGTGAGGAGGTCGCGCAACTTGAGCACGTCACTTGACAGGCGCAGCACGTGGTCGTGAACATCCGAGAAGTACGCCAGCGCGTTCTCGTGGACGAACTCCACCTCACCTCGAGCGAGCTGCTCAAGTGGCTGGGTCAGCGGTTCCAGCGCCGCGCCGAGCTCGAGCACTTCGCGCTTGAGCATGTAGATCCGCTCGACCGGGTTCGAACCGACATCGCTGAACACGATGTCCTCGACCCGCACGACGTCGCGTGCAAGCGCCGTGACGACCGGGGCATAGCAGTCGACGACGTGATCGAGGATCGCATGCAGCACGGCGCTCGGCCCGTCGATCAGGCGGCGCGGGCTCGCCTCGAGCTTGCGACGCACCTCAGTGAGCGGTGATGCGGCTCCGTGACGCACGTGCACGATGAAGCCGTCGCCGATGAACATCTGAATCTCACCGAGCTTGATCACCTCCTGGTCGGCGAGGTACTCGGCGGTCTTGACGACGACGAAGACCGAGCCTTCGTACACGTCGAGCTTCGGTCGCTGGTGGGCCTGGATGGCGTCCTCGACCGCCAGCGGATGCAGCCGGTAGCGCTTGCGCACGGCTGCAAACTCCTGGTCGGT
The DNA here is from genome assembly GCA_044867195.1 of Ilumatobacteraceae bacterium. Classification (GTDB taxonomy): domain Bacteria; phylum Actinomycetota; class Acidimicrobiia; order Acidimicrobiales; family Ilumatobacteraceae; genus JALZMG01. The sequence goes on from JBIOUO010000547.1 coordinate 2,762, forward strand.
CGGCTCGTACAGGCCGATCCAGACGAACGCGTTGCTCGAGTCATCGCAACGCGGCAGGTCGTCGAGGTCGAACGTGCCGCTTCGCCGCAGCCCGTCCTCATAGAGCGCACAGTCGACGATCACTCGCTCCATGATCGCGCCACGGCCGTCACCCTGGTGCAGTGCGGTGAGCGGGTGGGCGGGTCGGGTCGGGTCGGGTGGAGACGACGGGACTCGAACCCGCAACCTCCGCCTTGCAAAGGCGATGCGCTACCAGTTGCGCCACGTCCCCGGAGACCTGACAGCGTACCGGCCGGCAGGCGCCCGGCCTGCGGCGCCACGTCTCCGGAACGATCTGGGTGGACTCCGTGTGACGACCCCTGCACGCTGCCCGCCCAGAAGGCGGAATGGCCTAGATCCCGCCCAGATGGCGGAGCGGTCAGTCGTCCTTCGTCGCCACGGCGTTCGGCGTGACGTTCATCTTCGGCTCGTACTCGGCGACCTCGACGACGCGGCCCTCGCGCTGGAACGCCGCGCGCAGCTCCAGCCGGCACGTCTCGCACGGGCCGTAGAAGCGCTCGTCGACCTGGCGGCCGCAGCGCGGGCAGTCGATCTGCACGGCGGCGAACCTACCGTCAGGCGGCACCGTGCAGGAGGACCTCCGAGCCGATCGGGACGTCGACGACCCCATCCACAGGCGGAAGCCCGCCACCCGCCGCGGCCTCCAGCACCGCCGCCAGCGGATGAGCAGCGCCTCCCGCGCGCGTCCGTTGCGCTGCGCTCATCCGAGGACTCGGTCGAGGTACGGGTTGGCGAACCTGCGGTCGGGGTCGAGCTGGTCGCGGGCGGCCTGGAAGTCGGCCCAGTGCGGATAGCGCGGCGCCAGCGTCGCGGCGCGCTGGCCGTGCAGCTTGCCCCAGTGCGGCCGCCCGCCGTATTCGTCCAGCAATCGCTCGACGGCGTCGAAATACTCCTCGTACGGCGCGCCGCGGTACTGGTGCACCGCAATCCACCCCGACGGCCGGCCATAGCCCGTCGACAGCGGAATGTCGTCGGCAGCCGATACGCGCACCTCGACCGGGAACAGGATCGGC
>JBIOUO010000548.1:0-5416 GCA_044867195.1 Ilumatobacteraceae bacterium
TCGACGACGGGTCGAGCGACGGATCCGTCGATGTGCTGAAGGCGCTCGCCGAGGAGACGCCTGAGCTGCACGTGGTCGTTCACCCCGCCAACCGCGGGTACGGCGGGGCGCTGCAGACCGGGTTCGCCACCGCAACGCGCGACTGGGTCTTCTACACCGACGGCGACGCGCAGTACGACGCCTCCGAGATCGTGCGCTGCATCGACGCTGCCGGGCCTGACGTCGACATCGTCCAGGGCTTCAAGATCGGGCGCGGCGATTCGTGGTACCGCAAGCTCATCGGGCGGGCCTACCACCACACGGTGCGCCTGCTGTTCCGGCTACGGGTCAGCGACACCGACTGCGACTTCCGCCTGATCCGGCGGTCGCTGCTCGACCGCGTCGAGCTGACCTCGACATCGGGCGTGATCTGCGTGGAGATGATGCGCAGGTTCCAGGACGCCGGCGCCCGCTTCGCCGAGGTCGGCGTCAGCCACCACTTCCGCCCCCACGGCCGCTCGCAGTTCTTCCGCCTCCCCGCGATCTCCCGCTCGGCGCTCCAGCTGCTCCAGTTGTGGTGGACGCTGATGGTGCGTAATGCAGGCTAGAATGCAGGCATGCCTGCACAGATCACCATCAGGTTGAATCCGGAGCTGGTGAAGAGGCTCAAGGCCGATGCCGAGCGGGCTGGCCGGACGATGAACGCCCACGTCAGCGTCATCCTCGACGCGGCGACGAACCCCGACACGGCAGGCGACGAGGCCCGGCAGCTGCGCGAGCGGCTCCGGCGCGCCGGGGTCCTGCTCGAGGTGACGCCGACCACGCAACCGCGACCGGACGATGAGGCATTCGAGCGAGCCCGCGCGGAGGCTGGCCGAGGTACGGCGCTGTCGGACATCGTCTCCGAGCTGCGGTGACGGTCTTCGCCGATTCGTCCGCGCTCGTCAAGCGGTACGCGAACGAGCAGCAGCGCGACGTTGTGCGGTCGATCACCGAGCCAATCGCCGTCAGCGCACTCGCTCGGGTGGAGGTCCCGTCGGCGCTGTGGCGCAAGCACCGCAATGGCGAGCTCACGCTCGCCAGTCTGGGCTCGCTCGTCGCCGGGTTCGTGGTCGATTGGCACGGCGATGCCGCTGATCCACCGGCGTTCAGCGCCGTGGACCTCACCGGATCTCTGCTCGAGGAGGCCGCCTTGCACGTCGGCCGTCACGGCCTGCGCACGCCGCACGCGGTCCAGCTGGCGAGCGCCCTCACCGTTCGCCGCGCGGACCGCGCGACCAGGTTCGCAGTGTTCGACCCCGCGCTCCGAACCGCCGCGGTCGCCGAGGGACTCGTGCTGATCCCGGCGGCGCTTGATCCTCGATAGCGTCGGAAACCGTGCCGTCCCCTGCGAGTCGTCCAACACGTAAGGCCCGGCGTTGACGACGCTCGTCACCGGCGGCGCCGGGTACATCGGTTCACACACGGTCCGCGCTCTCCGGGAAGCAGGGCGACCGGTGGTGGTCTTCGACTCGCTCGAGCTCGGGCGGCGCGAGGACGTCCTCGACGCCCCGCTGGTGGTCGGCGACATCCACGACGACGCACTGGTCGAGCAGGTCTGCCGGGACCACGACGTCACGGCGATCGTCCACTTCGCCGCCTACAAGTCAGTCGGCGAATCGATGGAATCGCCGACCAAGTACTGGGGCAACAACGTCGACGGCACCGTCCGCCTCGTCGACGCCGCGCTGCGGGCGGGCGCGCGCGACTTCGTGTTCTCGTCGTCGTGCTCGGTCTACGGCACGCCCGCCGAGGTGCCCGTCGCCGAGTCGGCGCCGATCCACCCCGAGAGCGTGTACGCCGAGACCAAGGCCACCGTCGAGCGCATCTTGCGCTGGTACGGCGTGACCTCCGGGCTGCGCTCGGTGAGCCTGCGCTACTTCAACGCCGCCGGCGCCAGCCACGACGCCGTGATCGGCGAGGACTGGAACTTTTCGATCAACCTGATCCCGCTGGTGATGAAGGCGGTGCTCGGCGCCGGGCCACCCGTGAAGGTGTTCGGCAAGGACTACCCCACGCCGGACGGCACGGCGATCCGCGACTACATCCACGTCGAGGACCTCGCCGACGCACACATCAAGGCGCTCGACGTGCTCGCTGCCCGCCCCCGCGACGGGGGGCACGCGATCGCCGTCAACCTCGGCACCGGCGTCGGCTCGTCGGTCCTCGACGTGATCAAGGCGACCGAGGCGGTGGCGGGCAGGCCGGTCCCCCACCAGATCGTCGCCCGCCGTGCCGGCGATCCCGTCGCCACGTACGCCGACCCGCAATGCGGCGAGGAGGTGCTCGGCTGGCGGGCCCGCCAGCGCCTGCACCAGATCATCGAGACCGCCTACCGCTGGCACTCCAAGTCGGCCTGACCAGCGCCGGACCCGGGTTTGCGTGGCGCAGGCGGACCACGACGCTCGGGAACCGCGGAGAGCTGCCCGCGGTGGTGGGCGCGGTCCCTCCGTTGATCAGCGCTTCGGCGGTACGCTCGCCATGTGGACGCCGCGGAGACCCGGACCGCTGCTGAGGTTGAGATGCTGACGCCCGACGAGCGTCAGCGTCTCTTCAACGAGCGGGTCGTAACGAACCTCGATGACGTCGTCCCTGAGTTCCTTGCCCGGGCGCGGGCCGAGGGTCGCCGACTGCTCGAGGAGCGGCGCGTCGTCGACCCCGAGACGCGTTGACGGTGCGTCGCGTAGTCCGCGTCACCGAGGCGTTTTTCGACCAGCTCAATGAGCTTCTCGATCGGCATCGCGTCGGAGTTCATCTGAGCTTGTTGGACGCGCCTGTCCGACTACCACATCAGCGACTTCGAGCAGCGGCGAGCGCAACTCGGCGCCGCTGTCGGTCGGTCGCGTGCCGCGCGATGAAGTTGCGTGTGACTCCGTCGAGCGATCCGAAGTTACACTCACGTGATCTGCGGCAGGGATGAAGGGAGGGCTCAGCGACCGTGAGCGAGACGACGCCCGACCGCGATCGCTCCCCGCTCGTGGTCCACTCCTTGCGCCACGCCAGAGGCAGATACGCGGCCGATCGTGCGGCGCAACTTTCGGGAATCCCTCGGTCGACTTTGTACGACTGGCAGCGCGCCGCGGTGTATGTCCCCGATTTCGCGGGTGCGAGTCCGATGGCGTGGTCGTACCGCGATCTTGTGTTCGTGCGAGTGCTGGCGTGGCTCCGCAATGACGTCAAGACACCGCGGCCGCTCGCGGCGGCGAGAGTGCGGGCGCTGAAACGACACATCGCGTCCGGCAAGCGGGTGACAGTGCTCCACGCCGATCGCAGGACGCTCGCCGTGGACGGTGACGTCGTCGCGCCCCTCGATGGGTCCAGTCGGCTGTTCGCCGACATGCTTCAGTCGTTCGACCTCACTGCGGCCGTTGAAGACTTCGGCCGTCACGCCCAGCTGTGGGGGCCAGACCTGGTGACGCCGAGCACGCACACGTTCATTTCACCGTGGGTCCTCGGCGGCGAGCCGTGTGTTGAGCACACGCGCATCCCGTCGGCCTCGATCTACTCCTTGCGAACCGAGCGCGGTCTTGCCTCACGGGAGGTCGTGAGTCTGTTCCCCGGGCTCGACGAGAAGGCGGCCGACGACGCGTACGAGCTGGAGTCGCGCCTCCGTGGCACGATCGCCCCGCAAGCCGCCTGAACTGATCCGCCTGCTCCTCGATCAGGGATTCCCCAAGCCGCCCGGCTTCGATCCGAGCAGCGTCGATCGGAAGCTTGAGTGGACGCACCTCTACGACTGGCGACGCGATCTATCGGAGCGGTCCACACCCGACTGGGCGCTCTACTGCGAGGCGGCCTTCGCTGGCTTCCACGCGCTCGTGACGCGCGATTTTCACACAGGCGGAGCAGGCCGAGGAGATGGTGGTGCTCAGCCGACTCACGGACTTCCACGTCATCGCGTGGCGCCAGCGGATGGAGGACCCGATCTCCGAGTGGGGCCAGCTGCTCGCCAATCTCCCCGCCATCCGCCGCTACGTCGGCGAGCATGACAGTCGCGTGATCCTGCTGCCCGTCCCCACGCTGGCGAGCGACCGCAACGTCCACCGACCTCAGGACTACATCGCCTCGATCGCCCGGAGTCGAGGTCAGTCGGGCGCCCAGACTCGCCGCGAGGCGTTCGACGCGATGGTCGACTGGGAGAGCTCTGTGCGCGGCGAGCGCGGGCTCTACACGGACCGGCTCCGCCCGAAGTGACGCTCTGCGGGTGCGGCATCCAAGAGCTGATCCGAGAGATCTCGCCACACGCCGGAACGAGCCATCGCGATCCCGGGTATCGCCGACGGCAGATGCGCCGAATCATCCACTGTGGGTGAGCACCTTGATCGCCCGACTCAGCAGATATCATGCCGAAACCGAAGTTGATATCAAGGAGTCACGGCATGCGCACGGTGGTGGACATCGACGAGGCAGCGCTGATGGAGGCCCGCAAGGCGCTCGGCACCACCACGAAGGTCGACACCGTCAACCGCGCACTCGCCGAGGTGGCAGCTCTCGCTGCTCGTCGCCGAGACCTTCGACGCCTCGCCGCGGGCGAGTTGGCCGACCTCGGCGACGACGACGTCTACGCCGCGGCGTGGCAGTAGCGACCCACCTCGCCGACAAGAGCGCCCTGACGCGGCTTTACCACGAGGCCGTCGCCCGCCGGCTCGGTCCGATGATCGAAGCCGGGCTCGTGGGCACCTGCGGGATCATCGAGCTCGAAGTCCGCTACTCGGCGCGATCTCACGCCGAGTATGAGGAGGTCGCGGGCGACCGCGCTCTCGGCTACGAGTGGTTTCCGATGCCCGACGAGGTCTGGGACCGGGCGCTGGATGTCCAGCGCGCGCTCTCAGCACACGGCCAGCTCCGGACCGTCAACTTCCCCGATCTGCTGATCGCCGCGATCGCGGAACGGCATGGGCTCGTCGTTGTTCACTACGACGCCGATTACGACCGGATCGCCGCCGTGACGGATCAACCGGTCGAGTGGGTGAGCCCTGCGGGTTCGCTGCCGTAGCGACAGCTATGCGGGCGGGCCGTCCTCGCCGAACAGCCGGCGGATGACGGCGCTCATGTCGGCTTCCAGGGCGTCGATGGCGCGGGCGAGCCGGTCGATGATCGCCTGGCCTTCGGCCCGTTGGGCTTGCGTCTCGGCGCGGTAGCCGGCCACCTCGGCGCGCATCGCCCGCACCTCGGCCAGCACCAGCCCGTCGTTCGCCCCGGGATCGTCCGTCACCGCTGCCACTCTATGAGGAGGTCGGGACATCACCCGGGCGTGAGCAGGTCACCGCGACATTCGCGGGAGATTCGTCGCTCGACCCGAGGACAGCCGCGCACTGCCGTGCCGTCGGCGCCCAGCCGCCGAGGCCGCGTATGCGGGGTCGTTCGGTCGCGGCAGACCTCCGGTGATCGACGTCGC
>JBIOUO010000549.1:0-3128 GCA_044867195.1 Ilumatobacteraceae bacterium
TCTGCACCCAAGCGATGTCCGAGCTCGAGAAGCAGGCCAGCTGGAAGCCGATCTCGATCATGTCCGGCACGTGCGCGTCGCTGAGCCAGTTCTTCCAGCCGCTGATCGACCAGGGTCTCACCGGTGCCGGCACCCACATCGCCCAGTACGCCAAGGACGTCAACGACGAGGCGTTCGCCAACGATCCCGAGGTGCAGAAGTTCCACGAGGTCGCCAAGGCGCAGGGTCTCGACGACAAGCAGACGACCTACGCCACGGGCTGGCTGTTCGCCATCTACATGGAGGAAGTCCTCAAGCAGGCCGCCAAGTACAAGGGCGGCCTGGACCGTGGCAACATCATGCTGGCGGCCCGCAACATCGACTTCAACAACCCGCTTGTGATCGACGGCATCAAGCAGCAGACCGCCGGCGCCAAGGACGCCTACCTCAACGAGGGCGGGCGGATCGCCGCCTACACGGTGGACGACCCGACGAAGCTGGGCACGTTCGTGCAAGATGGCGACCTCATCGACCTCAACGGCCACATCGGCAACTTCAGCAACATCAGCGGCGGTGGATGAGCGCTGACCGGCCACGGCACGTCCTGACCACCACAACAACCAGGGGGAAACCATGAGAAGACGGAGCTGGAGGGCGCCCGTCGCGATCGCCTTCACCGCGGCACTCGTGCTGGCGGCTTGCGGCGACGACGACGACAACGCCGGATCGACGGCGGCCCCGGCCACCACGGGCGCCGGCGTGGCGCCGACCGCCACCTCGGCGGGCTCGGAGGCCACGACCGAGGCGACCAGCGGTGGCAGCACGGCCACGACCGGCGAGACCACCGAAGGTTCCGCCGCGGCAAGCGGCGAGTACGGTCTCATCGACGGCGTGTACAAGGGTCCCAACGACTTCACGCTCGACCCCGCCGACTGCCCCGAGGACTGGGATCCCAAGCAGGGCATCACCGACACCGAGATCAAGCTGTTCACCAGCTTGCCCAAGGCCGGCCCGTTCGCCGGCTTCGGCCTCCTCGCCGACGGCTATCTCAGCTACTTCAAGACGGTCAACGAGGCGGGCGGCATCGACGGGCGCCAGATCGTCCTCGACTACAAGGACGACGGCTATGCGCCGGACAAGACCAAGAGCAATGTCGACGAGGCGCTCGGCTCGGGCAACTACGCCGCCCTGCTCGCCGTGCTCGGCACGCCGAACAACCTCGCCGTGTGGGACGAGGTGAACGACGAGTGCATGCCGCAGCTGTTCAACGCCACCGGCGCACCGCAGTGGGGCGACATCGAGAACCACCCGTGGACGACCGGGATGCAGCTCGACTACTTCACCGAGGCCAGCCTCTGGGCGGAGTGGCTGAAGAAGGAGCACCCAGACGCCAAGACTGTCGCCGCGGTGGCCTTCAACAACGACTTCGGCAAGAGCTATGTCAACGGCTTCGCCAAGGCCACCGAGGGCACCGACGTCAAGGTTGTCGACCAGGAGTACCACGAGCCGACTGCGGCCAATCTGACCAACCAGTTCACGACGATGGCCGCCAGCAATGCCGACGTCGCGTTGGTCGAGACGTCGGGCGCGTTCTGCACGCAGGCGATGAGCGAGCTCGAGAAGCAGACGACGTGGAAGCCGATCGTGATCCTCTCCGGCACGTGCCAGTCGCTCAGTCAGTTCTTCCAGCCGCTGATCGACCAGGGCCTGACTGGCGCCGGCGTGCACCTGATCACGTACGTGAAGGACGTCAACGACCAGGCGTGGGCCGACGACCCGATCGTGCAGAAGTTCCACGAGGTCGCCAAGGCGCAGGGCCTCGACGACAAGCAGACCACCTATGCCACCGGATGGTTGTTCGCCATCTACATGGAAGAGGTGCTCAAGCAGGCGGCCAAGTACCAAGGCGGGCTCGACCGCGGCAACATCATGCTGGCGGCCCGCAACATCGACTTCGAGAATCCATTGGTCATCGACGGCATCAAGCAGGAGACGGCCGGGATGAAGGACGCCTACCTCAACGAGGGTGGCCAGATGGTCGTGTACAAGGTGGACAACCCAGCGCAGCTGGGCACGTTCGTCCCCGACGGTGACCTCGTCGACCTCAACGGTCACATCGGCACCTATGCCAGCATCAGCTCCGGCGGCTGACACGACAGCACCCTGAGACGGACGGAGGCCCGCCGACGCGGCGGGCCTCCGTCGCGTCCTACGCTTCGTGCCTTGACCGCGATCGATCTCAACAGCGACCTCGGCGAGTCGCTCGGGGTGTGGCGGCTGGGTGACGACGAGGCGATGCTGGAGCTGGTCACCAGCGCCAACGTGGCGTGCGGGTTCCATGCCGGCGACCCCTCGACGCTGCGGGGCACGTGCAACGCCGCCGTGCACAACGGCGTCGTGATCGGCGCCCAGGTGTCGTATCCCGACCTGGTCGGGTTCGGCCGTCGCTACCTCGACATCGATCCGCGGGAGCTGCGGGACGTCGTGCTCTACCAGCTCGGCGCGCTCGACGCCTTCGCCCAGGTCGCCGGGGCCGAGGTCGCCTATGTCAAGCCCCACGGGGCGCTGTACCACGCAACAATCCAGGGCGCCGCGCACGCCGACGCCGTCGTCGCCGCCGCCGCCGAGTACGACCCGTCGCTGGCCGTGCTCGGCGCCCCGGACTCATGCTTGCTGGCGGCAGCCGAGCGGGCCGGGCTGGAGCCGGTGGTCGAGGCGTTCGCCGACCGTGCCTACCTGCGTGACGGGCGGCTCGTGCCGCGGTCCGAGCCGGACGCCCTCGTGCTGGACGCCGGGGAGGCGGCGGCGCGTGCTGTGCGTTTGGCCACTGAGCACGAGGTGGTCAGCGTCGACGGCACAATCGTGAAGGTGGCCGCCCGCTCGCTGTGCGTGCACGGCGACTCGCCCGGCGCCGTCGAGCTGGCGCGGGCGGTGCGCGACGCCCTTGACACCGCCGGCGTCGGCGTGCTGCCTTTCACGGCGTGACGCCGCGGCTGCTGCCGTACGGTCCTGGTGGGTGGCTCGTCGAGGTCGAGCCCGGCGAGGTCGCCGGCTACGCCGCCGCCATCCGGCGGGCGCGGCACCCGGCGGTCGCCGAGGTCGTGCCCGGGGCGCGGACCGTGCTCGTATGCGTCGAGCCGCCCGGCGTC
>JBIOUO010000550.1:0-5396 GCA_044867195.1 Ilumatobacteraceae bacterium
CGGTGACGGCCATCATCGGCACGATGGCCTTGATCCGGTCGCGCCGCCGAGTGACGGGGTCGCGGAGCACCTCGAACTTGGCGGCCGGGATCCGCTGGCCTGGGTTGGGGCCCTTGAAGTTGACGCCTTTCATCGAGTCGAGCTCGAGGAACTCGGTGCCCTCGCGGGCGAACAGCAGCACCTCGGTACCCGGCGCGCCCATCGTCGGCGTGAACCCGTCGCGGTTGCGGATGTCGGGTGCCGGGGGGAGGACGTCGAACGGCCCCGACGTGTCGCTCCCGCCGGCCGTCGTCACCGTGATGGGCCCGTCGACCGCCCCGGCGGGCACGGTGACCGTCAGCGACGTCGCGCTCTGCGCCGTGATCGGCGCGGCGATGCCGTTCGTGAACGTCACGCGCGGCGCGAAGTTGAAGTCGGTCCCGGTGATCGTCACCGCCTCGCCGACCCGGCCGCGGGGCGGGTCGATGGTCATGATCCGCGGTCGCGGCGGGGTGCCGTTGAACACGAGGCGGCTGGTCGGGCTGCCCCCGCACTTGGTCGTCACCGTGATCTGGCCGACCGGTGTCGGCGCCGGCACCTTGGCCGTGATCTGGTTGTCGTTGTCGATGCGGAAGTTGCTCGACGCCTGGCCGCCGAACGTGACCTGGGTGGCAGCGGAGAGGTTGGTGCCGAACACCATCACGTCCATGCCCGCGGTGCCGCTGACGGGGTTGAACCCGGTGACGGTCGCCCGCCCGCTCTCCGGCGTGACGACGAAGTCGGCCTTGCTGATCGCGCTCCGGCCCGACGTGTCGGTCACCGCGATCTTGCCGGTCGTGGCACCGGGCGACACTCTCGCGACGACCGCGGCGACGCCCCCGCCGAACTCGGTTGCCGGCTCGTTGTTGAACGAGACCGACTTGACGATCCCGAAGTTGGACACGGAAATCGTGACGACGGTGCCGACCAGCCCACATCCGGGCGAGAAGCCCGTGATCTCGGTGTCGAACGGGCCGAGCGGGCCGATCGGGGGGAGGCCTGGGCCGTCGCCGCCTGTCGGGATGCGTGGGTCGATGGGCCGGCGGGGGATGCCGCCGGGCACCGGGGTGATGTCGGTCATCGGGAGGTCCTTCGGTTCGCGTCCGGGCACGAGCGGGGTGCTCGTGGCGCCCGTCCTTCGGCGCGGCGCCCGGCCGCGGATGGGCGAGGCGGGAATCTGAGACCGATCTGAGACCGATCTGAGGCGGTGCCCAATGCACCCCGCGGTGGTGCAGGGCTTTGCTCCTCCGGCGGTCGCAGCCGCGGCCGCGCTCCACACAACAAAGAGGAGATCAACATGCGCAAGGCGCTCACGGCCATCGGCCTCGGGGTGGCGGCGATCGGCGTTCCGGCAGGCGCCGCGTTCGCCGACCGGGTCGTCATCGAGATCGACGACCCCAACGACCCCAACTGCGTGCTGCGGCTGGTCGAGACCAGCTCCGGCCAGTATGTCTTCGAGTCGGTCTGCGGGCCGATCCTGTCGTAGCACGCGGTGGCGGCGAGCGGCGGCAATCCGCGGTGCGGTCCGTTCCGAAGCACTCGCCGTGCAAACCCGCACGGCGTGTGCTGCCGCCGGGCTGCTCACGACGCCGGTGGTGGTCGGCCGTGGTCCCGAGGTGGCGCGACTGCGTGCCGCCCTGACGCGGGTCAAACACCAGCGCACGTCGGTCACCGTGGCGGTGACGGGGGAGGCGGGCATCGGCAAGACCAGGCTGGTTCGCCATTTCCTCGACGGACTCGAACCCGACGGTGCGCCGGTCGTCGCCGCACGCTGCGTGCGGTTGTCGTCGGGTGCGCTCGACGGCGCCGCGGCGATGCTGGCGACGCTGTGCGACCAGCTTCCCGGCGACGCTGAGCACACGGCGACGTGGAGCGGCGTTGCCGGGCGGCTGCACGGCCTCGCGCGTGAGCGCACGGTGGTGGTCTGGCTCGACGACGTCCAGTGGGCACCACCTGCGCTGGCCGACCTCGTGCGGATGCTGCTCGCCGGGTGGGCCGGGGCGAAGCTGCTGACGATCGTCTCGTTCCGCACCGGCTGGGTCGACGACGGCGACACGTCGAGCGCGCTGGTCACCGAGCTGGGCCGTGCACGCGTGGAGACGGTCGCCCTGCGCCGCTTGGGCCGGGTCGAGGTCGAGCAGCAGATCACCGCTCTGCGCGGCAGCACGCCTCCGGCCGAGCTGGTCCGTGCGATCTTCGATCGCGGCGAGGGGAACCCGCTGTTCACCGAGGAGCTGGTCGCGGCCGAGGCGTCATCGACGTCGGACGTGCCGGCGGCGCTGGCCGGGTTGCTGACCGAGCCGCTGGGCGGGCTCGGGCCGCACGCCACGCGAGTGCTGCGGGCGCTCGCCTGCTCGAACGGTCCGGTCCGACTGGCGATGCTCGGCGACGTCACCGGGTGCGCGGAAGCCGACTCGATCCGGGAGCTGCTCGAGCGCCGCCTGATCGACGTCGACCGTGCGGCCGAGACGATGCAGTTCCGGCACCCGCTCGCGCGCGAGGCCGTGTACGGCGAGCTGATGCCCGACGAGCGGCGGGCACTGCACGCGAGCTTCGCCCGGGCACTCGAATCGGCAGGTGTGGCGGGCGATGCCAGTTGCGTCAGGCGGTTGGCAGAAGTCGCCCACCACTGGACGGCGGCCGAGCAGCGCGACGCCGCGCTGCATGCCGCGCACGCCGCGGCGGTGGCCGCCGATCGGGCGCACTCGCCCACCGACGCGCGCCGGTGGTACGGCGTCGTGCTCGCGCACTGGCCGCTGGTCGCCGCGCCGACCGACATCGTGGGTGCCCAACTACACGACGTCCTCCTCGCCGCCGCGGCGGCCGCCAGCCGCGCCGGGGCGATCGACGACGCCGTCGACCTCGCGTCGCGTGCCATGGCCGCCGCGGAGCAGGCGGCTGCGCCGGCCGGCACGCTCATCGAGTGCGAGGAGCGGCTCGGCTGGTACCTCCTGCGTCGAGGCGAGCACGACCGCGCGCTCGACCTACAGCGCTCGGCGTTGGCCCGTGTGGGCGCGGCCGGTGACGCCGGGACGCGCTGCCGGACGCTGAGCACGATCGGTCACTCGCTGCTGCGCCTCGGCCACCTCGACGAGGCGGCCGCAGCCTGCGACGCCGCGATCGCCGCGGGTGCGGATGGTGGCCCACGAACGGAGGCGATCGCCCGCCGCACTCGTGCCCTGGTCCGCGCCCGGCAGGGCGATGCCGCGGCCGCTATCTCCGAGCTACGCCGGGCGACCGATCTGGCGCGGGCGGTCAGCGATCCGACCGCCGTGCTGTGGGCTCAGCTCCATGTGACGACGGTCCTCGGCGACGAGGGCCGCCGCGCGGAGGCGGTCGCCGCCAACCTCGCCACCGCTGCCGACGTCGAGGTCGACTGGCCGTCAGTCGCCAGGTTCCTGCGCTGCCTGGCCGGCGACGGGCTGCGGCGCCTGGGACGCCTCGACGAGGCCCACGTCCTGGCGCGCATGGCGCAGGAGCGGGCAGATGGACCTCTCGACACGGGGGTCGGGCGCGTGCTCGAAGGCAGGATCGAGCTCGACCGGGGACGGCTCGTCCTCGCGCGCGAGCATCTGGTCGACGGGCGCGACCTCACCGCCGGGGTCGCCGAGCCGCACCTCGTGGCAGCCACGGCGCTCGGGTTGGCGGCGTGCGCGTACTGGGACCGGCGCTACGGCGAGGCCGTCGAGATCGTCCGTGACTCGGCGCGGCCAGTCGCCGCCTTGGATGCGCCCGACGCCCTCGCCCCGCTGCTCCTCGCCGGGGTGCGCGCTGCCGTCGAGCAACGCGCCCATCAGCGTTGGGCGCGGTATGCGGTCGGTGGTGACGACGCCGAGCGCTGGCTGGAGGAGCTGGCCACGCTCACCAGCGACGCCCCGCACGAGCGCGAGGCCGTGCTGGTCACGTCTCAGGCCGAGATCGGTCGCCTCGACGGCGACGACCCGGCCCGCTGGGAGGCCGCCGCCGGGGCGTGGGAGATGCTCGGCCAGCCGCTCGACGTGCTCCACGCCCGGTGGGGGATGGCGCGGGCGCTCATCGCGCGCGGCCACCGGGCCGATGCGCGCCCGCTCCTCGATCGCACGCATCGTGACGCGGCCGCCCGTGGCGCCACCCACCTGGTCGCCGGCATCGAGCTGACTGCCAGCCGGGCCCGGATCGCGCTCTCCGCGCCTGCCGGCCTCGACGCCTCGCCTGGGGGGCGGCCGGCCCATGGCCCGCTGACGAGCCGCGAGCTGGAAGTGCTCCGATTGCTCGCCAGAGCCTGCGACAACCACCAGATCGCCGAGCAGCTCTACATCAGCCCGAAGACCGCGAGCGTGCACGTCTCCAACATCTGCCTCAAGCTGCACGCCAGGAACCGCTACGACGCCGTGGTGATCGCGACCGATCATGGGCTACTCGCCGCCGGCTGAGCTGCTGTCCGTCCCAGGGCGGGGCTCGGTAGGATTCTCCGCCGCCCAGGGCGCCGGCCCGGGCTGAACGGAACGGAACTGATGCACGTCCTCTCGATTCTCGCGTCCGGGTCCAGCGGCGGCGGCGCCGGCAGCATCGCCAGCTTCGGGATCCTCCTGCTGATCCCGCTGGCCATGTACTTCCTGATGATCCGCCCGCAGCGGCGCAAGATGCGCGACCAGCAGGCGATGCAGAAGTCGCTGGAGGTCGGCGACGAGGTGATGACCGCCTCGGGGATCTACGGGTTCATCACCGGCTTCGACGGTGACGTCGCCTGGATCGAGATCGACGACGACGTGCAGATCCGCATCAACCGCACGTTCCTCAGCGGCAAGGTCGACACGTCGGCCGCCGCCGCCGGCGCCGACGCGGCGCCGGAGAGCGGGCCGTCGGCCGCACCGGCCAAGGCGATCCCGCCGGCCAAGGTCACGCCGACGGTCAAGGGTGTTCGCTCTGGGCGCAAGGCCGACACCACCGAGGGCGGCATGGTCGAGCCCGACTCCACCGAATGACCCGCCGCCGCCTGTGGGCGTCGCTGCTCGGGTGCGTCGGCATCACCGTCGTCCTGCTGCTGATCAACATCGGCTTGGGCAACACGCCGGCGCTCGGTCTCGACCTGCAGGGCGGGGTCTCCGTCGTGCTCGCCCCGGAGGAGGGCGCCAGCAGCGGTGACCTCCTGGTCATCCGCGATCTGATCCGCGACGAGCTCGAGAACCGTGGCATCGCCGAGCCCGACGTGCGGGTCGAGGGCTCGAACATCATCGTCGACCTGCCCGGCGTGAAGGACCAGCGCGAGGCGCTCGATGCCGTTGACGTCGCGGGCATCGTGACGCTGCGCCCCGTCTACCAGTGCATCCCGGCGGCCGCCACCGGGACCACGACGCCGGGCAGTGCAGGCTCGACCGTGCCGGGCAGCACGCCTGCCG
>JBIOUO010000551.1:0-9785 GCA_044867195.1 Ilumatobacteraceae bacterium
GTTTATTCCCTCCCACAGAACGTCGGTGCGGCCGCTGTCCTCCGGAGGCGCGGTCAGGCGTCAGGGCGTCAGGGCGGCGCGCAGGAAGGCGCGCAGCTCGGCCCGCAAGCGGCGCAGGCCGGCAGGCGTCGGCTCCCAGCGCACCGCTCGCAGCGCCTCCGGCTCGGTGGCGATCCCGACGACTGTGCCGTAGGCGAGCGCGGCGACGAGGCGCGGATCGCCGTGTCGCAGCCGTCCGGCGTCCATCTCGGCGCCCAGGTAGGCGACGGCTCGATCGACGAGCGGCGCGACGTGGACCCGCAGCCGCTCCGCTTGCGGCACCGGCAACCGGCTCAGCTCGCGCACGAGCCCGAGCAGTCCCGGCCGGCGCACGGCGAGGCGGAACATCGCCCGCACGACGGAGTCGATGCGCTCGAGCGGATCGTCCGGCGCCGCCCGCACGGCGGCGTCGATGACGACCGCCAGCTCGGCGGCCGTCGCCTCCAGCACGGCGTCGACCAGCTCCTCCTTGCTGGCGAACCAGTACAGCACCGTCTGCTTGCGCACACCAACGGCCGACGCGATCTCGTCCAGCGACACCGCGTCGACCCCGCGCGTGCCGAAGCGCGCCGAGGCGACGGCGAGGATGCGATCGCGTGTCGTCGTCGGCGCGGTCGCCACCGGTGGTCAGCCCTCGTGCTCGTCGAGCAGGTGGGCAGTTCGATCCCAGAGGCGCGCCATGCCGCGGATCCAGCGATCGGTGTCGCCTGCCTTGCGCTCGACGAAGACCTTCATCTCGGGATGGGTGTAGATGAGGAAGTCGTCGGCTGCGACGCCTGCGACGATGCGGGCCGCAGCCTGATCGGGCGAGAGGACCTCCCCGCCCCCGATCAGCGCCGATGCCCTGGCGGCGTCGCCGGTCATGCCCCGCAGCATGGGTGTGTCGACGCCGCCCGGGCACACGCACGAGACCTTGACCCCCTGCGCGGCGTGGGTGATCGCCAGCCACTCAGCGAAGCCGACGGCCGCATGCTTGGTCGCCGCGTAGACGCCGTCGCCGAGGGACGTGAGGATGCCCGCCATCGACGCTGTGGTGACGAGATGGCCCTCGCCGCGGGCGATCCACCCGGGCAGCAGGGCCCGCGCGGCGTAGACGTGGGCCATCACGTTGACCCGCCACTGCGCCTCCCATCGCTCGTCAGGCGCGTCGGCACCGCCGCCGACGGCGAACCCGGCGTTGGCGAACCACAGGTCGACCGGGCCGTGGCCGGCCTCGATCTCCTCGACCAGGGCGATCGTGGCCGACTCGTCGCCGACATCCAGAGGGCGGGCGATGACGCGATCGCCGGCGACGATGCTGCCGGCCCGGAGGTCGGTGGCCACGACCGTCGCCGCCCCGGCGCCGACGAGCGCCCGCACGAGCGCGCTCCCGATCCCGCCGGCTGCACCAGTGACCACCGCGATCCTGTCCCGTGGGTCCATGGCCGGCGACGTTAGGTCGACCCGCCACCTCCCCCCGATCTGGG
This sequence comes from Ilumatobacteraceae bacterium, assembly GCA_044867195.1. Taxonomy (GTDB): domain Bacteria; phylum Actinomycetota; class Acidimicrobiia; order Acidimicrobiales; family Ilumatobacteraceae; genus JALZMG01. Next base: position 1,506 of record JBIOUO010000551.1, read on the forward strand.
CGGGAATCGTCTCAGCCGGGGATCTGGGCGGGGATCGTCTCGGAAACCGAGACGGATCCCGCCCAGATCAGAGGACGGCACCCTCTCTACCAATTGGTAGAGAGGTGTGGTAGACAAGGGACGTGATCGCCGAGGCTCTGGGGCGCCGACGGATCGCGATCACCGGATCGACCGGGTTCGTGGGCACGGCGCTCGTCGAACGGCTGCTGCGGTGCGTCCCGGACTGCGAGCTGGTGCTGCTCGTGCGCCCTGGCAAGCGGGCATCCGCGGCGCGCCGGGTCGAGCGCGAGCTGCTGCGCAACGACGCGTTCGACCGCCTCCGCGCCGAGCACGGGTCGGCGTTCGACGAGATCGCGGCGCGCCGCATCACGACGATCGCCGGCGACGTCGGGGCCGATGGGCTCGGGCTGTCCGAGTCCGACCGCGCGGTTCTCGCCTCGTGCGACATCGCCATCCACTCGGCGGCGACGGTGTCGTTCGACTCGCCGCTCGACAGCGCCGTCGAGATCAACCTCCTCGGCCCGAAACGCATCACCGACGTGCTCAACGAGATGGGCGTGACGCCTCACCTCGTGTCGGTGTCGACGTGCTACGTCGCCGGCAACCGCCGCGGGACGGCGCCCGAGGAGCTGGTCAGCGCCGGCCCCTTCGACCTCGGCCTCGACTGGCGGGCCGAGGTGGCCGCGGCCCGCCGCCTGCGCGGCGACGCCGAGGCTGCCAGCCGGACGCCCGCCCAGCTGGCGGCGTTCCGCGCCGAGGCGCGGACCGAGCTCGGCGCGGCGGGTGCGCCGGCGCTCGCCGCGAAGACCGAGCAGCGGCGCGAGCGCTGGGTGCGCGACCGCCTCGTCGAGGCAGGGCGAGCCCGTGCCGCCAGCGTCGCCTGGCCTGATGCGTACGCGTTCACGAAGGCGCTCGGCGAGCAGGCGCTCATCGACTCCAAGGGCGCGGTGCCGGTGAGCATCGTCCGCCCGTCGATCATCGAGTCGGCGTGGGCCGAGCCGCGGCCGGGCTGGATCCGCGGCTTCCGCATGGCCGAGCCGGTGCTCATCTCCTACGCGCGGGGCCTGCTGCGCGAGTTCCCGGGCGTACCGGAAGGGATCGTCGACGTGATCCCCGTCGACATCGTAGTGGCGGCGATCATCGCCGTCGCCGCCCTCGGTCCCGCCGACGCGCCACCGATCACGCAGGTCGCGTCCGGCGGGATCAACCCCCTGAAGTACCGCACGCTCGTCGACAACGTGTCGGGATGGTTCACGGCACACCCGCTGTACGACGCCGATGGCCAGCCGATCGTCGTCCCGGAGTTCCGCTTCCCAGCTCGTGGCCGGGTGCAGGCTCAGCTGACTCGTGCCAAGGCGGTGATCACCCGCGGCGAGAAGGTGCTCCAGGCGCTGCCGCTGCGTGGCAAGCAGGCCGACCTCTCGGCGCGCCTGGAGACCAAGCGGATGGAGGTCGAGCGGGCTCTCGAGTACGTCGAGCTGTACGGGCTGTACACCGAGTGCGAGGCGGTCTACCAGGTCGACAACCTGATGGCGATGTGGGACCGCCTCGACGCCGGCGACCAGGCGATGTTCGCGTTCGATCCCCGCGCGGTCGACTGGCCGACGTACATCACCGAGATTCACCTGCCGTCCATCGTCCAGCACGCCCGCGTGAAGACCGGACCGGGCCGGACCCGCACGGACCGCACAGCCCGCCTGCGCGCCCAGGTGCTCGACCCGGCCCGCCACGTCGCCGCGTTCGACCTGGAGAACACGCTGATTGCCAGCAATGTCGTGGAGAGCTACTCGTGGCTGGCGACACGCCGCCTCGACCGTGGTGAGCGGCTGCGCTACGCAGTGCGCACGATCGCCGAGGCGCCGGGCCTGCTCAAGCTCGACCGGGTCGATCGGGGCGACTTCCTCCGCCACTTCTACCGCCGCTACGAGGACGCCCCGCTGGCGCAGATCGAGGAGGACGCCCCGGAGCTGCTCAGCCACGTGATCCTGACCAAGGGCTTCCCAGCCGGGCTGCGCCGCGTGCGCGAGCACCGGGCGCTCGGGCACCGCACGATCCTCATCACCGGCGCCCTCGACTTCGCCGTCGCCGGGCTGCGACCGCTGTTCGACGAGATCATCGCCGCCGAGATGACCGTGCGCCCGGACGGGACGCTGTCGGGCGAGATGCTGCAGGTCCCGCCGACCGGCGAGACACGGGCGCAGCTGCTCCACAGCTACTGCGCGGCAGAGGGGTTGCGCATCGACGAGGCGGTCGCCTACGCCGACTCGACGAGCGACCTGCCACTGCTGGAGGCGGTCGGGTTCCCGGTCGCCGTCAACCCCGAGACCCGGCTGGCGGCGATCGCCCGCAAGCGAGGCTGGCTGGTCGAGCACTGGTCGAAGGCGAGCGGTGGCCCGCGCCCGCTGCTCCCGTTCGCCCCGCTGATGGTCGAGCGCGAACGCCGCCGCCGGTTCATCTGATGATGGTCCATTGGAGTGTTTCCCGCCGTCGGAGTGTTTGGCCGGGGTCCCCCCCGGCGGAAACACTCCGACGGGTGCAAACACTCCAACGGAGACAGCCGTGAAGGCGTTGCAGGTGCGGCGGTCGATGGGGCGGCTGGGGCTGGCGCGGGTTGCGTCGGCGCTGGCGCCGGCGGCTGCGGTGCGGGTCGGGCCGCTGGAGTACACCGAGGTCGACCCGCCAGAGCTGCCCGGCCCCGGCTGGCACCGGGTCCACACCCACCTGGCCGGGATCTGCGGCAGTGACCTCTCGATGGTCGAGGGCCACGCGTCGACGTACTTCGACGACTGGGTGAGCTTCCCGTTCGTGCCCGGCCACGAGGTGGTCGGCCATCTCGACGACGGCACCCGTGTCGTGCTCGAACCGGTGCTCGGCCACGCCGCCCGCGGGTTCCGCCCACCGTTCCCCGGCGCCGCGCCGGGCGACGGCGACGACTACTCGCACCTCGCCACCGGGGACCTCGAGCCGGGCATCCAGACCGGCTTCTGCGGCTCGACCGGTGGCGGTTGGGCCCCGTGGTTCGTGGCCCACGACAGCCAGCTCCACCGCCTGCCCGAGGCCGTGCCGGACGAGCGGGCGGTGCTGATCGAGCCGCTCGCCGGCGGGATCCACGCCGCGCTGAAAGCTGCTGCCGCGCCGAGTGTCGCCGGCGCCGACGATCCGGTCGTCGCCGTGCTCGGGGCGGGCACGATGGGCCTCGCCGCGATCGCCGGGCTCGCTCGCTACGCCCCGCGCGTGCGGATCGTCGCCGGCGCCCGCTACGCCCACCAGCAGCGCCACGCCCGCGCCCTCGGCGCCCACGACGTCGTCCCCGCCGCCGAATTGCCCCGCGCCGTGCGCCGGATCGTCGCCTGCCACGTGATCGGCGACCACCTGTCGTCGGGCGCCCACGCCACCATCGACGCCGTGGGCACCGAGCGCTCGGTCACCGACGCGCTGGCCATCACCCGGCCCCGCGGCCGGGTCGTGATGATGGGCATGCCGGCCGAGGTGACACTCGACCTCACCGGTCTGTGGCACCGTGAGACCGAGCTCGTCGGCGCCTACACCTACGGCACCGAGACGCTCGACAACGGGCGCCACGTGACGACGTTCGAGCTGGCCACCGAGACCGCCGACGCGATCGAAGCCGAGCGGTGGCTGAGCGCCACCTACCGCCTCGCCGATCATGTCGACGCCATCGCCCATGCCGCCGAAGCCGGCCGCCGGGGCGCCGTCAAGATCGCCTTCGACGTGAGGAGTGATGCCCGATGAGACAGCTGCCGGTTGGCGTCGTTCAGTGGCCAGACCCCGGTCCGGCACCGGCGGCGCTCCAGCGCCCTGCCGGGCCGCATCGAGGAGCGTCCTGATACATGCCGCGCCCAGGTTTCGTCCTCGACGTCGACAGCTCCACACCGCCGACGCTGTGCTGGAACGGCGAGGGCATCACCCTCGAGCAGCTCCCCGCCGACCGCAGCCGCGTGATCTATCCCGCCGAGCCGCTGCCCCCGATCGACGACATCGACGCCGCGATCCGTCACGCCCTGCTCCACCCGATCGACCGGGACCCGCTGCCGGCACTGCTGTTTCCCGGGATGCGCCTGACGATCGCGTTCGACGACATCAGCCTGCCGCTGCCGAAGATGCGCCGCCCCGACATCCGCCAGCGGGTGATCGAGGCCGTGCTCGACCTCGCTGCCACGGCCGGCGTCGACGACGTCGAGCTGATCTGCGCCCTCGCCCTGCACCGGCGGATGACCGAGGCCGAGCTGCGTCACGCCATCGGCGACCGCGTCTACGACGCGTTCGAGCCGCGTGGGCTGCTCACACAGCACGACGCCGAGGACCCCGACAATCTTGTCTACCTCGGGACGACCGAGCACGGTGAGGAGGTCGAGCTCAACAAACGGGCAGCAACGTCACACCTTCTCGTCTACGTCAACATCAACCTCGTGGCGATGGACGGCGGATGGAAGTCGACCGCCACCGGTCTGGCCAGCTACCGCAGCCTGCGCTACCACCACAATCCGGTGACGATGGAGGCGAGCCATAGCTTCATGGATCAGCACCGCAGCGAGCTGCACAAGAGCAATTGGCGGATGGGCAAGGTGCTGGTCGACTCAGGCGTCAAGGTGTTCCAGATCGAGACGACTCTCAACACCGATACGTTCCCCGCGCCGTTCGACTTCCTGTCCAAGCGGGAGTGGGAGTGGACGGCCAAGGACCGCGCCACCTACCTCGGCACGGCCAAGGCACTGTCGCTGGCGCCCACCCGCCTGGCCCGCAAGATCCTCCACTCGATCGAGGCCCCGCATCAGATGACGAGCATCCAGGCCGGCGAGGTCGAGGCAGTCCACCAGCGCACCACCGAGCACGTCTACGCCCAGCACCTCGTCGAGGTGCAGGGCCAGACGGACATCCTGACGATGGGCATCCCGTACATCTGCCCGTACAACGTCAACTCGATCATGAACCCGATCCTCGTGATGTGCACCGGCCTCGGCTACTTTTTCAACTTCTATCGGGGCAAGCCGCTTGTCCGCGAAGGCGGCGTGGTGATCATGTTCCACCCGACGCAGCCCGACTTCCATCCCGTCCATCACCCGAGCTACATCGACTTCTATGAGCAGGTGCTGGCGGATACGACTGACCCCCATTTGATGTCGAAGCTGTACGAGGAGCGCTACGCCAACGATGAGTGGTACCGCCATCTCTACCGCACGAGTCACGCGTACCACGGCGTGCACCCGTTCTACATGTGGTATTGGGGTGCCCACGCGATGCGCCACTGCGGACGGATCGTGATCGTCGGCGGCGACCCCAAGGCCGTCCGCCGCCTCGGCTTCGTGCCGGCGTCCACGCTCGACGACGCCCTCGAGATCGCCTCTGACGTCGTCGGCCGCTCCCCCACCATCACCCATATCCACAACCCTCCGATCCTGATGGCTGATGTCAAGTGAGGTCGCGCGAGGCGTTACGACGCGCAGCGCACGCGGCCGGGCAGTTCGAACGGGCTGTGGATCGGATCAGCGCCCCCGGGCGGAACATCGGATTCCCGTACCGCGCTCCGACCGTGCCCCGCGGCGTCGAGGTCCCGGTCGAGCCGTCGTCGCTGGGCGCCGACTACGACACCGACTGGGCCCGGTCGCCGGTCGCACGTGTCGCGCGCGGCGTCATCGCCGAGGGCCCGATGCGCCTGGTCGTGGGCAGCCTGGCGTCGCCGGAGGTGTTCGGCACCGACCGCCTCGACGACCTGCGGCGCCAGGCCGAGGCCAGCGCCGGCCGAACGGCATCGTCCGCTCGCTCGGGGACTCGCTCGACTCACACACCACCACCGCTGATCTTCGCCCCCAACCACCACAGCCACCTCGACACCGCGCTGATGCTGCGCGCCGTGCCGTTCACCTGGCGCAAGCGGCTCGTCGTCGCCGCCGCTGCCGACTACTTCTTCGACGCCCGCTGGAAGGCGACGCTCGCCGCGCTGTCGCTCAACGCGATTCCGATCGATCGCGACTCGACCGGCCGCAGATCGGCGGACATGGTCCGTGAGCTGGTGGAGGACGGCTGGAGTCTCGTCATCTATCCCGAGGGTGGGCGCTCTCCGGACGGGTGGGGCCAGGACTTCAGGGGCGGAGCGGCGTACCTATCTGCACGCACGGGGGCGCCGGTGGTCCCGGTGTTCATCGACGGCACCGGGTCGATCTTCGGCAAGGGCATGAAGCGCCCCAAGCCCGGCCGCACGCGAGTCGTGTTCGGCTCGCCACTGCTCCCCATAGAGGGCGAGAGCACCCGCCGCTTCAACGCCCGCATCCACGCCGCGGTCACCGCCTTGGCCGACGAGGCGATCACCGACTGGTGGACGGCCCGCCGCCGGGCGGCCGCGGGCACCAGCCCCACGCTCGGCGGCCCCGACTACACCGGGTGGCGGCGGCAGTGGGACCTCACCACCCACCGCCGCCGCGGCATCGCCGGCTGGCGTCGCTCCCCGACCCGCCGCTGGCCCGATCTCGGCTGAGACCCGAACTGTGCGCCCAGCGGGCGACGATCCGCCCGCTCCGCTCACAGTTCGGGGGCAGACGACGGTACGGGTCGCAGGGGTCGTCGGGGCCCACGGCCGCCCGACCGTCGCGTGTGGCGAACCGCGCAGCCTGCGTGAGCACGAGATCGGGCGCGCCGGGCGCGCCGACGTCGACGGCGACCGTCCGGCACGGGCACGCCCACGCCGTCCTGCCACGACAGCAGCCGGGGCGCGAAGCGCGGGCGGTCGCCTTCGGGCACACGATCGGCCTGCGCGGGGTCGAGCTCGTAGGCGGCACAGCGCCCACCCCGCCCGCGGCCCACGCTCGGCGGTGCGCTGGCTGACGACGTCGGCCACCGTGTAGCGACCGGCGCCGCCGGCTGCGACCTCGGCGGTGACGTCCCAGACGGCGTGGCGCACGCCGTCTGGGACGGCCGCCTCGTACAGCTTCGGCGAGCGGCCCCGCGCGACGGCTGCGGGCAGCGTCCGGTACCTGAACCCCGGCGCCGGCGCGTCGATGCGCACCGCGAGCGGCGGCGCGTCGGGACGAAGCGCCGTGTCGACGTAGAGACGGGCGGCGATCACCCGCGCCCCGGCCGGCAGGTCGAGCTCAGCCCCACTCGCGTTGTCGGCGCAGAACCGCCTGGGCACCGTGAACGCGCACAGCACGGTCGTGTCCCCGTCGTCGTCTACCACCGCTGTGCCCGCGCCGGCTGCCCGGGTGTTGGTCCCACCGATCAGCAGCAGGTCGCCAGCGACGACATCGTCGAGCACCGGCCCGAACGGCCGGCCGTCGAGCGGGCCGTCAGCGTGGGTCGTGGTTGCCGCGGCGAACGGGAGCGTGGCCGCGGCGAGGATCGCCATCTGCCGCACACGCAGCCCTCCTCGCCGTCGCATCCCCACGACTGACGGTTCGTGCCCCAATTCGGCCCGGATGGAACGCATCCGGGCACGGAGCCGCGGGACAGGGGTGAGCGCCGCTGCAAGGCGGCGGCGGCGAACTCGGGAGGCGAGGTGAGCAGCTTGCCTGCGAGCCGAGCCCGAGCAGAGGGCTCAGCCGGGGGCGACCGTCGTGGCGGCCGGGGTGGCGTTGGCGCAGTCGGCCGGCGGCGGGAGGTTGATCGTGCGCCCGGTGTAGAAGTTCGGCCAGTCCGGGGTGCCCACGTTCGCCGCGTTGAGCTGGTCGAGGGTGATGTCGAACTTGCGCGTGACGACGAGCGGCGCGTCACCCGCCTCGATCGTGTACGTCGGATGGCAACGGTCGCCGCCTGGCGCCTCTGTCGTGCTGGCCGCGGCGGCGGTCTCGCCCTCCCCCGTGTCGGCCTCCGTCGTGGTCGTCGCGTTGGGGTCGATGAACTTGGCGCCCGGGGGGATGCGCACCGTGCCGCCCTTGCCCGGGAAGCCGGCGTACGTACCCTCCTCCCAACCGTTGTAGTTGCGCAGCTCGTCGAGACTGATATCGAACATACGGGCGATGTTGTACGGAACGTCGTTGTCGGACTGCACGACGTACGTCTGCTCGGCGGCCGAGCGGCCCTCGGCGTCGGCGACGGCGGAGGTCGGGACGGTCGTCGTCGTCGCCGGCTCCTTGACCACGTAGCTCGACGGCTGGATGGCGACCGTGCTCACCGAGGCCGTCGACCCCGGATCGCTGCAGGCCGTGAGTCCTGCCAACCCCGCCAGCGCGGCGGCGGCCAGCGCGGCCACCCCGGTACGACGGGAGGCGGGCGAGACCATCCGCGGAAGGTTAGGCGTCACGATCCGGCTTGGCATCGCACCCCATC
>JBIOUO010000552.1:0-10356 GCA_044867195.1 Ilumatobacteraceae bacterium
CGGGCGCGCCCTCGCGTTTGTCCACCAGCGCCCGGCCAGACGAGCACCACCCCACAAACACGACCCGACCCGACGCGCCACCTCGCGTTCGTCCACCAACACCCGGCCAGGGGAGCACCACCGCACAAACGCCTCACCACGACCGGCCGCGCCCTCGCGTTTGTCCACCAGCGCCCGGGCAGGCGAGCACCACCGCACAAACGCGATAGATCGTCCTCGGGGCGGGGAGGTGGCGCCAGTAGCGTTCGGGGGGATGCTCCGCTTCCTCACCGCCGGTGAGTCACACGGCCAGGGCCTCGTGGTGATCGTCGAGGGTCTGCCGGCGGGGCTCGCCGTGACGGTCGACGACGTGGCGAGCGAGCTCGCCCGCCGCCGCCTGGGTTATGGCCGCGGCCCGCGCCAGCGGTTCGAGGTCGACGAGCTGACGTTGATCGGCGGCGTCCGTCACGGCAGGACGCTCGGCTCGCCGGTGGCCATCGAGATCAGGAACACCGAGTGGTTCCGCAGCGACAAGTGGCACGCCGAGATGGATCCCGCACCCGGCGCCACCGCGGCGCCTCTGACCCAGGTGCGACCTGGTCACGCCGACCTTGCGGGGATGCAGAAGTACGGCTTCACCGACGCCCGTGACGTCCTCGAACGAGCCAGCGCCCGCGAGACGGCAGCCCGCGTGGCCGCCGGGGCGTTGGCCAAGCTGCTCCTCGCCGAGCTCGGCGTGCACGTCTTGTCGCACGTGATCCAGCTCGGCCAGGCGACCGCCAGTGGCCCGCGCCCGACCTTCGCCGACCTGGCCACGATCGACGAGTCGCCGGTGCGCTGCTTCGACCCTGGTGCCGCCGACGCGATGATCCTGGCGATCAAGGCCGCGGCGCGCGATGGGGACTCGCTCGGCGGCCTCGTCGAGGTCCTCGCCGAGGGCGTGCCGGTCGGGCTCGGCAGCCACGTCCACTGGGATCGCAAGCTCGACGCCCTGCTCGCCCGGGCCGTGATGAGCATCCAAGCCGTGAAGGGCGTCGAGATCGGCGACGGCTTCGGCGTGGCCGGGCGGCGGGGGAGCGAGGCTCACGACGCCATCCGCTGGGATCCTGCCGGGCGACAGTACCGCCGGGACACGACGCTCGCCGGCGGCGTCGAGGGAGGGATGTCGACGGGTGAGTTGCTCGTCGTACGGGCGGCGATGAAGCCGCTCGCCACGCTCAACGTCCCGGTGCTGGAGACCGTCGACACGGCGACCAAGGAGCCGGCGTTGTCGTTCAAGGAGCGCACCGACGTCACCGCGGTTCCGGCGATGGGCGTCGTGGCCGAGACGATGGTCGCCCTCGTTCTCGCCGCCGAGGCGCAGCGCAAGTTCGGTGGCGACTCGGTTGCCGAACTGGTCCGCAACGCGACCACGTTCCGGGCGTCGCTGGCGGAACGGACTTAGTCCACCGGACTTGACCCGCTAGCGTGGACACGGTGACGAAGACCGTCAACGTCCACGAGGCCAAGACCCACCTCTCGCGGCTGCTCGAAGAGGCGGTCAACGGCGAGGACATTGTGATCGCCAAGGCGGGCAAGCCCAAGGTTCGCCTGGTCCCCGTGGAGGACCCGCCGAAGCGCAAATTCGGCTACATGGGTCCCGGCTGGAGCCCTCCTGACTCCTTCTTCTTCGACCCGCTGCCGGAGGAGGAGTTGCGGCGTTGGGAGGGTGAGGGCGAGGAGTGAGGCTCCTCCTCGACACGCATGTCTTCATCTGGGTCGGTGATCCCGACCGCGAGCGGCGAATCCGGGATGGGGTCCGACGGGCGATCGAAGATCGGGCCAACGTGGTCATGGTGTCGGCCGCGAGTGCGTGGGAAGTCGCCATGAAGCACCACCTTGGACGACTGCCCGGTGTGGCCCATCTTGTGCACGACTGGACCGCGGCCCTGCAAGGGCTGAACGCAGTTGAGGTCCCCATCACCGGCCAACACGGGCTGCTCGCCGGTGGGTTCGAGGCTGCCAACCGGGACCCGTTCGACCGTATCCTCGCCGCCCAGGCGATCATCGAGCACGCCCATCTCGTGACGGCCGACCGGGCGATGGACGGCTTCGGCGCCGAGCTGCTGTGGTGATCCGATGACGGCCGCTCCTCGCCATGTCGTCTTGATCGGGATGATGGGCGTGGGCAAGACGACGATCGGTCATCGGCTCGCCGGCCGCATGGGCCGCCGGCTCGTCGACTCCGACGAGCTGATCGAGGCGCGCACCGGCCGCACCGTCCGCGAGATCTTCGAAGCCGAGGGCGAGGCCGCGTTCCGCGCCCTGGAGGCGGCCGCGCTGGTCGATGCGCTCGCCGAGCCGGAGCAGCTCGTGATCGCCGCGGCCGGGGGCGTCCTGCTGCGACCCGAGAACCGCGAGGCGCTGCAGCGGTCCGACGCCCTCGTCGTCTGGCTGCGCGCCGACCCGGCTGTGCTCGCCGAGCGCGCCAGTCGGGGCCAACACCGGCCGCTGCTCGACGGTGACCCGCTGGCGGCGATGGAACGGCTGCTCCCCGAGCGCGAGCCGCTCTACCGCGAGGCAGCCGACGCCGTCGTCGACACCGGCACGGACGACCCGGACACCGTCGCCGAGCGCGTCGCCGAGGTGGTCTCGGGGATACGGCGCGTCACGGTGCGGCTCGGCAACCGCAGCTACGACGTCGTCGTCGGCCACGGCGCCGTGGGCGCGCTGCGCGGGATGGTGCCCGCGACGGCTCGGCGCGCCGCGGTCGTCTCCCAGGCCACCGTGCCGTTCGCCGTCGACGTCCCGATCACGACCGAGCGGCTCGAGATCGGCGACGGGGAGGCCGCCAAGACACTGACCACCGTCGAGCTGCTCGCCCGAGGATTCGCCCAGGTCGGGCTCACCCGCGACGACGTTGTCATCGCCGTCGGCGGCGGCCTGGTCACCGACGTCGCCGGCTTCGCCGCCGCGACGTGGCATCGCGGCGTCCCCGTCGTCCATGTCGCGACGACGCTGCTGGCGATGGTCGACGCGGCGATCGGCGGCAAGACGGGCGTCAACCTGCCGGAGGGCAAGAACCTCGTCGGCGCGTTCTGGCAACCATCGGGCGTGGTGTGCGACCTCGACGCGCTGGCGACGCTGCCGCCGCGCGAGCGCCGCTCCGGCGACGGCGAGATGGCCAAGTACCACTTCCTGACCGGCGACGACCTCGACGCGATGGCGCCCACCGACCGGGTCGCCCGGTGCGTCGAGATCAAGGCCGCGGTCGTCTCCGAGGACGAGCGCGAGGGTGGCCGCCGGGCGATCCTCAACTACGGACACACGCTCGGCCACGCCCTCGAGATCGCGACGGAGCACCGGTTGACGCACGGCGAGGCGGTCGGCATCGGCCTCGTCTACGCGGCCGAGCTGGCGCGGCGGCTGGACCGCATCGGCCTCGACCGCGTGGCGGAGCACCGGGCCGTGGTCGGCGGGACGTACGGCCTGCCGACCACCGTTCCGGCCGGCGTGGACGCCGACGCGCTGTTGACGCTGATGGGGCGCGACAAGAAGGCGCGCAGCGGCGGCCTGACGTTCGTGCTCGACGGTCCGGGCGGCGTCGAGCTGGTGGCTGACGTCCCGGAGGCCGCTGTCCGGGCGGCGCTGGCCGGCGTCTCTGACTCGTGATCCCCGAGATCCGCACCGAGCGACTCGTGCTGCGCGGCTGGACGGACGCCGATCGCCAGCCGTACGCAGCGATCAACGCCGACCCGCTGGTCATGGAGCTCATCGGGCCGCTGCAGTCACGCACCGAGACCGATGCCCACATCGACCGGATGGTGGAGGACTGGGCCCAGCACGGGTTCGGGTTGTGGTGCGCGGAGCTCGACGGCGCCTGCATCGGATTCACCGGCTTGACGACCCCCGGCTTCAGGTCGGGCGTGGAGGTCGGCTGGCGGCTGGCGTCAGCGGAGTGGGGCAACGGCTACGCGACCGAAGCCGCCCGTGCTGCGCTCGAGTTCGGCTTCGACGAGCTCGGCCTCGACGAGATCGTCTCGTTCACGTACATCGCCAACCGCCGGTCGCGGCGGGTGATGGACAAGCTCGGCATGACGCGTGATCCAGCCGCCGACTTCGACCATCCGCGAGCGATCCCGGCCCTGCGCCCGCACGTCCTGTACCGCCTCCACCGCTGATTCGTTGGAGGGTTTGCTCCGTTGGAGGGTTTCCGCAGGGGGCCCTCCGGCACAAACCCTCCAACGGCGGAAACACTCCAAAGGGGTGGGGCCTAGCGTGGGCAAGCGTGGACGGCGATCGGCCGATCGTGCTGCTGCTGCACGGGCCCAACCTCAACCTGCTCGGCGACCGCCAGCCCGAGGTCTACGGCACCGCCACCCACGCCGACCACGTCGCGACGACCGAGCGGGTGGCGGCCGACTACGGCCTCGCGGTCGAAGCGGTCCAGACCAACCACGAGGGCGAGCTGGTCGACGCGATCCACCGCGCCCGCCGGCGATGCGCGGCGATCATCATCAACCCGGGCGCGTTCACGCACTACGCCTGGAGCCTGCACGACGCGCTCGCCGCCTTCGAAGGCCCCGTCGTCGAGCTGCACCTCTCCAACCCCAACGCTCGCGAGCCCTGGCGCCACACCAGCGTCGTCGCCCCCGTCGCCGACGGCTCGATCGTCGGGTTCGGCGGCCTCGGCTACGAGCTGGCGGCCCGCGCCGTGGCGCACCTGCTCGGAGCGCGAGCGTGAAACTGAGCGACCTGCCGCCGATCGGCTACGACCGGCGGCCAGAAGCCGTCCGGGCGCGGCTCGAGGGCGCCACGCTCCTCATCTCCACCCCATCGAACATCCGCTGGCTGACCTCGTTCGGCGGGTCGCTCGGCTGGATGATCGTCAGTTCCGATCGCTGCGCTCTCATCACCGATGGGCGCTACGGCGAGCGGGCGGCGGCCGATCTCGCCGCCGCCGGACTGGCGGATGCCGTCGAGCTGGTCGTCGGTCGCACCCGCGCCGAGATTCGTGACCACGTCGTCACGCTCGCCAGCAGCAGCAGTTGGGGCGGTGGTCGGCTGGTTCGTGCCGAGGCCGACCACCTCACGCACGCCGCCTGGCTCGACCTGGCGGGCGACGTCGAGCTCGAGCCCGACGCGGGCACGATCGCCGGGCTGCGCCGGGTCAAGGACCCCGGCGAGCTGGCGCGGATGACCCGCGCCGCGGAGATCGCCGACGCTTCGCTCACCGCCGTCGCCCCGCTGCTCGCCGACGGGCCGAGCGAGGCCGACGTGCGCGACGAACTGGAGTACCGCATGCGCCGCCTCGGCGCCGACGGGCCGAGCTACGACACCATCGTCGCCAGCGGGCCCCACAACGCCGCCCGGCCCCACCACCAGACCGGCCGCCGGCGGATCGTCGAGGGCGACACCGTGATCATCGACGTCGGCGCGCTGGTCGACGGCTACCACTCCGACATGACCCGCTCGTTCGTCGTCGGCGAGCCGTCCAGTGAGCAGCGGGCGATCTACGACCTCGTGCTCGAGGCCCAGCTCGCCGGCCTCGCCGCCGTCCGCCCAGGCGTCGCCTCGAAGGATGTCGACGCGGCCTGCCGGAGCCTGTTCGCCGGCGCCGGCTATGGCGACTGGTACCTCCACGGGACCGGTCACGGCGTCGGGCTCGACATCCATGAAGACCCGTTCGCCTCGCAGACCTCTGACGCCGAGCTGGTCGCCGGCGACGTCGTGACCGTCGAACCGGGCCTCTATCGTGGCGGGTTCGGCGGCTTCCGGATCGAGGACCTGGTCGCCGTGACCGCCGCTGGGGGTCGCCCGCTCACCCACCTGTCGAAGGACTCGCCATGCCTGCCATCACGACCAACGACCTGAAGACCGGGATCACGCTCGAGCTCGACAACGGCCTGTTCCAAGTCGTCGAGTTCCAGCATGTCAAGCCCGGCAAGGGTGGCGCGTTCGTCCGCACCAAGCTGCGCAACGTCCGGACCGGCAGCGTCCTCGAGCGCACGTTCAACGCCGGAGTCCGGGTCGAGCAGGCCATCGTCGACCGCCAAGACATGCAGTTCCTGTACCGCGACGGTGACGACTACGTGTTCATGAATACCTCGACGTACGACCAGCTGACGGTTCCCCGGGCCCGCCTCGGCGATGCCGCCGACTACCTCGTCGAGCAGGCCGTGGCCCAGATCGCCCAGTACCAGGGCCAGATCATCGGCGTCGAGATCCCCGCCTCCGTCGAGCTGCGTGTCAGCCAGACCGAGCCTGGGGTGCAGGGCGACCGGGTGTCGGGGGCACGCAAGCCGGCAGTGTTGGAGACCGGCAAGTCCCTGCAGGTGCCGCTGTTCGTCGAGATCGGCGACAAGGTCCGAGTCGACACCCGCAGCGGCGACTACATCACCCGGGTGTGAGCGGGCGCGGCGAGTTCACGGCAACGAACTGGGCGCGTTCTCTGACCAGGGATGGCACGGAATGCGCCCAGATCGGCGTCTGGCAGCAATCGCGCCCAGAATGCCGTCGCGGCGGGGGTGCGGCATGAAGCCACCGGATCGCCGTTCCGACGCCCGGGAGCGGGCGCTGTACCTGCTCTACGAGGCCCAGGCCAAGGACATCTCCCCGCTCGATGCCCTCGAAGGCCAGATCGTCGAGCCCAACGCGCTGACCACGCTGCTCGTGCGCGGCGTGGTCGAGCACCGCCCGCGCCTGGACGCGGCGATCGCCGCCCGCGCCACGGGATGGCCACTGGAGCGGATGCCGGTGCTCGACCTCAATGTCCTGCGGCTGGCCGCGTTCGAGCTTGCCGAGCGACCCGACGTGCCAGTGGCGGTCGTCATCGACGAGGCGGTCGAGCTGGCCAAGCGGTTCTCGACCGACAACAGCGGCCGCTTCGTCAACGGCGTGCTGTCATCACTCGCCGGCGACCTGCGCCCCGCCACCGAGGGCTCCGGGTCAGAATGACCGCGTGACGGGGACGGAGTCGCGCTCGGGCGCCGACATCGACGACACGCTCGGCGCGACCCGGCCCAATGGCGGCGAGGCCACCGACGACGACGAAGCTGCGGTCTCGGTCGACGACACCGCCGAGATCCAGATCGTCCGCCCGCCGTGGTGGCGGCGGATCACGCCGTGGCAAGTGGGCCTGGCCGGCGTCGTGTTCATCTACGTCGTCCACTTCACGTCGCTGACGCTCGACATCCACCACGGCCTCGGCACGTCGAGCTACGACTTCGGGCTGTACGACCAGGGCCTCTGGTTGATGTCCCGGTTCCACGCCCCGTTCGTCACGCTGATGGGCCGCAACTTGATGGGCGATCACACGTCGTTCATCCTCGTGGCCCTCGTCCCCTTCTACTGGTTGTGGCCGGCGGCCGGCACGCTGCTGTTCGCCCAGTCGCTCGCCATCGGCCTCGGCGCCGTGCCCGTGTTCCTCTACGCCCGCCAGCGCCTCCAAGCGGAGTGGATGGCGCTCGTGCTCGCCACCGTCTACCTGCTGCACCCGGCGGTCGGCTGGACGAACCTGGAGAACTTCCACCCCGACTCGTTCATCGGCGTGCTCGTCGGGTTCGCGATCTGGGCCGCCCTCACTCGGCGCTGGAAGACCTACGCCCTGTTCGTCGTCCTGTCGCTGCTCGTCAAGGAGGACGTCTCGCTGCTCGTGGTGCCGCTCGGGATCTGGGTCGCCATCAAGCGCGACCGGCGGATCGGCATCCTCACCGTGGTCGGCAGCCTCGGGTTCATGGCCTTCGCCATGCTCGTCGTGATGCGCGGCCTGATCGGCGTGCCGACGCGCAACGCCTGGCGCATCCCGTTCGGCGGGCCGTCGGGATTCCTCAAGCGCCTGTTCGAGCGGCCCGGCGACGTCGCCGACCACGTGTGGGCCGACGACCGTCCCTGGTACGTGTGGCAGATGTGCACGCCGTTGGCGTGGATGTTCCTGCGCCGGCCGAGCGTGGCGGCCATCGGCTCGCTCGTGCTGGCGGCCAACGTCGTGTCGACGTTCTGGTACCAGTACAACATCGGGTACCACTACTCGCTGATCGTGGTGCCGGCGCTGGTGATGGGCACGGTGTACGCGATCGCCGCGTTCGGCGCGCGGGCCCGGATCTACGCCACGGCGACCGTCGGCGTCGTCGCCCTCTACAGCGCCTTCCTGTGGGGTCCGCTCCCGTTCTCGCGTAACGAGCTCGCCTACTGGACGCCTGACAACCCAGTCGCCGCGTCGCTGCGCGACATCATCGACGAGATCCCGCCCGCGGCCTCCGTGTCGGCGTACCACGCCGCCACCCCCCACCTCGACCACCGCGAGGAGATCTACCAGTTCCCCAACCCGTTCCGGGTCGTGCTCTACGGCCCCGACACGAGTGCCGAGGGGACACGACTCGACGACCGCGCCGAGCGCGTCGAGTACGTGCTGCTGCCGACGGCCCGCGACGCCCAGCTCGACGCCGAGTGGCAGGCGATCGCCAGCGCGTTCAGCCTCGCCGATCGCAACGCGTCGTGGGAGCTGTACCGCCGTTCGGGCCCGCTGCCCCCGCTGGCCCCACTGGCCCAACTGGCGGTGCCGAGCACATCGACCGTTCCGACGACCATCCCCGCGACCGTGGCCACGACTCCACCCTGACGGGCGGCGGGGCTGGTAGCGTCACGCCGGCCGTGAAGCGGGTCCCGAGAGACCGCACGGGAAGGAGCAGCGTGCACGACAGCCCAGCACGCGGCGCGATGGTCGCGCCGCCGAAGCGGGTCCTCACCCGCGACGACGTCAGGCGGGCGACCACCCGGATGGCCCACGAGATCATCGAGCGCAACCGCGGCCTCGACGGCGTGGTGCTGCTCGGCGTCGAGCGCGGCGGGCTGTGGCTCGCCCATCGGCTGAGCCAGGAGATCGAGCGCATCGAGCACGCCGTCCCGGTCGGGTCGATCGACGCCTCGTTGCACCGCGACGACATCGGCCTGCGCCCGATCGTGCCGTCGGGGCGCAGCGACCTCCCCGTCGACATCGACGGGGCCACGGTCGTGCTCGTCGACGACGTGCTGTTCACCGGGCGCACGGTCCGCGCCGCGCTCGATGCGGTGTCCGACTATGGCAGGCCGCGGGCTGTCCAGCTGGCCGTGCTCGTCGACCGGGGCCACCGAGAGCTGCCGATCCGCCCCGACTTCGTAGGCAAGAACCTGCCCACGAGCCTCGACGAGGAGGTGCGCGTCGGCCCCGACGACGTGGTCATCCTCGCCGCGCCGCCGCAGGTGACGGAGATCCGGGCGTGAAGCACCTCCGCTCGATCGCCGAGATCGGGCCGGAGGCCGTGCTCCGGCTGCTTGACCTCACCGACACGATGGTCGAGGTCAACCTGCGGCCCAACCCCAAGGTCCCGGCGCTGCGCGGTAAGACGGTGTGCAACCTGTTCTTCGAGGACTCGACGCGGACCCGGCTGTCGTTCGAGACGGCGGCCAAGCGACTGTCGGCGGACGTGATGACGTTCACCGTCGGCACGTCGAGCGTGAACAAGGGCGAGAGCCTGCGCGACACGATCGAGACTGTCGCCGCGATGGGCGTCGACGCGTTCGTCATCCGCCACCACTCGAGCGGCGTGCCATGGCAGGTCAGCCGCTGGACCACGGCGAGCATCGTCAACGGCGGCGACGGCTGGCACGCCCATCCCACTCAGGCGCTGCTCGACGCCTACACCGTCCGTGCCGCACTCGGCCGCACGGGCGGGCTCGACGGGCTGCGGGTCGCCATCGTCGGCGACATCCGCCACAGCCGTGTCGCGCGCAGCGATGTCGAGGTGTTCACGATGCTCGGCGCCGACGTAACGCTCGTCGCGCCGGCCACGTTGCTGCCGCCGGTGAGCCCGGCGCCGGTGACGGACGATCTCGACTCGGTCGTCGAGAAGGTCGACGTGCTGTACCTGTTGCGGATGCAACGAGAGCGGATGACCGAGGCGCTGGTGCCGAGCTTGCGCGAGTACAGCACCCGGTTCGGCCTGACACCCGAGCGCGCCCGGCGGCTGCCCGACCACGCGCTGGTCATGCACCCGGGGCCGATGAACCGCGGTGTCGAGATCCTCGTCGACCCGGCCGAGCTACCGGGCGCAGTCATCACCCAGCAGGTCGCCAATGGCGTGGCGGTGCGGATGGCAGTGCTGTTCGACGTGCTGGGGTCGGGCGCGGAGCTGTCGTCGTGACGGTCCTGATACGCGGCGGGCTGGTGCTCGACCAGAACGGCGAGCGGCGCGCCGACGTGCTGGTCGACGACGGGGTGGTGAGCGCCGTCGGGTCGTCGCTCGGTGACGCCGACACCGTGCTCGACGCCAACGAATGCGTCGTCGCGCCGGGGTTCGTCGACCTCCACGCCCACCTGCGCCAGCCAGGCAGGGAGGAGGCCGAGACGATCGAGAGCGG
>JBIOUO010000553.1:0-8015 GCA_044867195.1 Ilumatobacteraceae bacterium
TCGTGCGCGGCGACCCCGCCGGCGCCACGTTGCTGTTGATGGGCACGTTCCTCGGCGGGTTGATCGCCGGTTGGATCTGGGACTGGCGCCGCCACCACGCCCATCCGCGCCCGCAGGACCGCGTCGACGGCGACGCCGCCGACGAGACCGGCATCGTCGGTGTCTACCCGACGGCGAGCCTGCGGCCGCTGGCGCTCGGCGTCGGCATCACGGCGACGGCGCTCGGCGTCGTGCTCGGCTCGTGGATGCTGATCGCCGGGATCGGCATCATCGCCTCGCAGGTCGCGCTGCTGACCCGCGACGCCGACCGGTGACCGCGGTGACGGCGATGCTCGCGCACACCGGTCTCGACCACGCGGCGACGGGGCTGCTCGCCGCTGCCGCCGTTGCCGGCTACGGGCTGGCGTGGCTGCGCCTGCCGCACCCCTCGACGGCCCGGCTGGCGAGCTGGATCGGCGGTGTCGCGCTCGTGCTGCTGGCATCGCTGCCGTTGATGGAGCGCCTCGCCGAGCGCACGTTCGCCGGGCACATGGTGCAGCACCTGATCGTGATCATCGGTGCCGCCCCGCTGCTCGTGCTCGCCCGCCCGGTGCACACGCTGCTGCGCGTCGGATGGCTGCCGACGACGCCGCTCGGTCGCCGGGTCGGCGCCTGGTGGCACCGGACAGCGCCACTGCTCGGGCCGGCGCTGTTCGTCGTCGTGATGTTCGCCACCCACCTCACCCCGGTCTACGACGACGCGCTTGGCAACCGCTTTCTGCACGAGGCCGAGCACGCCGCCTACCTCCTGTCGGCGTGCGCGATGTGGACGGCCATGCTCGGCGCCCGCCGCTCCAGCGGCGCCGCACGCGTCGGTGGGGTATTCGGCGTCATCGCCGGCAGCGCCTTTCTCGCCCTCATCCTGATGGCCGCGGCGGAGCCGTTGGTGCCGGCGTACGAGGCTCGCCTCGGCGCCGATGACGCGCTCGCCGACCAGCGCAACGCGGCGGCGATCATGTGGGCGAGCGGGATGTTCACCACGGTGCCGCTGATGATCGCCGCGGTCTGGCGCTGGGCCGCCACCGAGGAACGCGTCGCCCGCCGCGCCGAAGCCCTCGCCGACGCTGCTCACCGCCCCTGACGCCGACGCCCGAGGCGGCTGCCGCGAGATCAGCGGCCACCGCAGGAGCAGCCCGCCCAGGCGGCGAGCGCTGCAGACAGCGGACTCGACGACCTGCGCGGCCGGCCGCACGTCGTGCACGCGATCGACACCGGTGCCCGTGCGTGCCACGCCCACGTCGGTCTGCCGGACGCGCCGATCGTGGTCTACTGCTGGGGTCCCGGGTGCAACGGCGCGACGAAGGCCCGGGGCGGCGATCAGCGGGCGCGGCCATCACGTCAAGGAGATGGCGACCGGTGTTCTGTGGGAGGGAAGGTGCCTGTTTCGCGTCTATTCCCTCCCACAGAATCACGCTCGCCGGCCGCATGCCGCGGCGGTCGAGCGCGACGCCCGCATCGCCCAGGCCCACGCCGACCAGGCGGCGACCGAGGCCGAGCAGGAGGCCGACGCCCGACCCAAGCCAAGGGACTCGCCGAGGGCGAAGCGGTGCGCGCGAAGGGGGTTGCCGAAGCAGAGGCGATCAGGGCACGCGCCGACGCCCTGGCCGAGAACCAGGACGCCGTGATCGGTCAGCAACTCGCCGAGCACTGGCCGTCGATCGTGGAGGCGGCCGCCAAGCCCTTCGGGAACATCGACCAGATGATCGTGCTTAACGGCGCCCAGGGGGTGTCCGAGACGTTGGCCCGGGCCTGGTCCCAAGGCGTCGCCGGCCTGCAGCTGGCCCGGAACCTGCTCAACGGCAACGGGTCCCAGACGAGCACGTCGAAGGACGAGCGCAGCGACGCGTAGCGCGCCCTTCGACCGTTCAACTGGGTGGCCGTGGTCTCATTCCGGGTTCTGGGTGGTCCCAGTCTCGATTCCGAGTCTCGATTCCGAGACTGACGCCACCCAGAAGGCTGGGTGGCGTCAGGGTGCCGGATGGTGCGCGCCGGTGACGAGGGACGACAACGTGGTCGCGTTGCGCACCGCCTTGCCGGCGCCGTCGTTGTTGAAGTAGGCGTACACGTCCCGACCGGCGCGCTGCCACTCGTCGATTCGTGCGGCCCACCAGGCGAGGTCGGCGTCAGAGTAGGACCCGCCGTAGAGGTGATCGTGGTCAGGGCCGTGGAGCCGGACGTACACGAACCTGCTGGTCGCGCGCAGCACGCACGGCAGTCCGGCACCGCTCATCACGCAGTACGCCGCGCCGTGATGTTCGAGGATCGCGAACACGGTGTCGTCGACCCAGCTGTCATGCCGGAACTCGACGGCCACGTTCATCCATCGCGGGAGGCAGCCCAGGAAGTAGTCGAGGCGGCGGTCATCGCGAACATGGGTCGGGGCGAGCTGCACCAGGACGACACCGCGACGATCGCCCAGCTCATGCCACCCGGCCGACAGGCGCGAGGCCCACACCTCCGGCGCGTACAGACGCTTGGCGTGGGTGAGCCCACGGGCGGCCTTGACCGACATCATGAATCCCTCCGGGAGTCGGCGCCGCCAGCTGGCGAACGTGCGGTCCCGCGGCCACCGGTAGAAGCTGGCGTTGAGCTCGACGGTCCGGAACCGCGAGGCGTAGACACCGAGACGGGCCCGTGCCTCCAGACCGTGCGGATAGAGGACGCCGTCCCAGTGGTCGTAGCTCCACCCCGACGTCCCGATGTGCACGCTCATCGTCGCCGCCCGGTGCTCGCTGACCTCGCGCCGGCGTCAGCCCGTCGGGCGCTCCGTGGCCAAGACGTAGAGCAGGGCGGTCAGCGACAGCCCGTCGCCGACTTGGCCGCGGCGGATGGCGGCAGCCACCTCGGGCCACGGCACCCACTCCACGCGCTCGGCCTCGTCGGTGTCCTGGGGATCGCCGAGGTGCGCGGCGCGATCGGCGGCGAAGAGATGGAACGTGCCGTCGGAGATCCCGTTGTACGGGAAGTACGTCGCCAGGCTGCGCAGCGGCCCGGGTCGCCATCCGGTCTCCTCCAGTGTCTCTCGCGCCCCGGCGTCGGCCGGTGTCTCTCCGCCGTCGACTCGCCCGGCCGGCACCTCCCAGCCCCACGTATCGGTCGTGAACCGGTGTCGCCACAGCAGCAGCACACCGTCGTGGCCGGGATCCTGGACGACGACGCCGGCCGCCGCCGGCATCCGCAGCACGTGGTGCTCGAAACGCGCGCCGCTCGGCAGCTCGACGTCGACCAAGTGCAGCCGCATCCACTCGCTGTCGTACAGCGCCCGTTCGCCGTGGACCGTCCAGCGCACACCAGCGACCGTACGCGATCGGGGGGCGCGCCCGCCCGGCGCGCCCCCCGATTCGGTGGCTCAGACGATGGACAGCTGGATTGTGCCCGGCGCCAAGCCGGTGCTGTCGAACGAGTCCGTGCCGCCGTTGCCCGCGATGGTGAGCGTGTCCGTCGGCTCGGCGTTGGCGATGTCCAGCGAGCTGGGCAGCCCGATCACCTGGACCGTGCCGGCGGCGCCGGAGATCGTGGCGATGTCATCGCCTGGCGTCCCCTGGACCGTGATCGAGTCGATCGCCCCGTCGCCGCCCACCGCGCCGATGGCCGCGGCGAGGTTGGCGTCGAGGACCGTGACGTCGGTGCCGGTGAGGTCGCCGACCGTCAGCTGGTCGGCGCCGCCGAGGGCGTTGAGGTCGACCTGCTCGACGTCGTTGGTGTCCATGAAGATGTTGCCGAGGTCGCGGGTGAACGCCAGCCGCTCACCGTTGGCCGTGGCGGCGAACACCTCGTTGCCGCTGGATCCGTTGAACGTCATCCGGTCGAAGCCGGCCGCGCCCTCGACGATGTCGCTGCCGTCACCTGGGTCCCAGATGAACTCGTCGTCGCCCTCGTCGAGCGCGGCGTTGTCGTTGCCCCGGTTGCCGTCGACGACGTCGCGGCCGCGCCCGGCGATGATGCCGTCCGCGCCGGCCCCGCCGAGCACGACGTCGTCACCCTCGCCGGAGAGGACGTCGAGGTGCATCGTGTCGGCGCCGAGCTGCGAGGCGTCGATGACGTCACGACCGCCGAGCGACGAGACGAGCAGGCGGTCGAGCGTCTCGAAGTCGGTCAGGTTCACGGTCGCCGCCAGGCCCTGGATCGACACCGAGCCGGCGCTGCCGGCGAGCGTGATCGCGTCGGCCCGCTCGGTGCCGTCGACGAACACGCTGTCGACGATGCCGTCGGCGCCCGCGGCCCCGAGCGTCACGCCGCCGTCGACGTCGACCGACGTGACGTCCGTCCGCCGCAGGTCCTTGATCTCGACGAAGTCACTTCCGCCGAGGGCGTTGACAGCGACCCGCTCGACGCCGTCGGTGTCCATCACGATATTGCCGACGTCACGCGTGAAGCGCAGCCGGCCGCTGTTGTCGGCGGCGACGAAGTGCTCGTTGCCGCCGGCGCCGTTGAACGTCATCAGGTCCTGGCCGCCGCGGCCCTCGATCGTGTCGCTGCCGTCGCCCGGGTCCCAGATGAACTCGTCGTCGCCGGCGTCGAGGCTGGCGACGTCGTTGCCCTTGTTGCCGTCGACGATGTCGTTTCCGGCCCCGCCGCGCATGTCCTCGGCGCCGAGGCCGCCGAGGAGCGTGTCGTTGCCGGCGTCGCCGCGCATCGTGGTCGGCACGGTGTCGGTGAAGGGGAGCGCGACACCCTGGGTCTCGTCGATGAGGATCACGTCGTCGCCCTCGTTGCCGCGGACGACGACGCTGTCGAAGCGGCTGCGGTGGACGGTGGCGTCGGCCGTGCCGTCGTTGCCGAGGTCGACGACGAGAGCGAAGGGCGCCGCCGCCGGCACGCGCAGGGCGATCACGTCGGACGCCCGCCCCCCGTCGACGACGAGGACGCGATCGCGGACTCGGACGGTCACCCGAGGCTTGGGCGCCGCGCTCGCGCTGTCAGGCGCGGCGAGGGACACGCCGCCGGCGACTGCCGCCAGCAAGGCGATGCTGCCGATCGCGCGATGGGCGCGACGGGTTCGATGGTGCATGGGATAGCTCCTGTGTCGATCGTGCATTGATCGGCCGCGGGGGTGCGGCCGTGCCCCAGGTACGTGGGCCGGGCGACGGCGGTTCGTGACGTGCGCCGTCGTGCATCGTGACGTACCGCATGCGAGATCGCGTGGAGACGGCGTCGAGATCCAGTGGAGATCGGCTGCGACGTAGTGTCGCCGCCATGCTGGACCTCGCCCCCGACGAGCTGCTCTCGACCACCCGAGCCGTGCGCCGCCGCCTCGACATGTCACGGCCGGTCCCGCCCGAGCTGATTCGCGAGTGCGTCGCCGCCGCGCTGCAGGCGCCGTCGGGCAGCAACAACCTGACGATGCAGTTCGTGGTCGTCACCGACGCGTCGAAGCGGTCGGCGATCGGGGCCGTCTACCGCCAGTGCTACGAGATCTACAAGGGCCTCGACGGTGTGTACGTCGGCTCGATCCGCAAGGACACGGAACCGGAGCAGGCACAGCAGCGGCGCGTGCAGACCTCGGCCGACTTCCTCGGCGACCACATGGGCGACGCACCGGCGCTCGTGATCGCGTGCAGCGCGGGCGGGCGCGTCGACGGTCAACCGGCAGTGGTTTCGGCATCCGCGCTCAGCAACGTGATGCCGGCGATGTGGAGCTTCATGCTCGCCGCGCGGGCGCGCGGCCTGGGTACGTCGTGGACGACGATGCACCTGATGATGGAGCGCCAAGTCGCCGACATCGTCGGCATCCCGTTCGACGACGTCCAGCAGGTGTGCCTGTCGCCGCTCGCCTACACCGTCGGCACCGACTTCCGCCCGGCGTTACGTCCCGATCCCGACACCATCATCCACTGGGACGCGTGGTGACACCGCGCCCGCTGGCGTTTGTTCGTTGACGCACGTCGCGGCACGCGCCGGCGCACAAACGCCAGCGCTTAGCCCGAATCCACTCGACGGCGAAGCCGAACTCGAACTCGTCCGCAGCCATCGTCGCCGCCCGGTTGTCCATCTGCCAGCCCTGGGCGGCGCGCTTGCCGATGACGCCGAAGACCTGTGCCGTGTCGAGGCCCACCCGCTGGGCGGAAGTCGACGCCTTCGGCGAGCGCCTGGACGAGCCGGCGATGCAGATCTGGTTGCCCATCTTCGTCAGCTGGCCGGCGCCCGCCGGTTCCATCCGCTCGCACGTCGGGCGTAGGCGCCGATCACCGGGCGTGCTGCCTCAAACGCTGCCTCGGTGTCGCTGCCGCACATGACCGTCAGCCGGCCTCGGCGCCGGCCTGACCGCCGGACAAGGGAGCGTCGACGAAGCCGACGTCGCGCTGCGCGCACCCGGCCGACAGCTCACGCGCCAGCACGGCCGAAGTGGTCGTAGTGGTCGACGAGGATCGTCCCGGGCGTCGTGCCCGCCAGCACGCCAGCACGCCAGCATCGCCGTAGACGACGGCGCGGACGTCGTCGTCGTTGCCGACGCTCGGCATCACCAGCCGGGCCCGGTCGGCAGCGTCGGCCGGGCGGTTCGCCGAGCGGTGGCGGTGGTGGCGTACCCACGCGGCGGCCTTCGAGTGGGTGCGGTTGCACACCGCGACGTCGTGGCTGCCCGGCGGCGAGGTGGCCGGCCATCGGTGCTCCCATCACGCCCAGCCCGATGAACGCCGTCCGCCGTGGTTACCGCCGCCAGAAGAGTAGGTGCGTAACGCCGCCTGGGCTGGGCACGGACTCGAGGTGGAAGCGGTCGAGCAGGTCCTCGTGAGAGGTCCAGAGTCGCTCCCCGCGGCCGATCTCGACCGGCGCGACGGCGACATGGATGGTGTCGATGAGATCCGCCTCAAGGAACTGCCGAACAGTGGCGACGCCGCCTCCAAGCCGTACATCCTTCCCCTCAGCGGCATCCTTGGCGTGCCGCAACGCCTCCGCGGGCGTCGCCTCGAGGAAGTGGAACGTGGTGTCGGCAAGCGTGAAGCTGGGTCGTTGATGGTGGGTGAGGACGAACACGGGGGTGTGGAAGGGCGGGGTGTCTCCCCACCACCCTTTCCAGTCGAGGTTCTCCCACGGGCCACGCTGCGGCCCGAACTTGTTGCGGCCCATGATCTCGGCACCGATGTTCCGTGCGTAGTCGCGAGTGAAGTAGTCGTCGAGCCCTCGGGATCCACCCGGCGCGGATCGGCCCGGCCAACTCGCGGTGGCAAACGCCCACGAGGCCAGATCGGCGGGGAGGCTGGCGGCGCGACCATCGCGAGGTTCGGCGTGTCCGAATGGCGCCTCGAGGCTCTGGCCAACGCCCGCGCCGAATCCATCCATCGACACCATGAAGTTCTGCACTCGCAGCAGTTGCGACATCGGCGATCCTCCTTCGGTGTGTGCGCACGAACGCTCGTGCTCGAGTTCTGATTGCCTTCTCGTTCTACGACGAGACCAGGTTCACGCGCGGCGCATCGTGTCGAGACCAGCACCGCGGTTCTGTTCAGCGTGGCGTCGGCTGTCCCGACGTACGCTGCACCCTCGCGCAACCGCGCTGGCCATCACCCCAGTGTGGTTCACACAAGGCGTGCCGGTGCACACTGTGTTTTCGCAGGCCGAAAGGCATGAGACCTACGTGATGCCGACGTTCAGAGCTGCACACGAGTCGGACCTCGAGCGCCTCGTCGAGCTCTCTCGACAGCTCGCCGATCACGACATCGCACTCGGCCAGCGCCGCCCGCTCCGGTGGTCCACCGATCCGACCGCCTCGATCGCGCAGGCGCTTCGAAATCCGACGGAGCACCACATCACGGTCGCCGTCGACGACCACGACGAGGTGATCGGCGCATGCCACACCGCGCTCATGGGTGACGAACATCCGTGCGGGCGCACATTCACGACCTCATCATCGACGAGGCGTTCCGCGGTCGGGGCATCGGCCGCACCCTGCTCGACGACGCGTTTGCGTGGTGTGCCGACAAGGGCGCGGAGGAAGTGTGTCTCGGCGTCGCACCGCTTTCTGCGCGCAGCAGACG
>JBIOUO010000554.1:0-6284 GCA_044867195.1 Ilumatobacteraceae bacterium
GCTGGCGCCACGCGTCGACCTCCTCCTTGGTGCGGTAACGCTCCGGGTCGTACATCGAATGGGCACGGAAGCGGAACGTGCGCAGCTCCAGGAACACCGGCCCTCCCCCGCCGCGGATCTCGGCGACAGCGCGGTGGGCTGCGTCCTCGACGGCGAGCACGTCCATCCCGTCGACCGACCATGCCGGCATCTCGTAGGCGGCCGCCTTGTACGCCAGGTTGGTCTCCGACTCCGAGCGGCCCAGCGCGGTGCCCATCGCATAGAGGTTGTTCTCGCAGCAGAACAGCACCGGCAGCCGCCACAGCGCGGCGAGGTTCATCGTCTCGTGGAACTCCCCCTCGGCCACCGCGCCCTCGCCGAAGAAGCACGCCGTCACCAGCGCCCGGTGCGACATGTGGTCGGCGAGCGCCAGCCCGGCGGCGACGGGGAGCCCCCCGCCGACGATGGCGTTGCCCCCGTAGAAGCGCCGCGTGCGATCGAAGATGTGCATCGACCCGCCGCGGCCGCGACTCGATCCCTCGACCTTGCCGTACATCTCGGCCATCACCGCCGCCGCAGGCACGCCCCGCGCGAGGGCATGGCCGTGCTCCCGGTACGTCGCGACGACCGCGTCGTCGTCGCCGAGCGCCTGCATCACCCCGACGGCGACCGCTTCCTCGCCGATGTAGAGGTGGAGGAAGCCGCGGATCATCGTCGCGCTGTACAGCTCGACGCAACGCTCCTCGAAGCGCCGGATGCGGATCAGCTCGCGGAGCAGGTGCAGCCCGTGCTCGCGGTCGAGATCGGCGCGCGACAGGCCGGTGTCGGTGTCGATCAAGATGCCTCCTCCAGCGTCGACAGGTCTCCCTCGGGAAGGCCGAGCTCGCGGGCCTTGAGCAGGCGGCGCATGATCTTGCCGCTCTTCGTCTTCGGCAGGTGCTGATCGAACGTGATGATGCGCGGCGCGACCGCGGCGCCGAGCCGGCTGCGGGAGAAGCCGAGCAGCTCGAGGCGGAGGTCCTCGCACGGACGGAAGCCGGGACGCAGCGTGACGATCGCCTTGACGACCTCCCCGGCGACCGGGTCGGGCACGCCGATCACACCGGCCTCGACCACGGCTGGGTGCTCCATCAGCGCGCTCTCGACCTCGAACGGCCCGATCAGGTGGCCGGCCGACTTGATCACGTCGTCGGCGCGGCCGACGAACCACAACCAGCCGTCGGCGTCACGGCGGGCCACGTCTCCCGTGAGGTACCAACCCCCAGCGAAGCACTTCGCAGAGCGATCCTCGTCGTGCAGGTAGCCGCGGAACATCGACGGCCAGCCGGGCCGCAACGCCAGCTCGCCGTCGACGCCGGGCTCCGCGATCTCCTCGACGGCGCCGTCGATGACCTCGGCTCGCCCGTCACGACCGCGGGCCAGAATGCCGACCTCGACTCCGGGCAGCGGCCGGCCCATCGAGCCCGGCCGGATGTCCGCGGCGGCGAGGTTGGCGATCATGATCCCGCCGGTCTCGGTCTGCCACCAGTTGTCGTGCACTGGCAGCCCGAGCGCCTCCTGGCCCCACACGACGGCCTCCGGGTTGAGTGGCTCGCCGACGCTGGCGATGAACCGCAGCCGCGACAGGTCGAAGCCGCGGGCGGCCTCGGCGCCCGCCTTCATCAGCATCCGCAACGCGGTCGGCGCCGTGTACCACACGCTGACCTGCTGGTCCTGGAGCACCCGGTACCACCGCTCGGCGTCGAAGTCGGCCTCGTCGACCACGGTCGTCACGCCGTGGGTGAGCGGGGCGATGATCCCGTACGACGTACCGGTCACCCAGCCAGGGTCGGCGGTGCACCAGAACACGTCGCCGGGATGCAGGTCGAGCGCCGAGCTCCCCGTGGCGTGGTGGGCGACCACCGCCTCGTGGACGTGCACGGCGCCCTTCGGCGTGCCGGTCGTACCGCTGGTGAAGTGCAACAGCGCCATGTCCTCGGGATCCGTCGGTGGGATCTCGAAGTCGGCGGAGGCGGTGGCCAGCAGCTCGTCGAACCGCAACGTCCCATCGATCGCGCTGCCCGGTCCGGCGAGCACGACGTGGTCGAGCAACGGGAGCTCGCTGCGGATCGGCGCCACCTTGCGGCGGTACAGCGCCGGCGTCGTGACCAGCACCCGCCCATCGCCGCGCTCCAACCGCTGGCGGATCGGCTCCGGTCCGAACGCCGAGAACAGCGGGCACACGACGCTCGTGCTCTTCAACGTGCCCAACACCGTGTAGTACAGCTCGGGGACGCGCCCGAGCAGCGTGAACACCCGCTCACCCTTGCCGATCCCCAACTGGCGCAGGGCGTTGGCGAAGCGGTTGGTCGTGGCCGCCAGCTCGGCGTACGTGGCCTCGACGACGCCCCCGTCGCGGCGCAGCCAGCGCAGCGCGACGTGGCCGGCGCGCGGGCCGGCGGCATGGCGATCGACCGCCTCGTGGGCGATGTTCAGGCCGCGTCCGCCCGGCAGGCCATCGAGCTGGCGGCGGGCCGCGTCCCAGGAGAACGCGGCGCGGGCGGCGTCGTAGTCGACGACGTTCGGAGTCACGCCGCCTGCCCACTGCTGCTTGTGGATCGTCGCCAACGTCATCGCCGCGCTCCTGGCCGGCTGTCTCGGGCGGCGTCGAGCAGCAGCCGCTGCTCGGCCGCACCCACCGCCCGCCGGGCCGCGCCCACCGCGTCGGGGTTGACCGAGATCGAGTCGATGCCGAGGCGGACGAGGCGCTCCGCGAACTCGGGGCGGTTGGACGGCGCCTGCCCGCACAGCGACGAGGTGATCCCCGCCTCTCGCGCGGCGGTGATGATGCGCCCGATGGCGTCGACGACGGCCGCGTCGGACTCGTCGAACAGCTCGGCGCAGACCTGTGAATCGCGGTCGACGCCGAGCATCAGCTGGGTCAGGTCGTTGGAGCCGATCGACACACCGTCGACGCCCATCGCCGCGTACTCCGGGATCCGGTAGACGACGGACGGCACTTCGGCCATGACCCACCGGTGCAGCCCGCGCTGGCGGCCGAGCGGGCTGGCATCGACAGCCTCCAGGCACGCCTCCAACTCCCATTTCGTGCGGACGAACGGGATCATCAGGTGCAGGTTCGGCGTCTCGTCGCGCACCCGTGCCAGCAGCTCGAGCTCCAGCGCGAACAGCTCGGGCTCGCGGACGTAGCGGTAGCAGCCTCGATACCCGATCATCGGGTTCTCCTCGAGCGGCTCGAACGCCGCCCCGCCTTCCAGGCCGCGGAACTCGTTGGTCCGGAAGTCGATCGTCCGGTACACCACCGGTCGCGGGCGGAACGCCCTCGTGATCTGCAGCAGCGACGCCGACATGCGGTCGAGGAACTCGGCCCGCCCGCCGCGCGCCAGCAGCTGGCGAGGGTGCACGCCGCCGAGCGCGTCGGTGAGCATGAACTCGGCGCGCAGCAGCCCGACGCCGTCCACGGGCAGCGCGGCCACGTCCTGGGCATGGTCGGCCATCGCCAGGTTGACGTAGATCCGAGTCGCCAGCGCGGCCGTCGTGCCCGCGGTGGGCGCGGCGACGGCCGGCGTCACCACGCTCGGGCGGGCGACCTCGCCCTCGAACACGAGGCCGCGAGCTGCGTCGACCGTGACCATCTCGCCGTTGCGCAGGATCGACGTCGCGGTCCGGGTGCCGACCACACACGGCACGCCGAGCTCGCGGGCGACGATCGCGGCGTGACACGTCATGCCCCCGCCGTCGGTGACCAGCGCCGCGGCGCGGCGGATCGTGGGCACCCAGTCGGGGTTGGTCATCGGCGCGACGAGCACTTCGCCGCGTTGCAGCTGCTCTCCCTCGGCAGGCGAGACGAGGATGCGGACGGTGCCCGACGCGGTGCCGGACGACGCGGCCAGCCCCTGCAGCAGCGGCTTGCCCACCTCGGCCGGTGGCGTGACCACCGACGGTCCCAGGGTCGTGATCGGTCGGGCCTGGACGAGGAACGTCTCACCTCCGGCGATCGCCCACTCGATGTCCTGCGCCTCGCCGCCGTAGTGGTCCTCGACCCGCAGCGCCAGGCGGGCCAGCTCGAGCGCCTCCGCATCACCCAGCACGCGGTCCATCGCCTCCCCGACACTGAGGTCGACGCGGGCGACGCCCTCGGCTGCCCGCACGACGCGCCGGCTCTTGCGGCCGATGCGGACCTGCAGCAGGCGCGGCCCGTCCTTGGCCAGCACGTAGGTGTCGGGCTCGACCTCTCCAGCGACGACCACCTCGCCGAGACCGAACGCCGCCTCGATGACGACCCGCGTGCGATCACCGGTCGATGGGTCGGCGCTGAACATGACGCCGGCCCGGTCGGCGTCCACGAGCTGCTGCACGACGACGGCGATCGCCGGCTCGGCTGTCAAGCCGCGGCTCGCCCGGTAGCTGATGACCCGCTCGCCGTACAGCGACGCCCAGCAGTCGACGAGCCGCTCCAGCACGGCGGCGTCACCGATCACGTTGGCGAACGTCTCGTGCATCCCGGCGAACGACGTCCCCGCGGTGTCCTCGGCGGTCGCCGACGACCGCACGGCGACGGGCACGTCGGTGCCCAGCCGGCGGTAGGCGGACAGCACCTCGCCGGCGATCGCCTCCGGCACGCCCGCCTTGCGGACCAGCGCCTGGAGGCGCGCCGCGGCGTCGCTGAGGGCGCTCGGATCGTCCACCCGTGCGGATGCGGATGCGAAGAGCGCTGCCAGCTCGGCGCGCACGCCGCCGTCGTCCATCGCCTGCAGGTAGGCGTCGGCCGTCACGACGAACCCCGGCGGGACCGGGAACCCGCCGCCGGTCAACTCGCCGAGGTTGGCGCCCTTTCCGCCGACGCTGGCGAGATCGTCCCTGCCGATCTCCCCGAGCCACTTGACCGTACTGCTTGGGCTCGGCTCACGCGCGGGCATCAGCCGGCCGCCTCGATCTCGACCTGATCGGCACGGAACTCCTGGTACGCGGCCCACGCCTGCGGGGCGTAGACGCTGGCCGTGCCACCATCCATCAACAGCGCCACGCCGAGCAGCTCGGCCACCTCGCCGGGGGTCGCACCTTGCTTGGCGGCGGCCTTGGCGTGGTAGGCGATGCATCCGTCGCAGCGCTTGACGACCGAGATGGCCAGGGCGACGGTCTCCTTCAGCCGGGCCGGCACGTCGCCGTCGGCCATCGCGGCCTGGTGCATGGTCGTGAACCCCGCCCAGGTCTCGGGGACGGCCCGGCGCAACGTCTTCGTCGGCTCGCGCAGGTCGCTCAACAACTGGTGGTACTGATCCATGACATCCTCCGCTCACCGGGTGCGCACGTTGGCAACGCGCCTCCGTTCGCCATCACCACCCAGCGTGCGGGCGCGACGACGGCGGCGATAGGGCCGAACGTCACGCGCGCCTCTCCCGGCCCCGCGCGCCCACGTCGCCCTCAGTGCGCGGGGACTTTCGGCCCTGGCGCGGACAATGCTGTGATGTCGCGATGCCTGCGATGAGTGGTCGGCTTCCTGTCGCGCTGGTTGGCGACGAGCTCACCGTGGCGTGTGTCGACGGCCCGGATCAGCGATACCTGAGCCTCGACGCCGCCGCCTCGACCAGCGCCCATCCCGCCGTCGCGCAACGAGTGCAGCAGTTCCTGCCCTGGTACTCGAGCGTGCATCGCGGCGCGGGGACCAAGTCGCGACTCGCCACCGACGCCTACGAGCATGCACGCGCCGCAGCGCTGCGCTTCGCCGGCCGCCCCACCGACGGCGACGACATCGCGATCATCTGCCGCAACACGACCGAGGCGATCAACCACCTCGCCTACCGGCTCCGCCTGCAGCCCGACGAGGTCGTCGTCACGACGGTCGTCGAGCATCACGCCAACCTGCTGCCCTGGGCCCGGCTCTGCCGGCGCCGATTCGTCGAGTGTGACCGCGACGGCACGTTCGACGTCGGCGCTGTCGAGGTGGCCCTCGACGGCGGGCCGCAGCCTCGACTGCTGGCGATCACGGGCGCGTCGAACGTCACCGGCTGGTCGCCGCCTCTCACCGACATCGTTGCCGCCGCCCATGCCCGCTCGATCCCCGTCTTGGTCGACGCTGCCCAGCTCGCCCCCCACCGCGCACTACCGGTGGACGCCGACTACCTGGCGTGGAGTGGCCACAAGATGTACGCGCCGTTTGGTGCAGGTGTACTCGTCGGACCACGGGCCACGTTCACCGAGGGCGACCCGTTCCTCGCCGGCGGTGGCGCGGTCGACCTCGTCGACCTCGATGAGGTGGCCTGGACCGACCCGCCGGATCGCGAGGAGGCCGGCTCGCCCAACGT
>JBIOUO010000555.1:0-9805 GCA_044867195.1 Ilumatobacteraceae bacterium
GGGAGCGGCGGCGGTGAGCTTGGAGGTGAGGCGAGCAACTTGCTTGCGAGCCGAGCCCAGTTGTCAGTGTCGAGGAGCGGCCGGGTGGGCGAGCGCCGCTGGGGAGCGGCGGCGGTGAGCTTGGAGGTGAGGCGAGCAACTTGCTTGCGAGCCGAGCCCGAGCGATCAGCGGGCGACGAGGGCGTCGACGTCGGCGCCCTGGGGCTTGCCGTCGTAGGCGACCACGCCGTCACGCAGGGCCACGAGACGCTCGGCCTCGGCGACGGTCGTCAGCTCGTGGGTGGCGACGACCAGCGCCGCGCCGTCGGCATGGACGCGCCGGAACAGATCGAGCAGCGCGTCGCGACCCGTGCGGTCGAGCCCGACGAACGGCTCGTCCACCACGAGCAGCTCGAACGGGCGAATGAACGCCAGCGTGATCGCTGCCTTCTGGCGCAGGCCGCGGCTGAATGTCGTTGGCAGGTCGTCCTTGCGATCGAGCAGCCCGACGGTATCAAGCAGATCGGTGGCATGCGGCTGCCAGTCGATGTGCCCGTGGAGCAGGGCGATGTACTCGAGGTGCTCCCACACGCTGAGGTCGTCGTAGAACACGGGCTGGTCGCCGAGGTACGACGTCGCCGCACGGGCTTCCAGCGACCCGACCGGATGACCGAGCACGGCGGCCGACCCGGCGGACGGCTCGAGCAACCCGGCGACCATTCGCAGCAGCGTCGTCTTGCCGCTGCCGTTGTGACCGAGCAGGACGATCCGCTCGCCCTGGGCAACGTCGAGATCGATCGGCTCGACTGCCGGCGCGTCGCCGTACGTCTTCGCCAGCCCACTTGTCCGCAGCGCCGGCGCGAGGCTCATGACGTTCGGCCGGCAGTTCGGCCGGCGTCGAGGAACTGGCGAAACTTCTTGCGCCACTCGTCACGCTTGCGCACCCACCACACCGTCGCCGCGGCGGCGAGCAGCATGAGGACGAGCATGCGCACGACGGTATCGACCCCTGGGACCTCGCGCAGGGCGATGGCGGGGATGCCGGCGATGGCGCTGATCGCCAAGGGATAGAGGAGCCGGATCGTCGAGGTGAAGCCGGCGAACTCGGGTGGCACCGCCGCCGAGGCCGCGGTCGGCGGGGACAGCGGGTCGGGTGCGTCGCGCACGATGCTGACGACTGCGCCACACACCCCAACCCACGTCACCGGCACGCACAGGGCGAGGGCGGACGGCCAGGTTCCGGGCTCGAGCACGCCGACGGTGGCGGCGCCGAGCAGGGCGAACGGCACCAGTCCCAGCGCCGGCGCGGGGACATGGTGGGCGAGCATCCAACCACGCTGGATCGGCACGCCGTCGGTGTGGTCGGGGTGATCGATCTCTTGCGACAGCGGTTCCACCGCGTCGAGGCCGAGCAGGTACAGGGCGACAGCGATGCCGACGATCGCCGGTGTGGTTCCGCGCAGCACGGCGACCGTGGCCACCCCGGCGGCGACGACGAGGGCCGCCATCCGGGCGATCCGCGCCAGCGGGTAGCGCAGCAACCCGCGCCACCCGCGACGCCATACGGCGCGGGCAGCCGAGCCATGGCCGCGGGCGGGAATCCGGATCCAGGGCGCGGTACGCGGCCGCTCGCCGCGCAACTGGCGGCGTAGGAGCACAACGGTGCGCAGGTCCTGCATCGTGACCGCGAAGCGCAGCTGCGACACGAGGTCGCCCCGCCGCACGAGCGGCTCGACCCGCAAGTGGCCGGCGAGCGCGACGGCGATCACGGAGGCGACTACAACGGCGGCGATGCCGATGAGGTCGGCGGGATGCTGGCGCAGGCCCCAGAGGGCGAAGCTGCCGATCGAGTCGCCGGGCCCAGGCATGCGTCCGGCGACGGCGAGCGCCTGAGTGGCGAGTACGAGCAGCGCGAGCGTGGTCGCCAGCCAGCGTGGGACGCGCAGCACGTGGACGAGCATGGCGGCGGCCACGAACGCCGCGCCAGTGGCCGCCGCGGCGACGCCGGCGCTGGCCGCCCACGCCTCCGGTGAGCCCGGCATCCGGCGGGCGGCGAGCTGGCCGGCGACGGCGCCGACGAGCGCGCCGCCGAACACCATCGTCCGGAAGCGTTGGACGACCGGCCGCAGCAGCACGTCGCGGCGGGGGATCGGAGCCAGCAGCAGGTGGCGGACGTCCGGGGGCTCGATCGAGATCGGCCCGCCGTCGCTGCCGCTGCGCAGGCCGAGCGCGATCGCCAGCGCGACGGCGATGCCGAGCACCGCCGGACCGTGCTTGTACACGGCGGCCACCTGTGCTGGAGTGGCCGGTTCGTCGGAGACCAGACCGCTCAGCCACAGGATTGCCCCCCCGCCGACCAGCGCCGCGAGGTAGACGCGGTAAGCGACGTCGAACCACTCGAGCGATCCCAGCCGGCGCGTGCGCCGGGTCCGCCGCATCTGCTGCACGACGGAGCTCATTGGCGTAGCCCATGAGCAGTCGGTCGAGCGAGCGCTAGCGAGCCTGGCGACGATGGGGTGCGGGGGCGCAGCCCCCGCCGCGGCGCGGACACCGGCCGCGAACGTTACCGCCGCGCGTCGTCGGCAGGCCTGCGCGGCGCCCATACTCGGCGCCATGGATGTCGAGGCGATGGAGCTGTTCACCTCGCTCCTCGCGCTTCTCGCTCTCGGCGGCGCCATCGCGCTGGTCGTGCTGCGGCTCGTCGCCCGCCGCTCGAACCGGGCGGCAGACGTCGTCGCCGCCGTCGACGGCGCCGTGCTGTGGCTCGCGTTCCTCGTCGCCGCGGCGAGCATGGCCGGCAGCCTGTACTTCTCGGAGGTGGCGGACTTCGTGCCGTGCCGGCTGTGCTGGTTCCAGCGCATCGCGATGTACCCCCTCGCCGTCATCCTGCTGGTCGCGGCCATCCGCCGCGATCGTGAGGTGCGGTGGTACGCCGGCCCGCTGGCGGCTCTCGGTGCGGCGACGTCGACCTACCACTACCTGATCGAGTGGAAGCCGTCGTTGGAAGGCGGTGCGTGCAGCGTCGGGCCGTCATGCGCCGACGTGTGGTTCCGTGAGCTCGGCTTCGTCACGCTGGCGTTCATGGCGTGGTGCGGATTCGTCGCCATCCTTGTCCTCGTCGTCCCCCGTCCCTTCGTCAAGGAGGCACCGTGACACGGACCCGCTCGCGTACCCCCCTGGTCCTGGCGATCGTGATCGCCGTCGTCGCGGTCGTCGCCATCGCGGCCGTGGTGCTCACGCGCGGCGACGACGGCGACGACGATGACGCCGGCTCGGCTGCGACGACCGCTGCGCCGGGCGCCTCGCCAGGATCCGCGGTCGAGGACTACGGCACGGTCACAGTCGAGGGCGACGTGCTCCCACCTGGCGAGGGCAGCACCGACCCGGCGCTGGGCACGCGCGTGCCGACGCTGCGGGGGACCGACTACGCCGGCACGCCGACTGCGGTCGTGCCGGGCGAGGACGGGCCGCTGATGGTCGTCGTGATGGCGCACTGGTGTCCCCACTGCAATCGGGAGGTCCCCCTGCTCGTCGACTGGAAGCGGTCCGGAGCGGTGCCCGAGGGACTGAACGTGGTGGGCGTCAGCACGGCGGTCAGCGACGAACGGCCGAACTACCCGCCCGCCGACTGGCTGCAGGGCATGGGATGGGACTGGCCGGTGATCGCCGACGACGCCGAGCAGACCGCGGCTGCCGCGCTCGGCACGACGGGCTACCCGTATCTCGTGTTCGTCGACGCCGCCGGCAACGTCGTCGCCCGCGTCTCCGGCGAGCTGCCGATCGAGACGGTCCAGCAACTCGCCGACGCCACGGTGGCAGCCGCCTGACCCGGGCCGTCGATCTGTGAGCTGCCCGTGCCGGTCTCCGCCCGCTGCCCTCACACATCCGGCCGGGCTTCCGGATCGGTGAGCTGCCCGTGCGGGTCTCCGCCCGTTCCGCTCACAGATCGGGCGATCGCCGTCAGCGCCAGCCGGCGGGGACCTCGAGGTGGTCGGTGACCGAGCAGTCGGCGCCGAACTCGAGGAAGCGGTCGAAGCCCCGCAGGAACCAACGGTCGTGCGTGACGGCCACGACGGTGCCGGTGAACTGCGCCAGCCCATGCTCGAGCGCCTCGGCCGACACGAGGTCGAGGTTGTCGGTCGGCGTCGTCGAGCAGCAGGAGCGTGGCCCCCGAGCGCTCGAGCAGCAGGATCTGGAAGCGCGCCTGCTGGCCGCCCGACAGCGTGTCGAACGGCTGGTCGGCACACGCCTGCAGCTCGTAGCGCCGCAGCATGCTCATCCCCGGACCGCGCACGACGTCGTGGTCGTGAAGGATGTCGAGCAGTGGGCGCCCGGACCACTCGGGGTGCTGGTGGGTCTGGTGGAACAGGCCGGGCACGACGCCGGCCCCGAGCCGCCACGATCCGTGGTGGGCGACGCTGTCATCGCCGGCGAGCAGACGCAGGAAGTGGCTCTTGCCGACGCCGTTCGGCCCGAGGACAGCGACCCGCTCGCCGAACCACAGCTCGACGTCGAAATTATCGGTGAGCCCATCGAGCTCGAGCTGCTCGACGATCACCGCTCGCTTGCCGGTGCGCGCCCCGCCGAGGCGGACGTCGATTCGCTGCTCGCGGATCTCCGGCGGGCGCTCGGTGCGCTGGTCGAACTGGCGCAGCCTGCTCTCGGCAGCCTTCAGCTTGGGGGCGAAGTTGTCGGCGAAGCTCGCCCGCCGCCGCATCTCGGTGACGATGCCCACGAGTCGCTGACGCTCGCCATCGTACCACGACCGGTCACGGCTCAACTTCGCCAGCCGTGCCTCGCGGGCCTCGTGGTAGGTGGCGAACCCGGCGCCATGGGTCCACGTGCCTTCGGCCTCGACCGTCACGATGCGCGACGCAGTCGCCGCCAGTAGCTCGCGGTCGTGGCTGACGAACAGGATCGTCTTGCACGACCCCTGCAGCTGCCCCTCGAGCCAGCGCTTGGCGGGGACGTCGAGGAAGTTGTCCGGCTCGTCGAGCAGCAGCACGTCGTCGTCGCCGCGCAGCAGCACCTCGAGCGCCAGGCGCTTCTGCTCGCCGCCCGAGAACGTGGCCAGCGGCCGGTCGGCGACGTCGTCGAGCCCGAGCCCGACAGCGCGGGTGACGCACTCGTCCCAGTGCTGCTCGATCGCGTAGCCGCCGTGGTCGCCCCAGTCGGCGAGTGCCGCGGCGTACCGCATCGGATCGTCGGCAGCCCGGCGCTCCGCGGCGGCGAGCCGCTCGGCCAACGAGCGCAGCGACGGTGGGGCGAGCGAGACCAGGAGCTGGCGGACGGTCGTCGGTGCGCCCTCACCGTTGCCGTCCCGTGCCGCGACGCCGACGAGCTGGCGCATCACGCCCAGCCGCCCGTCGATCATGACCGTACCCGAGGTCGGAGCCAGCTCACCGGCGATGAGGCGCAGCAGCGTCGACTTGCCGACGCCGTTGGCACCGACGAGCGCTGCACGCTCACCGTCGCCGACCGTGAAGCTCACGTCGCGCAACAGGTCGTGGCCGCCGGGCGGCCGCCATCCGACACGGTTGAGCTGGATCGATCCCACCGCTTCCTCGAGACTGTCATGCGGCCTGAGTGGGCCGGCTCCGGCGGAGGACGCTAGTGAGCGAGGTGGTGCGTCAGGGCCGTGGTTTCGGCGTCGCGCAGGACGTCGCGCAGCGGCCGTCCGAGCGCGGCGGCGGCGACGATGGCATCGTCGTGCTCCGGCTTCGCCCGTCCGGCTGCCACCTTGACCCGCACCGGGTGGCCGTCGACGTCGACGACGATCTCGGCGCGGCGTTGCGGCCAGCGCTCGACGGTGTGTGCGCGCACGCCGAGGCTGCCGGTCTCGGCGAGGAGGATCGCTGCCAGCTGCTCGACAGCGGCAGGGTCGGCAAGGACGGCGACGGTGTGCGCCGGACGGCCCTTCTTCATCACGATCGGGGTCGCCCACGCGTCGTGGGCGCCGGCGGCCAGCAGCGCGGCGACGGTGTGGGCGACGACCTCACCGCTGACGTCGTCGACGTTGACCTCGAGCTGGATCGCCGCCCGCCCCGGTTGCCCAGTCGCCCGCTCGTCGGTCGCCGTACCGACCACGACTTGCACGACGTTGGGTCGACCTGCCGTATCGGCGCTCCCCGCGCCGTAGCCCACGGCCTCGACCGCCATCGCCGGCAGCGGACCGAACCGCTCGGCGAGGGCGACCAGCACGGCGACGCCGGTCGGCGTAGCGAGCTCCATCGGCGTGTCGACGCCGACTGCGGGCGCTCGGCGGCTCGCCAGCAAGCGAGCCACGGCGGGCGGCGGGTTGGGCAGCTCGCCGTGGGCGCTGGAGGTGTTGCCGTAGCCGGTGGCGATCGGCGCCGACACGATCCGGGTGATGCCGAGGTCGTGCAGCGCGGCCACCACGCCGACCACGTCGACGATGGCATCGAGCGCACCCACCTCGTGCAGCTCGACCTCGGCCGGGTCGATGCCGTGGACGCCACCCTCGGCTCGGGCCAAGGCATCGAAGACCCGTTCCGCGTCGATCCGGACGGCCTCCGGGATCGCGGCGGCGTCGAGCAGGGCGGTGATCGCCTCGACCGGGCGGTGGACGTGCCCCGCATCGTCGCCCTGGGCGATGGCGACGTCCGCCCGCGTCGCCATGACACCGGCGCGTTGCACGCGCTCGAACGTCAGCGCCCAGCCGTCGACCCCGAGCCCGTCGAGCACGCCGCTGATCGCGGCCGGGTCAGCGCCGGCATCGACGAGCGCGCCGAGCAGCATGTCACCGGCGACGCCGGCCGAGCAGTTGAACCACCCGACCGTGCGCTCACTCATTGGTGCAGCCCCCGGCCAGTTCGTCAATGAGCTCGCTCGCTGCGCTCGCTCGTTCATTGGTGCACCCTGTCATCATGCGACGATCTCGCATCCTCGAACCCTTCGGGGCACCAATGAGCCAGAGACCGTGCCGAATTGGTTCGCTCGCTCGAAGTGCTGAATTGCCTCGCTCGCTCGCAGACTCGCTCGCTCGGACAGTCGCTCGCTCACGGCAGCATGCGGGCCACCGCGCAGGCGGCGCCGTAGCCGTTGTCGATGCCCACGACGGTCACGCCCGCCGCGCACGAGGCGTGCATCGCGAGCAGCGCGGTCACCCCCTCGAGCGACGCGCCGTAGCCGACGCTCGTCGGCACGGCGACCACAGGCGCACCGGTGAGGCCGCCGACCACGCTCGCCAGCGCGCCCTCCATCCCGGCCAGCACGACCACGGCGTCGGCGGCGGTGACGTGATCGAGGTGGGCGAGCAGGCGGTGCAACCCGGCGACGCCGACGTCGTCGAGGCGGTCGGGCGCGAAGCCGTGCGCCGTCAACGCCAGCACGCACTCGTCGGCCACCGGGCGGTCGGCCGTTCCCGCGGCGACGACCGCCACCCGCCCGGCGCGGGTCGGCTCCGGTGCCCGGTACAGCAGCGTTCCGCCCTGGTGCCACGCCGGGCCATGCTCCGCGACTACGGCCTTGGCCTGGTCGTCCGAGGCCCGCGTGACGAGCACCGGCGAGGTTCCGTGGACGAGCAGCTCGCCGACGATCCGCACACATTGCTCGGGCGACTTGCCGGGGCCGTAGACCGCTTCAGGCAGACCTTGGCGCAGCGCGCGGTG
Organism: Ilumatobacteraceae bacterium; assembly: GCA_044867195.1. Taxonomy (GTDB): domain Bacteria; phylum Actinomycetota; class Acidimicrobiia; order Acidimicrobiales; family Ilumatobacteraceae; genus JALZMG01. Next base: position 7,611 of record JBIOUO010000555.1, read on the forward strand.
GTGGTCGACGAGCGCGTCGCCGACGTCGGCGAACGGCAGCCGCCGCAGCCGTCGCACCACCTCGTCGGGCTCGACGGTTCGGGCCAGCAGCTCGTCGAGCAGCGCCCGCAGCGCCGGTTCGTCCACCCGGCCATGCTGCCAGACGATGGCGCCGGCACCACCCCGGCGAACACCGAGGTGACGGCGCACGTCGCCCCAATAGCCTGACCCGCCATGACGGACGTCCCCCAGCGCACACCGGCCGGCGATCCCGCGCTCAGGGTCGGCTTCTTCGGGCCGTTCGGGACGTTCACCGAGCAAGCGGTGCGCTCGCAGGCCGACCTGGCCGGCGAGCAGCTGGTCGCCTTTCCGTCCGTGCCGGACGTGCTCGACGCCGTCGCCGCCGGTCAGGTGGACATGGGTGTCGTCCCGATCGAGAACTCGATCGAGGGCGTCGTCAACTTCACGCAGGACGCGCTGGCCTTCGACTACGACCTCTTGATCACCCGCGAGATCGTGGTCGACATCGAGCTGTGCCTCGTGGCCCCCGCCGGCGACACGCTCGACGACGTCAAGGTCGTGCTGTCGATTCCCGTTGCCACCGCCCAGTGCCACCGCTACCTCCGCCAGCACGTGCCGGCCGCCGAGATCCGCCCGGCGGCGAGCACGGCCGAGGCGGCCCGGCTGGTCGCCGAGGGCGCCGGTCCGGGCACCGTGGCGATCGCCCCGCGCCTCGCGGCCGAGCGCTACGGGCTGGAGGTGCTGGCGGCCGACATCGCCGACCACCCGGGCAACCAGACCCGTTTCGTGCTCGTCGCACGCGACGGCATCCCGGCACCGACCGGTCACGACCGCACTGGCATGGTCGTCTACCAGCGGGCCGACGAGCCCGGCAGCCTGATCTCGATCCTCCAGGAGTTCGCCGCCCGGCGGATCAACCTGACCAACCTGCTCTCCCGCCCGACCAAGGACGGTGGGTTGGGTGACTACTGCTTCGTCATCTACGCCGACGGCCACATCGACGACGAGCTGATGGCCGATGCGTTGCGCGACCTGCACGCCAAGCAGGGCACGGTCAAGTTCCTCGGCTCCTACCCGGCTGCCGGCGCCCACGCCTCGAGCGCCCGCGAGCACGCCGACACCCGCTGGCGCAGCGCCGACGACTGGGTCGCCGCGCTGCGCCGGCGCATCGTCCGCTGACCCGTTCGAGCTCGGCGGCCGCGGCACTCTCCGCGCGCCGGCATCTGAGTACGCTGTGCGGCTCTCTCCAGCGCCAGCTACTCCGATGTCGCCGGATACTCGGATGGGTCAGGTGGTCGTCGCGCGGACGGCGTGGCGGAGGGTGCGTCCGACCGCGACGTCGAACTCGCGGTAGCGGGCGCGGAGGGCGTCCGGCGGCCACGGTTGGGGGGTCAGCGCCGGCGGCAGCAGCGGCTCGGCGCGCAGGAATCGGACGACCTCCGCGGCGAGCGTGATCGCCGCGGGCAGCGCCTCCGGCCGCCGATCGGCGAGCGCCGGCAGCGCCGCGTCGAGCCGACCGGCGAGGCCACTCGCGGTGGTCGCCAGCGCCGGGAGCGGCCACAGGCGGTCGGCCAGCGCGGCAGGGTCCGCACCGCCGAGCGGCCCTTGCACCACCGCCAGCATCTCGTCGCCGTCGGGGACGTCGAGGTTTGCCGGCCGCAGCCACGTGTCCGGGCGCAGCTCGCCCATCCGCAGGTTGGCCATGTGGGTACGAAACGAGCGCCGCGCACCGACCGACCTCCGGGCGGCGGTGACGATGGCGACGACCCACGTGCCGTCCCATGCACGGGGGGCCGGCTGCCGACCGATGTCCTGGGCCGCTTTGCGCTCGAGGAGCCGACCCACGAGCCGGTAGCCGTCGTCACCGTTGCGCACCTCGCCGGCGGCCACCATCCGTGAGAGGGCAGTGCGCATCGTGCCTCCGGCGATGCCGAACAGGTCGGCGAGGGCGACCAGGTCGCGCGCCGACAGCACCGGCGGATCGAGCCCCAGCAGCACCGACAGCACGAGTGAGCGGGCGTTGAGCGGGCGCATCGCCGGCACGCGGGGATCGTACCTTGTTACGTGTATTGATCGTGACGATCGATGGTTGTATGATCGGCGGATATGGTCGCGACGATGGTGCCGCCCGGCGAGCTGCTGCCGGACGTATTGCCGACCGACCGCCTCAACGTCCGGGCGATCCCCGTCCGGCC
>JBIOUO010000556.1:0-2191 GCA_044867195.1 Ilumatobacteraceae bacterium
TGAGGTTCTCCCCGTCTGGCGGACGGGTTGCTATGCGGCGATGCCGTCACCGCGACGGTAGTAGAGGTTCTCCCAGTCGATGGGGCTGTTGTAGTTGTTCGACGAGTGCAGCCGGCGCGAGTTGAACCAGCCCTCGATCCAGCGGATCAGATCGCGACGAGCGTCGGCGCGGGTGGCCCACCGGCGGCGGTGAGCAAGCTCGCGTTTCATCGTGCCGAACCAGCTCTCGGCGACCGAGTTGTCCCAACACACCCCGGTCGCGCCCATCGACTGCACGATGCGATGGGACTCGCACAGCTCACCGAACATGCGTGACGTGTAGACCGACCCGCGGTCGGTGTGGAAGATCACGCCGGCGACGTGGCCGCCCCGGGTGGCGACGGCCATGGTGAGCGCGTCGGCGACGAGTTCGGTGCGCATGTGATCCGCAGCGGCCCAGCCGATCACGCGTCGTGAGAACAAGTCGATAACGGTCGCCAGGTAGAGCCAGCCCTCACCGGTGTGCAGGTACGTGATGTCGCCGCACCACACGACGTCGGGAGCCGGCGGATCGAAGTTCCGGCGGACGTGATCCGACGCTGCGGTCGCGGCCTTGTCGACGATTGTGGTGCGCACCCGGCGCCGGCCGGACTCGCCCTCGAGGCCCAGCTCACGCATGATCCGCCCGACACGCTTGTGGTTGACCTCGAAGCCTTGCTTCACGAGCCAGGCGGTCATCCGCGGGACCCCGTAGGTCTCGTCCGACGCGATCCAGATCAGCTCGATCTCGCGGGCCAGCATGGCGTCGTCGAGCGCCCGCTGGGACGGGCCGCGGGTCTGCCAGTCGTAGAACCCCGACCGGGACACCTCCAGGACCCGGCACATCTCGGTGACGGACCAGTCGCACGCAGGATCAGCCTGCTCCTCGGCGATGAACGTGTACATCGCGGTCACACGTTCTTCGGGTGCGACGCCGAGAAGTAGGCGACAGCTTTTCCCAAGATGTCCCGCTCCCTTCTGACCCGCTCGAGGTCGGCCTTGAGCTCACGGATCTCGGCGCGCTCGGCCGCGGTCGGCGCCGCACCGGCTCGGGCCTCGCGGGCCTCGCGGACCCAGTTCCCCACCGACGAGTCATGCAGGCGCATCTCGCGAGCGACCTGGGCGATCTTGCCGCCCGACGCCTCGACCATCGCGACCACCTCAGCTTTGAACTCAGGGGTGAACTTCCGGCGCGTCCGACCGGAACCCTTACTCGTTGACATGGACACTCCAATCCGGGCTCATCGCCCTCAAGGTAGATGTCCGTCAAACGGGGGGAACCTCATTCGGGCGCGAGTGGCTGGCTGTGTCGAGCGGGCACCGGGCGCGCAAGTCAAGGGCCGATCAAGATCAGCGCCGATGGCGAGGCCAGCCTGCGCTGGGGCGTGGAATCGGTTCTGCCGTCGTTGGGCTCACCGAACACTGAGAGTAGCTCCCGACGTCGACAACGAAATCGGGCCTGGTTCCGCAACACCGCCCTCGACGCTCGACTCGCCTGAGCACCCAACTCGACCGGGCGCACCCCGGCGGAGCCCGGAACCAACGATGCAGCGCCGGCTCGGCCGCCAGCTTGGCTGGAACGCCGTAGGGCGCTTCAGCAGCCTGTGCTCAACACGTGTTCGGAGCGTGAGTTCCTCGTGTCAGGCGCGACAGCCGGACACGTCGCCCGTCAGGCGGATTCACCGAAGCACACTTCGATGAATCGTGCGAAGCCGATCGGGTCTGCGGTGATGCGCAGGTGGCCGTCGGCTTCACGGTGCACGTCCAGCGCCGGGCAGAAGAACCCGCCGGTCGGGGTGAAGAAGTGCGGTGAACCGATGACGCCGCGGGCGACGCCGTCGGCGTGCTCGTCGAGCACCCGTCCGTCGTCGATTGCGTCAGCGTCGAGGTCGTGGTCGGCGGCGACACGCCCTAGCACCGCTGGGTCGGCGACGTTGAGGCCACGTTCGAACAGCAGGTCGCGCAGGGCGAGACTCACCCGTTCACCCATGACCAGGTCGCGGTCGTAGGCGGCGGCGACCGCGCCAGCGCCGGCAGCGACGTCGCCGGGAACGACGCCTCGCTGAAGCCGGCGAACAGCTCAGGAGCGACGCCGTCGCGGATCTCGTCGATCTCCTCCGCGACGAAGTGCGGATCGAGCGGCTCCCCGTTGACGACCTCGAGTGGCCACGCC
>JBIOUO010000557.1:0-3140 GCA_044867195.1 Ilumatobacteraceae bacterium
GGCGTCAACTTCAAGGGCCCCAACCCAGGCCAGCGGATCCCGGCCGCCAAGTTCGAGGTGCTCCGCGACCCCGTCACTCGGCGGCGCGACCGGATCAAGGCCATCGTGCCGATGATGGCCGTCACCGGTCCGATCCGCGTGGTCGACGTCAACGGAGGCACCGACAGCACCGGTCCGTTCCCCGCCGACTTCGTCGTCCTCACCGGCGCCCCGATCCGACCCAACCCGGCCAGCAACCTGACCGCGACCGTGACCCAGAACAAGCGCATCCGCTTGCAGTGGCAGGACAACAGCGACAACGAGACCGGGTTCCGCATCGAGCGCACGAGCAACGGCGACACGGCGATCTTCAGCGCTGTCGCCAACGCCACGACGCTGGTCGACGAGACGCCCATGCCCAACGTCACGTACTGCTACACGGTGATCGCGTTCAACGGCGTCGGCGACGCCGACCCGTCGAACACGGCCTGCGCGACCGTTGGCATGAGTGCCACCCCGGTCATCACGTCCGTCGTCCCCACCGCGGGCTCGGCCGGCGCCAGGGTCGACATCTCAGGCAGCAACCTCGACCGGATCGTGCGGGTGCTGTTCAACGGGGTCGACGCCGTGTTCACGGCCACCCCGACGTTGATCCGAGCCATCGTTCCCACCGCCGCGACCAGCGGTCCGCTGACGCTGGTCGTCAACGACGGCACGACGGTCAACGGGCCGATCTTCACGATCGCCACCGGGCCCGCCGCGCCGAGCAACGTCACGGCCGCCGCCGAGGGGTCGCAGATCCGCGTGTCGTGGAGCGACAACAGCTCGAACGACACCGGCTTCAAGCTCGAGCGCAGGACCGGCTTCGGCGCGTACGAGCCGTACCGGACGCTCGGCGCCAACGTCACCACGTTCCTCGACGGCGGAGTGATCGCCGGCGTTCAGTACTGCTACCGGTTGCGGTCGTTCAGCTCGTCAGCGGACTCTCCGGCGTCCAACGAGGCGTGCGCGACGGTCACCGCCGCGAGCGCGCCCACGATCACCTCGTTCGCCCCGCCCAGCGGGCCGGTCGGGACGCCGGTGTCGATCCGCGGCACCAACTTGGCGACGAGCGACACAGTCGTGCTGTTCAACCAGACCGAAGCTGCGGTGCAGATCGTGTCCCAGCTCGAGCTGATCGCCATCGTTCCGCAGGGCGCGACGACCGGCCCGATCCGGGTGACGACGCCGGTGGCCACGGCGGTGAGCGGGCAGCCGTTCGTGGTCAACGGGAGCACGACGCTGGCGGCGCCGAGCAACCTGACCGCGTCGCCGGCCGGCACCCAGGTCAGCGTGAGCTGGACCGACAACAGCGGCGGCGAGTCCGGCTTCAAGGTCGAGCGGCGGCCACAGATCGGCCTGGCGCCGTTCGCCCCGATCGGCACCACCGGCCCCAACGTGACGACGTTCGTCGACCCCGTCTGGAGTGGCCTGTACAGCTACCGGGTCAAGGCGTTCGACGCCAGCGGCGAGTCGGCGTACTCGAACGTCGCCAACGTCTCGATCGCCCAGCCCGGGTTGGAGCTCATCCCCAACGCGCCGAGCAACCTCGTCGCCACGGTGGTGGGCTCGCGGGTGGCAGTCAGCTGGACGGACAACAGCGCCGTCGAGCAGGGCTTCCGCCTCGAACGCAGCCCCGGTGCCTCTGGCGCCTGGGCGACGGTCGCCATGCTCGGCGCCAACGTCACCAGCTTCCTCGACGGCTCGACAGTCGCCGGGGCGACGTACGGCTACCGCGTGCTCGCGTTCAACGGCAACGGCGACTCGCCGTCCTCGAACACCGCCAGCGTCACGGTGCCAGGCGGCAACGGAGGCGGTGGCGGGGCGCCGCCGGCCCCGCCGTCGAACCTGGTGGCGACCAGCGGGCCGCTCGAGATCACGCTGCAGTGGAACGACAACAGCGGCGACGAGAACGGGTTCCGGATCGAGCGCAGTGTGGGGACGGCAGGGTTCGAGGTGATCGCGACCACCGGGCCCAACCAGCGCGGCTTCCTCGACGCCGGTCTCATCCCGACGCTGTACACGTACCGGCTCAAGGCGTTCAACGCGGCCGGCGAGTCGGCATACTCCAACGAGGTCAGCGCCCGTCCCGGTCGCCCCGTGCTGACCTGAACCCCCGAATCTGGGCGGGAATCGTTCCAACCCGCGTTCTGGGCGGGACGGCCGTCAGGACCAGACCTCGAGGACCTCCCGGCGCAGGTCGTCGAAGGTGCCGTCGACGATGGCGGCCCGGATCCGGCGCATCAGCTCCAGCGTCCAGGCGAGGTTGTGCAGCGTCACCAGCCGTGCCGCCGACGGCTCGCCGACCGCGGCGAGGTGGCGCAGGAAGCCCCGGCTGTGGCGTGCGCAGACGGGACACGGGCACGTCGGGTCGAGCGGCTCGTCCTCGGCGCCGTGGCGGGCGGCCTTGATGTGCACCTTGCCGGCCGCAGTGAGGACCGTTCCGTGGCGTCCGAGGCGAGTCGGCAGCACGCAGTCGAACTGGTCGACGCCGGCGGCCACCGCTTCCACCAGCCCAGCGGGATCGCCGACGCCCATCAGGTAGCGCGGGCGTTCGGCTGGCAGGTGGGCGACGGCGGCTGCCAGCGCGGCCAGCATCTCGGCCCGCGTCTCGCCGACGCTGAGCCCGCCGATCCCGTAGCCGTCGAAGTCGAGATCGACCGTGCGCTTGGCGCTCTCGGCCCGCCGCGCCTCGTCGGTCCCGCCTTGCACGATCCCGAACAGCGCCTGGTCGGCGCGGCGGTGGGTCGCCCGAGCACGCGCGGCCCACGCCGCTGTGCGATCGACGGCGAGGTCGATCACGGCGGGCGGGCTGGGCAGCGGCGGGCACACGTCGAGCGCCATCTGGATGTCGGCGCCGATCAGCTCCTGCACCGCGACGGCCGACTCCGGCGTCAGGCGGTGGGTCGAGCCGTCGTAGACGCTGCGGAACGTGACGCCGTCGTCGTCGACCGCGGGTTGCAGCGAGAACACCTGGAACCCGCCGCTGTCGGTGAGCGTGATCCCGTCCCACCCACTGAACCGCCCGAGCCCGCCGAGGCGGGCCACCACGTCGGCACCGGGGCGCAGCATCAGGTGGTAGGTGTTGGCGAGCACGACCTCGGCACCGAGCGCGTCGTAGT
>JBIOUO010000558.1:0-3540 GCA_044867195.1 Ilumatobacteraceae bacterium
ACCTGGACACGCTCGGCGAGCTCGCCGGGCAGGTCGACGGCGTCGTCGATCAGGCGGCTCTCGTCGCCCACGGGCTCGCCCGGCGCACCGACTACATCAAGATCCTCGGCCGCGGCGAGCTGACCGCCAAGGTCGACGTCGAGGTCCACGCCGTGTCGCGGGCCGCCGAGGCGGCGATCACGTCGGCAGGGGGTACCGTGACGCTGGTGCCGCTGCCCTTCCGGGGAGAGGGCAAAGCGGGTCGACCTCCCGCACGAGGGAACCAGTTCACGAACCGTTAGCCCCACCGCCACAGCCGTGGCGCCGAGGCCGGTCCATCGCACGCAGAATCTGAAGGCGCCGATCCGTTGCTCGCAAACCTGAAGAACGTCTTCAAGATCCCGGACCTGCGGAACAAGGTCCTGTTCACCGTGGCGATGATCACTGTGTACCGGTTCGGTGTCGCCCTGCGCGTCCCGGGGATCGATCCGCTGGCGGTCGACCAGCTGCGATCGGCAGCCACCTCGCAGGGTGCGCTGGGCTTCCTGAACCTGTTCTCCGGGGGTGGGTTCAAGAGCTTCTCGGTGTTCGCCCTCGGGATCATGCCCTACATCACGGCGAGCATCATCATGCAGATCCTCGGCGTGGTCATCCCCAAGCTGGAGGAGCTGCAGCAGCAGGGCGCAGTCGGCCAGCGCAAGATCACCCAGTACACGCGGTACGTGACGATCGGCCTCGCCACACTGCAGGCCACCGGCCTGGTGTTCATCTTCGGCACCGGGCGGGGCACGGCGTTCTTTTCCGCCGCCCGCCAGGCGCCGAGCGTGCCGCTGCTGCCCGACGGCCTGTGGCCCCGGGCCTACCTCATCATCCCCACCTTGGTCGCCGGGACCGCCCTGCTGATGTGGATGGGCGAGCTGATCAGCCAGCGCGGCGTCGGCAACGGGATGTCGATGATCATCTTCGCCTCGGTGGTGTCGGGGCTGCCCTACGGGTACTACTCGATCATCGCCGTCAACAAGTGGTTCTGGTTCGTGCTGATCGTGCTGCTGACGCTGGCGATCATCGTCTCCGTGGTGTTCGTCGAGCTCGGGCAGCGGCGGATCCCCGTGCAGTTCGCCAAGCGCGTGGTCGGGCGCCGGATGTACGGCGGGCAGAACACCTACATCCCGCTGAAGGTCAACCAGTCCGGCGTCATTCCGATCATCTTCGCCAGCTCGATCCTGCTGCTGCCGGTGATCTTCTCCAACGTGCTCGGCAGCGGCGAGGGCTTCCGTGGGCAGATCGCCGAGTTCGTCGACAAGTACATCATCAACAGCCAGAACCTGGTCTACATGTCGCTGTTCGGTCTGTTGATCATCGGCTTCGCCTACTTCTACAACTCGATCGCCTTCGATCCCGTGCGCCAGGCCGACCAGATCCGCCGCCAGGGCGGCTTCATCCCTGGCGTCCGCCCGGGCCCGCAGACCGAGCGCTACCTGGCCAAGGTCGTCAACCGGATCACGCTGCCCGGCGCCGTGTTCATCGCCGTCATCGCCATCCTCCCCTACCTGCTCGTCTGGGGGGCGGGCATCAACACGTTCGGGTTCGCCGGCACGAGCATCCTCATCGCCGTCGGCGTGGCGCTGGAGCTGATGCGCCAGATCGACAGCCAGCTCATGTTGCGCAACTACGAAGGCTTCCTGAAGTAGGCCCTCGACTCGGTGATCCCCGGGGCGCGGCTCATCATGCTCGGCCGGCAAGGCGCCGGCAAAGGCACGCAGTGCGTCCGGCTGTCGCGCCACTACGTCGTGCCGCACATCTCGACGGGCGACATGCTGCGAGCGGCCGTGCGCGAGCGCACCGAACTGGGGCTGATGGCCAAGGCGGTCATGGACTCCGGCGGCCTGGTCGGCGACGACATCATGATCGGCATCGTCGACGAGCGGCTGCGCCGGCCCGACGCCCAGACGCGGGGCTACATCCTCGACGGTTTTCCGCGCACCGTTGCCCAGGCTGCGGCGCTCGACCGAATCACCGAGGAGCGGCCGATCCAGGTCGTCGTCGACCTCGACGTGCCGCGCGAGGTCGTGCTGGCCCGCATCTCCGCTCGACGGGTGTGCCGCGACTGCGGCACCAACTACACCGCCACCGGGCTCGAGCGCCAGCCGTGGATCTGCGAGGTGTGCGGCGGCGACGTGATGCAGCGCGATGACGACACGCCAGACGCCGTCAACCGCCGGCTCGACCTGTACGAGAGTCAGACCGCGCCGCTCATCGAGTACTACGACAAGCAGGAGCGCCTGGTCGTCGTCGACGGCGTCGGCCACCCCGACGACGTGTTCCGCCGGCTCACGGCGTCGATCGACGGCGCCAAGGTGTAGCCGGCGGGTGCCTCGTCAGCACCCGATTGGCGTTGAGGTGCCGGGCCGGTACCATTGATCCCCGGCCTGACCGCAGGCCGCTCGTTCCGTTCGTCCGTGCTCGGCCACCGTGGGTCATGACCCTCGTGGCCCCAGCCCCTCCCCAGGTGAGGAGTCCACCCTGCCCAAGCCCAAGGAAGACGCCATCGTGCTGGAGGGCACGATCCTGGAGTCGCTCCCCAACGCCATGTTCCGCGTCGAGCTGGACAATGGCCACAAGGTCCTGGCGCACATCTCCGGGAAGATGCGGATGCACTACATCCGCATCCTGCCAGGGGACAAGGTGCAGGTTGAGCTCACCCCCTACGACCTCACCCGGGGTCGCATCACGTATCGCTACAAGTGATCACCAGTCTGATCAGCCAGTCGAAGCAGAGGCAGCCGTGAAGGTCCGACCCAGCGTGAAGAAGATGTGCGAGAAGTGCAAGGTCATCCGCCGGCACGGTCGGGTCATGGTGATCTGCGAGAACCCGCGCCACAAGCAGCGCCAGGGCTGAGAAAGGGAGCAGCAGATGGCACGCATCGCCGGCGTCGACATCCCCCGCGAGAAGCGGCTGGAGATCTCGCTCACCTACATCTTCGGCATCGGCAAGCCGACGTCGCAGAAGCTGTGCGCCGACCTCGGACTCGACCCCGACACCAAGGTCTCGGCGCTCACCGACGAGGAGGTGTCGCGCATCCGGGCGTACGTCGACGAGAACCTGCGCATCGAGGGTGACCTGCGCCGCGACGTGCAGCAGGACATCAAGCGGAAGATCGAGATCGGCTGCTTCCAGGGCATCCGCCACCGCAAGGGGCTGCCGGTCCGGGGTCAGCGGACCCACACCAACGCCCGCACCCGCAAGGGTCCCAAGCGCACCGTCGCCAACAAGAAGAAGGCCGTGAGGAAGTAAGCGATGGCCAAGCCGAAGCCAGGGGGCCGCCGCCCTCGCCGCCGCGACCGCAAGAACGTCACCACTGGCGTGGTGCACATCAAGAGCTCGTTCAACAACACGATCGTCTCGATCACCGACACCGAGGGCAACGTCATCGCCTGGGCGTCGTCGGGGGGAGTCGGCTACAAGGGCTCGCGCAAGTCGACGCCGTTCGCCGCCCAGCTCGCCGCCGAGCGGGCCGCCAAGGCCGCCCAGGAGCACGGCCTGCGCCGCGCCGAGGTGCA
>JBIOUO010000559.1:0-2371 GCA_044867195.1 Ilumatobacteraceae bacterium
CCGCTTCGGCTGTGGGTGGACGGCGTCGCGCGGGGGACCGTACGCTCGCTGCGCGTCACCGTCGAGCCCGACGGAGCCACAGTCCACGTCTGAGGAGGATGCCGTTGGACGCCTGGATCCTGGACGAGTCACCCGGCGCGTACCGGTGGGGGTCGATCGACCCGCCGATGCTGGCGCCCGACGACGTCAGGGTCCGGGTCGTGACGAGTGCGCTCAACCACATGGACCTGTGGCTCCAGCGGGGGATGCCGAAGCCGCCGCTTCCGCACGTGCCTGGGTGCGACGCAGCCGGCATCGTCGAGGAGGTCGGATCGGCCGTACGGGCCGTCGCCGCCGGCGACGAGGTCGTGGTCAACCCGGCAGTCTCACCGATCCCGGACATCGTCGCCCTCGGCAACGACAGCCCGATGGGGCCGGGCTTCGAGATCTGGGGTGAGCACACATGGGGCGGCCACGCCACGCTGGCCACCGCGCCGGCACGCAATGTCGTGCGCCGCCCTGCGGGGCGCTCGTGGGAGGAGTGTGCCGCCTACCCGCTGGTGGCCCTGACGGCGTACCGGATGCTGCGCCGGGCGCGGCTGCGGGCGGGGCAGACCGTGCTGGTGGTGGGCGTCGGGTCGGGGGTATCGTGTGCCGCGCTGGCCATCGCCCGGCACCTCGGTGCCGAGGTCGTGGCGACGAGCCGCAGCGAGTCCAAGCGGGCGCAGGCGGTGGCGATGGGTGCGGCGGCGGCGATCGACTCGGATGCCGACCGGTGGCCGGTGCAGGCCGACGTGGTGATCGAGAGCGTCGGGCGGGCGACGTGGGCGAAGTCGGTGCGCTCGCTGAAGCCCGGCGGCAGGCTGGTGGTGTGCGGGGGAACGTCCGGCACGACCGTGGAGGTCAACCTGCCTCGGCTGTTCTTCAAGCAGTTCGAGATCATCGGCTCATCGATGGGCAGCTACCAGGAGTTCGCCGAGCTGACCACGCTGGTCGACAAGGGCCTCGACATCCAGGTCGACGAGGTCTTCCCGCTCGACGAGTACCCAGCCGCCCTCGCCCGGCTGGAGGCCGGCGAGCAGCTCGGCAAGATCGTCCTCCGTCACTGACATCGAGCTGTTCTTCGCGTTCGCGCACCAGCGCCCACCCACACGAGCGCCAGCGCACAAACGCAACGACCCCGCCCCCGGCCACCACGTCGGGCCCGACCCGCCACGTCATGTTCGCGCACCAGCGCCCGCCCACGCGAGCGGCAGCGCACAAACGCGGCCTGAGTGGTCCCAGGGGACGGGGACATGGCTCTCCTAGAGTGGCCCGCCGTGACCGCCTACGTCCCGGAGGAGTTCTCCGCCGACGAAGCCGACGTCCTGCGGCGGTACTTCACGAACCTCGACGGCCCCGTGTTCGCGCTCGTGAACCTGCCCGAGGTCGTCAAGGGCGCGCTGTTCGCCCGCTACAGCCGCAGCCCGAAGAGCCTGCGCCGGCTCTTCCTCGACGAGTTCGTCGGTGACCTCGACATCTCCGGCGATCACACGATCGACGCCACGGTCGGCCTGCGCCGCGCCGAGGAGCTCTACGAGCGGGTGTTCGTCGAGTACGGCGACGACTCCGTCGCCCAGCTCGGCGGCGTCCACCTGGCATGCGAGCAGGCCTCGAACATCCTGACCAAAGTGCTCGAGCGGGGACGTCTGATGAGCTACCTCGAGCAGAGCACCCGCTACATCGCTTACGACAACCGCCTCGGCGGCCGCTACCGCTTCTTCCGCGACCCCGCGATCCTGGCCAGCCGGCTCGGCACCCGTTACGTCGGCGATATGGATCGCCTCTTCGACGCCTACAGCCAGGTGCTCGCGACCGTGACCGACCACGTGCGCGAGACCGTGGAACGGCACCCCGATGACAGCGACTTCGTCTTCCGCCAGGCGACCCGCGCCAAAGCGCTCGACGCCTCCCGCGGCATGCTCCCCGCTGCCGCGCTCTCCAACGTGGGCATCTACGGCAGTGGCCAGGCGTTCGAGGCGCTGCTGCTGCGGCTCCGCGCTCACCCCTTGCCCGAGGCGCGCGACTACGGCGAGCTGATGCTCCACGAGCTACGCAAGGTGATCCCGAGCTTCCTGCGTCGCGTCGACATCGCCGAGCGCGGCGGGCGCTGGAGCAGCTACCTCGCGACGACGCGTCGCCGCACCGCCGAGCTGGTCGACTCCCTCCTGGCCGGCGAGCCGCCGGCGCCGGCCGAGACCGTCACGCTCGTCGACTGGGATCCCGACGCCGAGGACAAGCTCCTGGCGGCGATCTGCTACCCCCACTCCAACCTCCCCGAGCACCAGCTCCTCGACCGCGTCGCCCGGCTGGGGGCCGCCGAGCGCCTCGCCCTCGTGCGGGCGTACGTCGG
>JBIOUO010000560.1:0-2137 GCA_044867195.1 Ilumatobacteraceae bacterium
CCGCTCGTGAGCTTGCTCGCCTCGTCCAAGACCGACCTGGCGGCGAGCGCACTCACCCAGGTGTACGGATCGAACGAGCGCGTCACGCTCACGGCCAGCGTGACGTCGTCCGGCCTGCCAGCAGGCACGACGCCGACCGGGTCCGTCCAGTTCGTCTCGGCGGACGGCACGGAACTGGCGACGATCGTGCTGGCCGACGGCAAGGCGACGTTCACGCTGCCCGCCAACCAGCCAGCCGGTGCGTTGACGGTCACCGCCCACTACATGGGGATGCCTGGTGTCGTGAACGGCTCGGAGTCGGCGCCGGTGACGATCACGATCGAGAAGGCGATGTCGACCACCGTGCTCGCCTCGACCCGAGCCACGCAGCGGGCTGGCACCCGGGTGCCGACGCTGCTGATCTCGGCCACCGGGCTGAACAACGGCCAGGTGCCACGCGGCTACATCGAGTTCCGCGACGGCGACCGGGTCGTGTCGCGGGCGGGGATGATCTTCGGGCTGTCGCTGTACGCCGTGCCGCGCACCCTGAGCCTGGGGGCCCACACGTTCACCGCGACGTTCGTCCCGTTCGACACGGCCGACTACGCCGGCAGCACCAGCAACGCGGTCACAATCAACGTCATTCGGTGACCGCTCGCCGCCTACGGTCGGCGGTGTGAGCCTCGAGCTGCGCGCGATCACGCCCGACGAGTCGAGTGCCTTCCGGCGCGCCATACGCGCGGGGTTCCTCCACGCCGACACGGTGGAGGACGACCAGTGGTCCCGCGACACGTGTGAGCCTTGGGACCGCTGCCTGGCCACGTTCGACGGACCCGAGATCGTCGCCACGTTGCAGTCGTTCCCGCTCGAGCTCACGATGCCTGGCGGCACGTACCTGCCCGTCGGTGGCGTATCGGCCGTGACGAGCCAGGCCACCCACCGCCGGCGCGGGCTGCTGACGACGATGATCACGCGCGACCTCGCCGAGAGCAGCGACCGTGGAGAGGTGGCCGACATCCTGATCGCCGCCGAGTACCCGATCTACGGCCGCTTCGGCTACGGACCGGCGGTGAGCTCGACGTCATGGCAGTTCGACGTCCGCACCGCCCGATTCGTGGAGGCGGGGGAGGGCGACGTCCAGTTCGTCGATAACGCGGCCTACCGCAAGGAGGCGCCGGCCGTGTTCGCGCGCGTGCGGGCAATGCGGCCGGGCATGATCAGCCGCAACGACCTCGACTGGGACGTGTATGCCGACCTCCGACGGGCGCCCGAGGACAAGCCGTGGGAGGGCTTCCGCGTGGTGTGCACCGGCGAGGGCGGTGGCGTCGACGGCTACGCGTCGTACACGATCAAGCGCGACTGGAACGAGATGCGCCCGAACGGCCGGGTCGAGGTCGCCGAGCTGCTCGCCACGACGCCGCGCGCCGAAGCCCGGCTGTGGCGGTTCCTTGCCGAAGTCGACTGGATCACCGAGATCAAGGCTGGCGACCGCCCAACCGACGAGCTGCTGCCGTGGCTGCTGGCCGATGCCAGGATGGCCAAGCAGGTGGCACACAACGACTTCATCTGGGTGCGCCCGCTCGACGTGCCGGGGTTGCTGGTGGCGCGGGCGTACACGGCGACGGGCACGGTGACGCTCGAGGTGGTCGACACGCTCGGCTTCGCCGCTGGGCGGTTCGAGCTCGACGCCTCGCCGGCCGGAGCGACCTGCGTCCCGACGACGGCGGCGGCCGACGTCACTGTGCCGGTCGCCGCGCTCGGGGCAGCGTCGCTCGGCGGCACGTCGCTGCGCACGATGTGGCGCTCCGGGTGGCTCGACGAGCAGACGCCGGGCGCGGTCGACCGGCTGGCGACGCTCCTCGCCGGCCCCGTCCCCCCGTGGTGCAACACCTGGTTCTAAAGCTGACTGTCCCGCCGCTCAACCCTCATCGTCCAGACATCGCGACCGGTTGCGCGAGCGGGCCGTGAACCGGTCCTACGATCCGGGGGTGATGGATCGGGGGCTCCGCCGGATCGCAGTCGTCAATCGCGGGGAAGCGGCGATGCGGCTCGTCAACGCCGTGCGCGAGCTGCGCGTCGAGCGTGGGGACGACATCCGCGCGATCGCCTTGCACACACCAGCCGAGCGCACGGCGATGTTCGTGCGCGAGGCCGACGA
>JBIOUO010000561.1:0-5706 GCA_044867195.1 Ilumatobacteraceae bacterium
GCGGGCGAGGTGGACGCCGAGGAGGGCGAGGTCGAACAGCGCCTCGGCGACGAAGTCACGGTCGCTCACCGCGTCGAGGGAGTTGGCGAACACGTCCCTGAACCCGAGCGCGGCCGCCGTCGCCGCCGGATCGAGCGGCAGCGACGTCCCGGCCAGCGCGCCGGCACCGAGCGGCGACACGTCGAGTCGGTCGACCGTGGCCACCAGCCGGTCGACGTCGCGGGCGAACGCCCAGCCATGGGCGAGCAGGTGGTGGGCCAGCAGCACGGGCTGGGCGCGCTGGACGTGGGTGTAGCCAGGCAGGTAGACGCCGCCCGCCCCCTCGGCGCGGCCCAGTAGCACGTCCTCGAGGGCGATGACCAGCCGGGCGACCTCGCGCAGCTCGCGCTTGCACCACAGCCGCAGGTCGGTGGCGACCTGGTCGTTGCGGCTGCGGGCCGTGTGCAGCTTGCCGCCGACGGCACCAGCCAGCTCGGTCACTCGCCGCTCGACGGCGGTGTGGATGTCCTCGTCGCTGGCGGCGAACGTGAACGCGCCGCTCGCCAGCTCGGCGGCGACCTGGGCGAGGGCGTCGCGGATCGTGTCGGCCTCGGTGTCGGTCAGCAGCCCGGCGCGGGCGAGGCCGCCGACGTGGGCGTGCGAGCCGGCGATGTCGTCGGCCCACAGCCGGCGGTCGAACGGCAGGCTGACTGTGTAGGCGAGCAGGGCGTCGGACGGCCCGCCGGCGAAGCGCCCCTGCCACAGCGTGGCGCCTCTCGGCGCCGGTGGATTCGAGTCCTCAGCCATCGTCGCCGTCAGCGGTGAGCCCGGCGAGCGCCCGCAACCGGCCGGCGAGCGCCGCTCCGCTCGTCGACTCGGCGGCGACGCAGAGCAGGGTGTCGTCGCCGGCGACGGTTCCGAGCAGCCCCTCGACCCCGCCGCGATCGAGCGCCGACGCGACCACATGGGCGCAGCCCGGAGGGGTGCGCATGACGACGATGTTCGCCGATACGGCCACCTCACCGACCCACTCGCCCAGCACGCGCCGGAGCTGGTCGAACGGCACGAACCGCTCGGTCTCCAACTCGGGCAGGGCGTAGACCGACTGGCCGCCGGCCACTCTGACCTTGATCACGCCGAGCTCCTCGAGATCACGCGAGACGGTGGCCTGGGTGGCCGTGATGCCCTCGGCGCCGAGGAGGTCGAGCAGCTGGGGCTGGCTGGCGATCGGATGCTGGCCGATCAATCGCCCGATCGCCTGCTGCCGTCGCTGCTTCAGGCTCACCGCCCCACGCTCACGGTCGCACTCCCAACAAGAACGCGAGCAGGGCGCGTGCTGAGTGGAGGCGGTTGTGACCCTGCTCGAACACCACGCTGCGCCGGCCGTCGATGACGTCGGCCGTCACCTCGATCCCGCGGTACGCGGGCAGGCAGTGCATGAACACGCCGCCGGGCGCGGCGAGGGACATCAGCTCGGCGTCGACGGTGAACCCCTCGAACGCCTGCTTGCGGCTCGCCTTCTCCTCGTCCTGGCCCATCGAGACCCAGGTGTCGGCGTGAACGGCGTCGGCGCCGCGCACCGCGTCCGCTGGCCGGTGGCCGACCTCGACGCTGGCCGCCCCGAGCAGCGCCAGCCGCTCGACCTCGGCGTCGTCGGCGTGATAGCCGACCGGGCAGGCGTAGCGCAGGTGGGCGCCGAGCATCGCCCCCACCTCCCCCAACGAGCGGGCGACGTTGTTGTAGTCGCCGACCCAGGCGATGGTGCGCCCGGCCAGCGGTCCGAGCACCCGCTCCATCGTCAGCGCGTCCGCCAGCGCCTGCAGCGGATGGGCGTGATCGGACAGCATGTTGACGACGGGAACGTCGGCGACGGTGGCCATGCGCACCACCAACTCGTGGGCGAACACACGGGCCGCCAGCAGCGCGTGGTAGCCCTGCAGGATCAGCACGATGTCCTCCGCCGACTCCCGCTCATCGATGCCGATCTCGTCGCCGTGCGTGTACACCGGGTGGCCACCGAGCTGGACGACCGCCATCTCCATCGAGTGCCGGGTGCGGGTGGACGGCTTCTCGAAGATCAACGCCGCCCCGAGGCCGTCCAGCGGCCGGCCGAGGGCGGCGGGAGGCAGGTTGGCGAGGTCGAGGACGGCACGAACCTCGTCAGGCGCGAGATCGGTGACCTCCAGGAAGTGGCGGACCGGCCTCACGCCAGTGCCTTGCCGATCATCGTCAACGCCTGGTCGATCTCGTCGTCGCTCACTGTCAGCGGCGGGGCGAAGCGCAATGCCGTCGGCGTGACGGCGTTGGTGATCAGCCCGTCGGCAAGCAGCTGGCGGTAGACCTCCCGCGCGTCGTGGCCGTCGAGCTCGGCGGCCAGCAGCAGACCCCGGCCGCGCACGCTGACGACGCTGGTCAGCGCGTCGAGGCCGGCGGCGAGCCGGGCGCCCTGCCGTTCCGCGAGGGCGGGGGCATCGAGGCGGCGCATCTCGGTGATCACGGCGTTGACCGCGGCGGTGGCGATCGCGGTGCCGCTGTAGGTACTGCCGTGGTCGCCGGGCTCGAACGCCGCAGCGACGTCGACGCGCGCCCAGCACGCCCCCACCGGCATCCCGTTGCCCATCGCCTTGGCCAGCGTCACGACGTCGGGCCGCACGCCGTCGTGCTGGAAGCCGAACCAGCGGCCGGTGCGGGCGAAGCCGGTCTGGATCTCGTCGACCATCATCAGTGCCCCCGTGGCGTCGCAGATCTCGCGGATTGCCGCCAGGTAGCCCGGCGGGGCGACGTTGACGCCGCCCTCACCCTGCACCGGCTCGACGAGCACGGCGGCGACGGTGGCGTCGACGGCCTTGTCGACGGCGTCGGCGTCGCCCCACGCGACGTGGTGGAATCCCTCCGGCATCGGCTGGAACGGCTCGTGCTTGCTCGGCTGGCCGGTTGCCGCAAGCGCGGCGAGCGTCCGGCCGTGGAAGCTGCCGAGCGTGCTGACCACGACGTGGCGGCCGCGACCACCGTGCTTGCGGGCCAGCTTCAGCGCGCACTCCACGGCCTCGGCGCCCGAGTTGGTGAAGAAGATCTGGCCGAGCTGGCCGGTCTCCTCTGCCAGCAGCCGCTCGATCTCCATCGCCGCACGCGTCGCCACCGGGTTGGCGAACAGGTTGCTCACGTGGAGCAGCTCGCGCGACTGGGCCGAGATGGCGTCGGCGACGACCGGGTTGGCGTGGCCGAGCCCGATCACGGCGAGCCCGCCGAGGAAGTCGAGGTACCGCTTGCCCTCGCTGTCCCACAGCTCAGTGCCCGCACCGCGCACGAACATCACCTGTGGCGGCGCGAACACCGGCATGAACGGGCAGGTCGTGAGACCGGCGGTGTCGAACGCGTGCGCGGCCCCGGTGCTCATGCGAGCCCTCCTGTTCCGGCGGTGTCGGTACCGACACCGCCTGCGATGGCTTCGGTGCGAGGATCGGCCGACCTGCTCGGCCGACCGGAGCTCCACTCGATGGGGGGGGCCGTGGGGGGGCCCGTGGGGGGGAAGGTTTCCTTCCCCCCCCACGAGAGACACCATCGTGCCGATCCCGGCGTCGGTGAAGATCTCGAGCAGCAGCACGTGGGCGACGCGGCCGTCGAGGATGTGCGCCCGGTGGACACCGTTGCGCACGGCCTGGATGCAGCTGGTGACCTTCGGGATCATGCCGCCGGTGATCGTGCCGTCGGCGACGAGCGCGGCGAGCTCGTCGGCCGTGGTCTGGCGGATCAGGGTGGCCGGGTCGACGACGTCGCGCCGCAGCCCCTCGATGTCGGTGAGGTACACGAGCTTCTCCGCCCCCAGCGCCTCGGCGATCGCGCCGGCGACGACGTCGGCGTTGATGTTGTAGGCCTGGCCCTGATCGTCGGTGCCGATCGTGGCGACGACCGGGATGAACTCGTCGGCGAGCAGCTCGCGCAGGATCGCCGGATTGATGCGGGCAATGTCGCCGACGAAGCCGAGCGCGGGGTCCCGCGGCGTGGCCCGGATCAGGCCGGCGTCCTCGCCGCTCACGCCCACGGCGTAGTCGCCGTGGAGGTTGATCGCCGTGACGAGCTGCGGGTTGACCTGGCCGATCAGCACCATCCTGGCGATGTCGACCGTCTCGGCGTCGGTGACGCGCAACCCGTCGCGGAACTCGGCCGTCTTGCCGAGGCGGGCCATCAGGTCGCTGATCTGCGGTCCCCCGCCGTGGACGACGACGGGACGCAGGCCGACGAGGTGCATCAGCACGATGTCTTCAGCGAAGACGTCGAGGGCCTCGTGCTCGGTCGTCCCGGCGAGGGCATTGCCGCCGTACTTGACGACCACCGTCTTGCCGGCGAAGCGCCGGATGTACGGCAGCGCCTCCACGAGGACGTGGGCGACCGACCGCTCGTCGGCAGCGACGGTCACCCCTGCCCCCATTGGAGTGTTTCCGCCCGTCGGAGGGTTTCCCGTGGGTCCCCCCTGCCGCAAACCCTCCAACGGAGCGGACGGCAGCTCACGGGGCCACGCCGACGAGCGGCAGCCCGAGCGTCTCGTCGAGACCGAAGGCGACGTTGGCCGACTGGAGGGCGCCGCCGGACGCACCCTTGGTCAGGTTGTCGAGCGCGGCGATCGCCAGCACAGTGCCGGTGCGGTCGTCATAGCGGGCCGTGACGTGGACGCTGTTCGAGCCGAGCGTCGCCTTGGTGGACGGCGAGCCGTCGGTGACCACCACGAACGGCTCGGCGGCATAGGCGTCGCGCAGCGCGTCGAGCACCACGTCCGTCGACAGCGTGGCGCCCGCCGCCGGCCGGGCGTAGCACGTCGCCAGGATGCCTCGGTTCATCGGCGCCAGATGCGGCGTGAACAGCACCTGGGCGCCCAGGTTCTGCTCGATCTCTGGCGTGTGGCGGTGGTCGAGCAGCCCGTAGGCGGCGAAGCTCTCGTCGACCGCGCAGAACGTGGTGTCCGCCTTGGCCGCCCTGCCTGCGCCCGACGCGCCGCTGGCAGCGTCGACGATGACGCCGGTGCGATCAAGCAGTCCGGCATCGAGCAGCGGCGCCAGCGCGAGCGTCGCCGCTGTGACGTAGCACCCCGGCGTGGAGACCAGGCGGGCGCCGGCCAGCGCGCGACGATGGCGCTCGGGCAGGCCGTAGACCGCCTCCGCCAAGAGGTCCGGTTCGTCGTGGTCGAACCCGTACCAGCGCGCGTAGAGGGCGGCGTCCTTGAGGCGGTACGCGGCGGAGAGATCGACGACACAGCCGACGCGGGCGACCAGCTGCGGAGCCAGCGCCATCGACGCCTGGTGCGGGAGGCCGAGGAACACGACGTCGAGGCCGTCCACCGCCGAGAGGTCGAACGTCGTCAGCTCCAGCGCCGGATATGCCGCGGCGAGTGACGGGTAGAGGTCGCTGACCATGCCGCCCGCCTGCGTGTCGGCGGTCGCCACGGCGACGTCGACGCCGGGGTGGCCGGCGAGCAGCCGGAGCAGTTCGGCGCCCGTGTAGCCCGACGCCCCGACGATCCCGGCTCGGTAGGCCATCGCATGACAATACGCCGATATGCATGGACATGCAACCGCAGGCGTGGTGCCCCGAGCGTTCGGTGGACGGGCACAATGGAGCCGATGAACGGGAGCCCACCCACCAAGGGCCGGCTGCTCCTCGCCACGCCGCCACTCGAGGACCCCAACTTCGACCGCACGGTGATCTACGTCCTCGAGCACCACGACGAGGGCG